>CAISJI010000202.1 GCA_903885565.1 uncultured Planctomycetaceae bacterium
ATCTGCGGGAGTTGGGGTACTACTGCACCAACAACTCCAAGGAAGACTACAACCTCATCACGCCGGAGAAGATTTGGGATGAGTCCTCGGGCAAAGCCCATTGGCAGAAGCGGCCGGCCGGGAAGCCCTTCTTCGCGGTGTTCAATTCATCCGCCAGCCACGAGGGCAAACTGCGGCCGCGGGGGGAGCCCCCGGTCACCAATCCGGCAGGAGTGCGGGTGCCGGCCTATCATCCCGACACCCCTGAAGTGCGGCGCGACTGGGCGCAGTACTACGATCAGGTGAGCGCCGCCGATGCGGAGGCGGGGAAAAGAATGGCCGAGCTGGAGGCCGCCGGCCTCGCCGACGACACCATTCTGTTTTATTTTGCCGACCATGGCCCCGGCCTGCCGCGCAGCAAACGCTGGCCGAGCAACTCCGGGCTGCAGGTGCCGCTGGTGGTTTTCTTTCCGCCCAAGTGGCGGCATCTGGCCCCGCGTGAATACGCACCGGGCGGAGAGACCGACCGGCTCGTGAGCTTTGTCGATTTTGCCCCCACGCTGCTGAGCATCGCCGGCAGCGAGACGCCCGCCACCATGCAGGGGAAGGCCTTTGCCGGCCCGTTTCAAACCGAGCCGCAGCCCTTTGTCTATGGCTTTCGGGGCCGCATGGATGAGCGCTACGATCTGGTCCGATCGGTGACCGACGGCCGCTACGTCTACCTGCGCAATTTCATGCCGCACCGTTCGCAGGGGCAGCATGTCAACACGCAGTTTCTGCTCCCCACCACGCAGGTCTGGCGGCGGCTGTTTGAGGCGGGAAACACAACCGCTGCCCAAACGATCTTCTGGCAGGAGCCCAAAGCCCCGGAGGAACTCTACGATCTCCAGACCGACCCCGACGAAACGGTGAATCTCGCATACTCCCCCGGGCACAAGGAGATTCTGCTGAGACTCCGCCAGGCCCAACAGACTGCCGCGGCTGACTTCCGCGACACCGGATATCTCACCGAGGCGGAGGTCCATGCCCGCAGCGGGGAGATCGCTCCGCGAACGGCCCTCGCCAGCGACTCTGCCTATCCCTTGGCCCGCATCTTTGCCGCGGCCGAGTTGGCCACGCGGCCGGAGTCCGGCTCGCCGGAGCAGGTGCGGCAGTTGTTTCACGACGGCGACAGCGGCGTGCGCTGTTGGGGCGCTGTTGGGGCGCTGGTGCGGGGTGCGGCGGGCGTGGAGGCCTACAGAAATGAACTGCGCGAGTCCCTTGCCGATCCCTCGCCGAGCGTGCGGATTCCAGCCGCCGAGGCAATGGTTCGCTATGGCGATGCTGCCGCTGCCGCCGCTGGCCTGGCGACGCTAGCGGAGTGTGCCGATCCCACCCGTTCAAGCGCCTACGCCGGCATCCTCGCCATGAACGCGATCGATGTTCTGGGGGAGCGGGCGGCTCCGCTCGTGGAGTTCATCCGCACGATGCCGACCCGGGATCCGCATGCTGTCGCCCGGGCGAATGGGTATGTCGAACGGCTCAGGAAGAAGATTCTGAAAGAAGAGCCGGAGGATGCCCAATCGGGGCCCACGCCGCGAGAATCGGCCCCGCAGCCGACGGAGTGAGCGATCAGCCTCACTGCGAAGTCCAGCGGCATTCGTAGACCGTTTTCTCGCGCGGTTCGAGAACCGACCAGCCGATCAGCTGGCCGTAGGGATGATCGATCGTGTAGCGGGAGACCAGCGGCTCGCTGGCCGCCGGATCATCGAAGGGGTAACGCAGGAGTTGGTAGGTGCGATAGGGATGATCCTCGGGAAACAGCATCCAGACGGTGAGCAGATCGGCAGGGAAATCGATTTTCAGCGGCAGCCGGTCTGGCGGCAGGGACGAATAGCGCAGCACCGTAGCCATCTCGAGCGTGATCAGTTCGTTGATCGGTGCATGCGTGAGATCGCAGTGCAATTCAAAATACGGTGCCGGCTCCCCGGCGGCGCTGCGGTCGGTCACCCGGCGAACCTCGATCGGAAACGGGCTTTTGGGCTGGCTGTAACTGACGTCCTCCATCGGTTGCAACGTGCGGAACACCAACCTGCGTGCCGTGGTCGAGCCCTCGGGGAACCGGATCACAAGCCGATCCCGCAGGTGCACATGCTGCGGACTTCCGTTTGCATGCACGCCCCCTTTCCGGCTCCGCAGATCGATGATCCGGCTGTAGGAGAGAATATCGACGCCGGTGAAATCGATCGGCGTTGGCGTGGTGGTGTCGGTGATCGCAATCGGCAGCCAGTTGGTGAGGGGATCGTTCTCCACCAGATCGAGCACCAGCCGGATGTCGGGATCCCCCTTCGCAATCGAGTTGATGACGCTGGTGAGCATCGCGGCATGCCGGTGGAGCCGGTAAAAATGCAGGGGGAGATAAATCAGCAGCAGGGCAGCCAGAGCCGCGAAGATGTAAGAGGGCCAGTCGCGGGCGTCGAGCAGGGTTGACCAGACATGCCGCTGGCTGGAGCGGCGCAGCTGGTGGGCCAGCGCGGCTGACGGACTGGTGGCAGCGGTGCGCGCCGTGCCGGCAGTGGGGGCCACTGCGGGTGACCCGGCATGGGCCTGGGCGAGGGAATACCGGCCCGGCAAGGGTTCCCAGAGCGGCCCCTCGTGAACCGGAACGATCGTCTCCCCGACGATCTGCCGATGCAGGCTGCGGGTCACCTCATAGCCATGCTGCACCAGCGCGTTGACCTCCAGATCGGAGAAGCGGTCGAGGTCGGTGCGGATCGAGGAGATCTCCGCCTGCACCACCGGATGGAGGGCGTGGGGATCTTCGTGTGGATCGACGATGCGGGTGATCGGGGCGAAATAGAAGCCGTTGCGATCGCCAAAATTTTCCCGTTCCAACTGCCAGACCCGATCCCAGAGGATATCGGAGGCGCGGATCGACTGTGCGACAAACCCCAGCGGGGCATTGCCGAGCACCTTGAACGGCTTGCCGGCATCACTCACAAGGATCCGGCTATAGGTTTTGCCTCGCTGATCCTTCAGCCAGGCAAAGGCCCGCGTGCCGAGATTGTCGTAGACGCCGCCATCAGTGAACGATTCATTGGGAAATTCTCCCTCGTGAACGCCCAGATCCTGGGCCGTGATTTCCACCGGGGGAAAAAAGCCGGGGAAGGCGGAGGAGGCCGCCACCACCTTGGCCACGCTGGCCGTCTGGCCGGCAACGTGGCGAAACGGATCGGCATCCCGCACGCCCCGCTTCTGGATATGGAGGCCATCCCTGTTGAACACCGCCAGCACGCCATCGCTGACGTTGGTGGAGAGGATATGCAGCAGCGGTTGTTCGGGCAGCTCAAACAGCCGGCGGTCGCCGTAGAGAAACCGGCGGTAGTAGCCCTCCAGCAGGGCGTTGGGGGAGAGGCCGGGAGATTTCCAGCCGGAGAGCTTGGCAGCCAGCCGGAGGGGATAGAGAAGCGGAAGCCGGCGAACGATCCGGTTGCGCACATCGAATTGCGTCACCGCGATGATCTCGGCGGCCGCCTCTGCAAACTGCTCGTCGCTGCCGGTGTAGCGCTCCCAGTTGAGCACCAGATGAGCCGCCAGCACGCTTCCCCCCGACACCGCGGCGATGTCGGTTACCAGCGGCAGCGAGCCGTTGTCGCGCAGGTAGCGCAGCACCCCCAGATGGTAGAGCGTGGCCCGGAAGCCGCCGCCGGAAAGTGCCAGACCAAGACTTGCCATGGAGTACAATTGCCTGTCGGTGGAGGGACTGGGTGGCGGCGTGCCACCCCGCGACAACGATCTGCCGCTCTTTTATCTGTCGCTTGATTGCGAGTTTTGCAGCCGCTGCATCGCCGCAGCATAGCGCACGCCGAACGTCCGCAGGGAGGGTGTGTCGAAATGGAGGTTGTCGCCTGTGGCAGTGAGACCGGCAGACTCGGCCACGGCGGCAGAGGGAACGCGGCCCGGCAGGGCTGTCAGCTGCTCGTTGACCAGCTTGGAAAAGGCATATTTTCCCGGGTGAGTTGGGTTCGGCAGGAATTCCCCCAACTGCCCCACCACCAGCGGCACCTCCCCAGCCCCGAGGTCTGCCCGCAGATCGGCCACCATCCCCGCCAGCCGGTCGCCATAGCTGCGGGCCGTCTCTTCTTCAAATGCATCCCGCTCCCCCTGATGCCAGAGGATCCCCCGCAGCGTGCCGTCAGCGAGTGCCGTGCGAGTGCGTGTGACTGCTTGGGCGTAGAGATCGCCCCCCTTCATCCAGCGGGCCAGCGGTGTGCCACCGACCGCGCAGGGGATCAGGCCGATCGTCACCTGCGGATCGGCATCGGCCATTGAGCGGGCGAAGCTGGCGGCGAGCCCGGCCCCCTTTCCGCTCCTCTTGGCGGGGTGGATCGGCTCGGTGCCGGGGGCCCAGGTGTTTTCAGGAGTGAATTTCAACACCCGCGCGCTCGAGATCGCCGTCTCCTCGTCGAGCTGGCCCCGGCCTGCCATGTTTGATTGTCCGATCAGCAGATAGAGGTGGAAGCGTTCCCGGGGGGGGAGCGCCGGGGCCGCAGGCTGTGCCCGGTCCTCCGCCCCGGCCAGCCCCGCTAGCAACAGCCAGATTCCGAGCCAAGAAAGAGAAAATCGTTGCATGGTGCCACCAGAGGAGAAGCATCGCGAGGAGGAGCGAACAGCCTCCGATTCTATTCCGCGGTGGAGCCGAGCCGGCAAGAGGACTGGACGTCAACGGTTTTGAACTGGCGGCAGCTGCCCCTGATGCGATGTACGGCGCATGTGACCTGCGTGGCCCGCCGGCTGCGGGACGGCAAAAGTCTCGTCGCTTGGGCCGCAGCGGCCCCGCGCTCCTCAAGCGTTCGCCGATCCCTCCGCCTCCATCACTTGATCTGTTGGAGCAGGTTCGACTTCCGTGGCCCCCCGGCTGCGGCCCCGGGTTGAGACGCCTGCAGGCTGGCAAACTTCAGGCAGGCAGTGACATCTTCAAGCTCTAGGTCAGGGAGTTCGGCCACGACTTCAGCGGGCGAGAGGCCAGCAGCAAGGAGGTCGAGAACATCACTGACTCGAATGCGCATTCCACGCACGCACGGACGGCCGCCGCATTGCTGGGGATGAACGGTGATTCGATCGGTAGGAGTCATAACCCATCTTCCAAAGGAGGCTTCTAATATACCCGCGGGAACCAACGCAGTCACCCAACAGCGGGGAGCGCAGGGCTGCTCGCTCTTCTCAGCGAACGCAGGCAATCAGCGGCGAACCACGGGCTTGGCCTCATCTCTGGAGTCTATCCGCGGTCTGATCCAGACTCTGGCTCGCCCTCGGGCTCATCGCCGAGGAGGGTCCCGATGGCTCGCCGCGGATCGCTCAGAAACCGCCGCGTGACCTGATAGTGCTCGGTGTCGGTGTAGGCCACGTCGCGAATCCCCTGCCGATCGAGCAGATGGATGCGGGCATCGGGATACGCCATGATGATCGGCGAGTGGGTGGCGATCACGAACTGGCTGCCCCGACGGATGTAATCGTGCATCAATACGAGAAATTCAACCTGCCGCGTGGGCGACAGCGCCGCCTCGGGTTCGTCGAGCATATACAGCCCGTTGCCACCGAACCGGTTCTTGAACAAGGCAAAGAACGACTCCCCGTGCGACTGCTCGTGGAGCGACCTGCCGCCGTAGGCGTCGATGATCGGCGGGCCGCCGCCCGGTTCATGATCCAGCCGCTCGATCTCGGTCGCCACGTTGTAGAAGCTTTCAGCCCTCAGAAAGTAGCTGTCGCGGGGCCGCGTCAGAGCCTTCGCCAGCCTGATGCATTCACCGAGCGGGGAATGCGTTGCCCGGGTGGCAAAGTTGAAGTTCACGCTCCCCCCCTCGGCGTTGAGGCCGTATGCGACGGCGATCGCCTCGAGCAGCGTCGACTTGCCAGCGCCGTTTTCGCCGACGAGGAACGTGACCTGCGGATGAAACGGCAGGACACTCAGGCCGCGAACGGCGGGAAGTGAGAACGGAAACCGCTCAGGCTCTGCGATGCGATCCCGGAGCACCTCCATGTGCAGCAGGTATGGCCCAGGGGTACTTTTCCGCGGTCGCACGATGATTTCCGGTCCCGCGAGCTCACGGCAAAGATTTACAGTTCGCTGCCTTGAGATTATCCACATCGCAGGACGTGCTGCATCGATTGGTTCGGAGTCTGCGGCTTAGCCGAGGGCATGAGCTAGAGACAGGATACCGCCACCGAACCACAGCAGAAGTCCTGCCGACCAGACGACGAGCCGCCCCACCCTCAACCAGGAGACTTCCGGCAGCCATACAACTTGGACGGCCGTGGCGACGGCCAAGCCAGCGAGACAGACCGGCATGAGGGACAGGGAGAACGCCAGGCAGCAGGGCTGAAAGCCGCGGCATATGGCCCCGCTCATCGGGCCAAGCGCGCTGCCGGCCACCGTAGCCGCGACGGTCAGCGGTCGCTGGGCGGCGTGGTCGAGACCGCGCAGCACGATGACCAGCGTCAGTGCCGCGAACACCAGCCAGAGGGCACAAGCGACGAGGGCGTGCCAGCGCGTGAAGTTGTTCTTAAACATGCTCCCACCTCTGGCGCCGAACGGCAAAGATCAAAGGCTCGCGGCCGCTAGATGAACCATCACTCAGGACGCTGCCCGCGAGTCGATTGCATCGCTTGGTTCCGTGTGCTTCTTCACAGAACCGGACACAATCCGGCGTCCTGACACGCTCTGCCTCTCACGCAGCCGCTGCCGGAACTTCGCGACATCGCCGCCGCTGGCTTCTAGCAGACGACGGCGCACTTCGTGGATCTCAGCGACCACGGGATCGGCGTAAAGGGATTCAACCGGCATCGGAAAACTCCTCAGGCGTGACGATTAGTGGCGGCGCGAATCCTTCGGTCCTGAGTGTTTCGTACAGTGCGGGAAGCAGATCCGCATTCGCGATGTGCTTGCAGTTCCAGGTCAACAGTTAGTCTACGCCAGCCGTAGCGGCCAAGGCGACGTGTTGAGCATCCGCCGCAGCTTTTGGCGGCAGCAGGTGCCTTGCGAGTAACAGGTCGGCAAGCCGATCAGCCTCCGCGGACTCGCCGAGGAGTGGCAAGCCATCGAGCACGCGCAGGCGATCCGCCGCTGCCGTCGGATCACCCGCCCCGGCCTCATCCAACACGAGTTGGCTGATGTCGAGGTCGAAGCCCTCGCGACGCTGCTGCCACCAGCGACGTGTCAGCTCTTGCCGGGCTTGGAAAACTACGTCGGCGGCCGATCGCGCTGTGAGATAACCGACGATCGAGGTTTCGACGTAGATTGCACTCATGACGGGTCCACATGTCTCACGGAACGCCAAAGCTGATCAGCGGCGGACCACGGACTCTGCGTCACCGCTGGATTCTATCCGCCGTCTGATCCAGCGTCTGGTTCGGCGTCTGGTTCGCCGTCTGGTTCGCCGTCTGGTTCGGCGTCTGGTTCGGCGTCTGGTTCGGCGTCTGGTTCGGCGTCTGGTTCGGCACCCGACCGGTTCGTATTCAACAGGCGAGGTGCGCACCAAGTCGCATGTGATATCCGCAACGACGCAGTGCCAGAGCCGTTAGAAGTCCCGCGGCGGTAGCCCCGACCACGATACCCATGGCCCCC
>CAISJI010000203.1 GCA_903885565.1 uncultured Planctomycetaceae bacterium
ATCTATCAAGAAGCAGGAGGCCGACCAGAAGCTCCTCTTCAACGACGCCTTCGCCGCGCAAAAGCTCAAACAAATGAGCGCCGAGCAACAGATTAAATCCCGTCAGCGACCCACAGTATGAACACCCCAGTATTAAGCAGTCCAGAGATCCGTCAGTTCAGAAGTTCCGCCCTGTTGCAACAATCCTTGAAAGCGGCTTTAGGGCAGCCAGAAATCAAAGCTGCCCTCGAAGCCATTGCCAGCACGGTGTTGCCCAGGAGCATCCCCGAAACCATCCCCGGCAACCACCCAGACACGGCTATCGCCCACCAATACTACCGCATGTTCGGGGTTCAGCAGGTGCTCTCCACGCTGGAGGCCATGACCGTCCCGTCTGGAAAGCACAAACTCGACAACGGGGGCATGCTTCCCGTTTTTGAGGCTACCCTGCCTGACGAATACGCCGACCCGCTACCACCTTCTGCGCGTCCCAAGGAATAGCGCCTGAAAATCTATGCTAACCACCCCCACCCCGCCTCCCTCTGTCGAGATCGACGGAGCTTCGTTCAACGCCGCCCTGGCGGCCACCGTCCCCCAAGCTGCCGGAATGCAGCCGATCTCGGCTCCCGCCGTAGTTGAAGCGCCTCCAGCCGCGCCCCCGGTCGAGGAAAAGCCTGTGGAGGCCAAACCTGCCGACGAGAAGCCCAAGAAAGGGTTGGACGCTCTCCCCGAGGAAAAGATCGAGGAAGAAAAGAAAGAGGAGAAAATCGAAGCCAAGTCTCCTGAAGAACCGGAGGTGGACACCTCCAAATGGGCCAAACCCCAGCAGCAAGCGTTCGCCGCCATGCGTGCGGAGAAGAAACGCGCTGAAGAGAAGGCTCGTGACGCTCAGATCCGTTTTGACAAGCTCCAGAAGGAATATGAGCAAGCCAAGGCCAACCCCAAAGACAGTGAGGAGACACTGAAAAAGCTCGAACGTCTGGAATCGTGGGAGAAAGCCCAGGATCTCCGCAGCACCCCCGAGTGGATCGAAACCATCCAAGCGCCAATCCAGAAGTCTCTGGACATGCTTCACCGCATCGCCGACCACGCCAACATCGACGCCCAGGCTTTGATCGAAGCCACCGACGAAGAGGTGCCGTTTGAGCGAATCCTCGCCATCCGCAAGGTGTTCGACGAGTCGGACACACCCGTCCCGGACACCCTCATCACCGCCGCCGTGCAAGAGGCTGAGAAGCTCCACCCACTTTACCAAAAAGGGTCGGATATGGAGAGGAATGCCAAGGAAACCCTCACCAGTCTCCGCTACCAGACTGATCAGCAAAAAGCCGAGGCAGCCAAAGCCGAAGAAGCGGCTTATGTGAAACACCACGACCACATCTACGGGCAGATGGCAAAGAAGTTGCCATCGCTGTTCAGCAAACCTGAGATCGCCGATGAAGTAAAAGCGGCACGCCCAGCCACCGACCCAGCCGAAAAGGCGTTTCAGGCCCAAGCAGCCGCCCTGCTCCCATCAATGGCTCAGGAACTGTTCGCTCTGCGAGAAGAGGTGAAAAAGGAGAAGGCTTCCAAGCTCGCTTTGCTGGGTGCCCGCCCCGGTGTCAACCCTTCCCCGGCACCCACCTCTAAACCAGCCAGCGACGACGACGTGGAGCTTGACGAGGAGGGTCTGACCTCGGCCCTTCGCCAGCGCCGGTAACATTCCCCGTAAACACAACGACCCCACACAAATATATGCAGATCACAGAAAACTCGACACCAAACCCAGACCAGCAAGAAGCCTTTGTCTTCCAGACGAAGCAATGGCGCAAAGACCTCGATGAATACCTCCAACGCCTCAAGCAAGGCAGCGACAAAGGCTACACCGGAGAACGTGCGCCAGACCATCCCGTGCGCTCATCGCGTGAACGCAGCCTCGCCATGACCAAAATCGAGGAAGCAATCATGTGGCTCGGTATGGACCTCAAGGCGCAAAACACGCCGAATCCATATCCGCACAGCAAAGACCCGACCTCGCTCGTGATCGAGCCGACGGCGGACGGACTGAAAATGTGATAGGCAACACCCCCAAATTGCATTGCCGGGTTGGCTTAATCGCCGACCCGGCATTTTTTTTGTTGACGTTGTGGGATAGTGTATATAATCTGCACCATTGAAGCGTAACATCACCCGTCCTTCACGGGTACTTTGGTCACTAACCGGAGCGTAATTTTAGCCAGGACACCTCCCCTGACATCAAGCAACTCGCCTTGCTTACGTCATCAGGGGCACTCCCACGGTCGCGTTGAGCAGGCTTAACAAACCACTCAATAATTTCACGACTATGCCTGCTACCGCACTCGACCAGTATTTCCTCTCCGACGCCTCTCGTATCGAGGGCAAGGTTGACAAAATCATGCGCGTCAAAGGACGCCTTTCCGCACTCCTCAAGAAGGACATCCTGCCTGACGGCATGGGCTTCAACTTCTCGACGGTGATCGTCAAACGCTCCACTGGCGTTGGCGGCGGCTGGGTGCCTGTTTCCACCCCCGACGGTTCTGGAAACAACTGCGTGCCGACGCCGACCATCATCAGCCCGGCAATGACTCAGATCACCTACTCGGCGTTCCAGACGACCCAGTATTCCAACGACATCTGCTTCCGCGATCTGGCGGCTGCCTACGATGCAAAAGACCAGCTTTCCGCCATCCGCGACAACTTCGTCGCCAACGTGGTCGATACCTGGGACTTGCAGGA
>CAISJI010000204.1 GCA_903885565.1 uncultured Planctomycetaceae bacterium
GAGCCAACAGGAAGAGGGTGTGCCCAGCGGCCACAAGGTGGTTAGCGAGCGCTGCAGCCACTGTGCTGCTCCCCCCGATGGCCGCAAAACAGACGATACCGATCCGCATGAGTGTGCTTCCCAGTCGATCGGCTACGGCAAGACATCGTACGAGCGGGCGAACAGGGCGACCGGATCGTCGACCGACAGACAGGTTCGTACCCAGAACGACTCGCCAGCGGCAGCGCCAATGGCTGCGCCATCTCCCCTGCGCCGGGCGATCACCCGGTTGAGAAAGTCGGGCTGCGAAACCGCCGTCTCTCCATCCTGCCGCCCCGGAACGTGCCACTGCGAGCGATGACAACGCACCGCCCGCTCCCATTCCTCCTCCCAGCGGCCGACGTCAACAATGAAACTCGGCGGGGTACCGCGCGGAAGGCCGAAGTGCAGGATCGCAGCGGGGCGGTGGGGGACCAGATCTTCGTCAGGGTATGCCCGCCGGAGCCCTGCCAAATACGCCGCTGCGGTGACGATTCTCGCCGCCGCCGCATGATCGGGATGCGGCTGATCTGCATGGTGCGTGAGCACCAGCCGGGGCCTCAAGCGGCGCAGCAGCGAGACAACCGGGGCCCGTGTGGCCTCCGAGTCTGTCAGCCGGCTGTCTCCGAGATCGAGTGATTCGCGACATGCCGCACCCAACACTGCCGTGGCGGCCAGTGCCTCGGCGGCACGCTCTGATACCGAACCATGGGTGCCTGCCTCGCCCCGCGTCAGATCGACGATGGCGGTGGTGTATCCCAGAGAGGCCAACCGCAGCAGCGTGCCGCCGGCGTGGAGTTCGACGTCGTCGGGGTGGGCGCCGATGGCAAGGACATCAACGGTCACGGTCTGGCTCATGGACACAATCGTACCACGCCGACCCGCGCCCCCTGACAGACCATCACCGCGTCACCTTTTTTATTCATGGGGACGCCGCCACTCCTGCTCCACACGAAATGTGCGCGACAGAAAACAGCGATTCCAAGAGATGTGGGCGGACCCCGCCTGACTCAGTCTCCGTTGATGGGCGCCTCGGGAGAGAGGCCGGGCAGCCAGTGGTGTGCCACTGTCGCCGGAAATCCGAGACGCAGTGGAGACCGCGAAGAATCTGACACCACGACTTTGCGATCCAACAGAGCCGATGTTACCCGCCGCGACGTGCGTTCACTCACGCCCAACGAACGCCACGTTGACGGCATCACCCTGATTGCCGTCAGCCGTTGTCGCATGCATCGGCGACATAATCAGGGGGCGAGAATGTGCTTCCCGTTTTCAAACTGCCTATGACAGGCGTTGCAGTGGTTGAGCATCGTCTCGTACGCCGTTCTGGCAGCGGTGAAGTTCTTTGCCTTCGCCGCAGTTACGAGATCGGCCCCGGCATTCCGCGTATCGACGCTATGAGCAGTCCAGCTATCAGCGTCTTTCTCAGGGAGGCGAAGCAGAAGCAGATTGCCCCCTTCGGCCAAGATGAGGGAATCGGAGCGGATCGCCTTCCAGCCAGCGGCATCCTTCGGCTCTTCGGCCATGGCCACCTTGAGTCGCCGGTAGGGAGACTGGAAGACGCCCTCCATGAAGTCGTGCATCGAGACGGGAACAGATGCAGGAACAGGTGCCGGAGTGGCCTTCGCCGGCTCGTCAGCCGC
>CAISJI010000205.1 GCA_903885565.1 uncultured Planctomycetaceae bacterium
CTGAAGGCACATGTAAAAAAGCTCGTCTCAGCGGCGGCCCAGCCCTGCGATGTGGCGGCAAATTTTTCGTGTGTTAGGCAGTCTGGCAAAGGGCAGACCAGAGATCGCCCGGGCCTGATCAAGTGGGATTTCAGCGACGGCCCCCTCGTGCTGGCAGTGCCTCAAGAAACGTTAGGCACCCCAGGCAAACAGATCCGAATCACTCCCGCTGATGGCGCACCGATAGTTCTTTCGGTCGACTCAACGACCGTCTTTACGGCAAAAGGCGCAGCCGCTGCAACGGCCGTACCGAGCGCTGCCATCGGTAACGGCATGCTTGCCGTTGTTGAGGATCCTGAAAAGTGTGAAACGATTCTTTCCCATATGCGGGAGCGATCTGCATCTGGTTCACCGTTGGATGAGAGCATTCGTGCAATGCTGCGCGAAATAGCGGCGTCTCCCGGAGCCCCTGCGCAAAACCCCGATCGCTGCGATGCCGTGATGGTGGTCAGGGTGAATCGCCGGCCAGATCCAAAGGCTCCGATCTCAGCGGCTCGACATTCGGAAACGCGACTCCTGATAGGCCGTCTTTTCAAGAACCCTGCCCATCCGTTTTGTGTGCAGAAGGCTCCGTCGGCGCCAGAGGACCCTGGATTTGCAGCTATCGAATCAGTTCAGGTTCGTTACGGCCTTGAGAGCGCAAGATGGCAGCTAACGGCTGGCCAAACGCAGAAGACCCTAGATCCAAGAGCCTGCCAGGAATTCAAGGATCTTTTCGTCGACTGCGCCGGGAAGGCGTGCGAAGTTTTTTACTCTGGGCCGCTCTACGGCAAGTCTGCAAAAGGCTAGAACAGCCGTGCAAAAAACCCCGAGCCACGCCGCAGGAGAGGCAGCGAGTCCTTTCTGGGCATCCCCTCTGCCCTGCTTCTGGCATCCTGCCCGAACGCGGTCTGGGCTTGGGGATTCCCCTGCCGGAGGGGATTCGGCACAATGGATGGCGTAAAGCCTCGCCCTCGCTCCTCGCCCTGCAAATCCGCATATGACCACGGCAGCCAGTTCCATGGGCTTGAGGCCCCAGCACGCAGTCCTGCCCGCACCCGGTCAGGTCGTCCGCTGCCGCACCCGAACCTGGCTCGTCGAGAGTGTCGAACCATCGCCGCACGGTGCGAAGGTGGCTCTCGCCTGCATCGATGACGACGCCCAAGGCGACGCTCTGGAGGTGATCTGGGATCTCGAACTCGACACCGAAATCCTCGATCGACAGGTCTGGAAGCAGATCGGCGCCAAGGGGTTTGATGACCCGCGGCTTTTCAGCGCCTTCGTCCGCACGCTTCGCTGGCACTGTGTCACGGCCACCGACCCGAAACTCTTCCAATCGCCCTTCCGGGCCGGCATCCGCCTCGATGCCTATCAGCTGGAACCACTCCGCAAGGCCCTCCTGCTCCCCCGCGTCAACCTCTTCATCGCTGACGACGTCGGCCTCGGAAAAACGATCGAGGCCGGCCTTATTGCCAGTGAACTGCTCCTCCGCCGACGCGTGAAGGACATCGTCGTGGTCTGTCCGCCGTCGATGGTGTCGCAGTGGCGCGACGAACTCGAAGCCCGGTTCGGCCTGCTCTTCGAAACACTCGATCGGCAGGCGATGGAGCGAATCCGTCAGGATCGCGGCTGGGCCGTGAACCCGTGGGCCACCCACCCCCGCTGGCTCGTCTCCTCGCGGCTCCTGATCGACGAGACCTACGCTGGCCCGCTTCGCGATTGGCTCGGCACGCTGCGGCCCGGCTCGCTCCTTATTTTCGACGAAGCCCATCACGCTGCCCCATCTTCCGATAACCGCTACGCGATCGACAGCCGCATCACGCGGGCCGTCCGCGACTTGGCCCCGCGATTTGAGCACCGGCTTTTCCTGTCGGCCACGCCGCATAACGGCCATTCCAATAGCTTTTCGGCTCTCCTCGAAATCCTCGACCCGCAGCGATTCACCCGCGGCGTGAAGGTTCGCGTGAAGGATCTCGATCCGGTGATGGTCCGCCGACTCAAGGAAGACATCCGCAAGCGGGTCGGTGGGTTCCCAGAGCGAATCGTGAGGCAGGTCGATATCGACGGCCTTCCGGCCGACGCCCCCGAACTCGAGCTTCCGCGGCTCCTCGACGAATACCGCGAGGTCCGCAGACGCCGCGTGGCATCCTCTGCCACGCGCCGGCAGCAGGCCGAGGCGATGCTCGTGGTCGGCGGCCTGCAATACCGGCTCCTGTCGAGTATCGAAGCGTTTGCCCGCACGCTCGCCGCCCACCGCCGATCGATGGAGAAAGTCTGGGCCGCCGAGCAGTCGCAGACCAAGGCCGACGGGCAACCCCGACCCCCGCTCTCTGGCGACACCCGCGCCGCGGCGGTCTCCGCTCCGGATGCCGACGACGACCGCGCAGAACTTCCCCCGGAGGAACTCGCGGCCCTCGAAGACGACTCCGTCGCCGCCCTCACGGCTGCCACACCATCGAGCGCCGATGCCGACTCCGACCGCGAGCGGGTCCTCCTCGACAAGCTCACGGCCCTCGCCGAAGACCACCGCCATCGCCCCGACGCCCGCATCCGCGCTCTCGTGTCGTGGCTGCAGAAAAACTGCTGCCCGGCGATTCACGTGCCCGGCAAACCCGGGCCATTAGCAGCATCGCACGCCTGGACCGGCACCCGCGTTCTGATCTTCACCGAATGGGAAGACACGGCCCGCTATCTCCAGCAGATGCTCTTGAGCGCGATCTCCGAGACGGCCGACGCCGACCGCCGAATTGCGATCTTCCGCGGCTCCACGCCGGCCGACCGCCGCGAGGAAATCAAAAAAGCCTTCAACGCCGATCCGGCGAAGGAGCCCCTGCGGATTCTGATCGCCACCGACGCCGCCCGCGAGGGCCTCAACCTGCAGGCGCACTGCCACAACCTGTTTCATTTCGATCTCCCATGGAACCCCGGCCGCTTGGAGCAGCGCAACGGCCGCATCGATCGCAAGCTCCAGCCCGCCCCGCAGGTGTTTTGCCATTACTTCGTTCACCTTCAGCGGCCGGAGGATCGCGTTCTCAAGGTCCTCGTCGCCAAAACAGAAAAGATTCTCGCTCAGCTCGGCAGTTTGTCGCAGGTACTCGATGCCAAGATCGAGAAGACGCTCGCCGGCGGCATCGAGCGGGCACGAGCCGACGCGCAGGCTGCCGAAATCGACGCCGCCGACCTCGACGAACGGTCGAAAGCCACGATCAACGAAGAACTCGAAGCCTCCCGGGCCCGGCTCGAAAAGGTCGACCAGCAGATCGAACTCCTCCGCAACCGGCTCAACGACGCTCGCAAGGCGATCGGCCTCGACGAAGACCACCTCCGCGACGCCCTCTCATGCTCGCTGGAGATGAGCGGATCGAAATCGCTTGTTGCGGCCCCACCAGCCCCTGATTCCCCCGCCGGGTCGCCCGACCGCTTTTATCTGCCCGACATCGACACTCGCCTCGGCCGCGACCCCACGTGGGCCGACACACTCGACGCCCTTCGCGAGCCGCCTGAGTCGGGTCCCCGCGACTTCCGCTGGCGACAGGAAAAACTGATCCGGCCGGTTGTGTTTACAGCCCCGCCCGGCATCGACGACTCGGTCGTGCAACTCCACCTGGAACACAGGCTTGTAAAACGGCTGCTCGGCCGATTCCTCGCCCAGGGTTTCGTCCATCATGATCTCTCCCGCGCCTGCCTCGCGCAATCGACCGACGCCGTGCCCCGCGTTGTTCTCCTCGGCCGGCTCTCGCTCTACGGCGCGGGTGCCGTCCGGCTTCATGAAGAGATTCTCACCGTCACGGCCCGCTGGACCGACCCCGGCAGCCGCTCCGGTGGCCTCAAGTCGTACGGCCGCGACGCCGAAGCCCACACGCTGGCGCTTCTCGAAGAGGCGATGAAGCCCGGCTCCGGCGCGGGCATCCCCGAAGTTGTCGCCAGGAAACTCCTCGCCGCGATCCCGGATGACGTTGAAGAGCTCCTCGCCCACCTCGAGGCCCGGGGCGACGAGCACCGTGCCGACGCCATCGCCCTCCTCGAAAAGCGTGGAACTGTGGAGAGCGACACCCTTCGCTCCGTCCTTGTGGACCAAAAAAACCGGATCCAGAAAGAACTCTCCACTGCCGACGACCCACAAAAGACGTTTGGCGGCGATTTCAACGACGGCGAGAAGCGGCAGCGCGACCTCGACCGCCGCGCCTGGCAACGCTTCCTCGATCGCGTGGACGGCGACATCGCCCGCGAGCCGGAGCGGATCGTCGATTTTTACCGTGTCGCCAGTTCCCGTCTGGAACCGATCGGCATCGCCTACCTCTGGCCGGTGACGAACTGAATTTGCATTCATGAGTGACTACCAACACGAAAAGACGCTGCAGGACCATCGCGCCTGGCTCGGTACGCTCGCCCCCGAGGGGCTGGTTGTTTCGCCGGCCGTCATGGCCGACGCGCAGGTCGTTCTCGGGCTCCTCGACCCCGAGCGGCAGCGGCTCTACACGAGTCTCACTGCCCGCCGCGGTGATATTCCCGAAGGCCGCGAGCTCACTCCCGAGCAGGCCGACGAGGTTTTTATTGCCGACATCCCGAGGTTCCTCGGCGACTTCCTCGGCTGGCCCGCCGACCTCCTCCTGGGGCTTTCGCCCACCCAGCCGATCCCCGACGCCCTCCGCATCCCCCTCCCCGAACTCCACGAGGAGCTGTTCCCGACCTTCGTCCTCCGCGACCCCAAACCCAAAGACGCCGCCCGCCCTTGGCTCCTGCTCGTGAAGGTGCTTCCTGTTGGCACCGATCTCGACAAGGAATCGACGGGCGACTCCGCCGCCTGGACGGCCTCGCCCACCCGCCGGTTCGAGCGACTCCTCCGCGAAACGGGCGTGCCAATTGGTCTCGTCACCGCGGGCACATCGCTCCGCCTCGTCTACGCGCCCCGCGGCGAATCTGCAGGCGTTCTCACGTTTCCGGTCGGCTTCATGCGTGAAGTCGCCGGCCGTCGCGTCCTCGCCGCCCTGGAAATGCTCCTCAGTCGGCAGTGCCTCCTCGCCGCCCCCACGCCAGCCCGCCTCACCACGCTCCTCGCCAAGAGTCGCGACTTTCAGGCGAGCGTCTCCACCGCTCTCGCCCAGCAGGTCATCGACGCCGCCTTTGAGCTTGTTCGCGGCTTTCAGGCGGCCAATGAGAGAACCGGCGCTACGCTGCTTGAAACCGTCCTCGCCACCCGGCCCAACGAGGTCTACGAGGGCCTGCTCACGGTCCTCATGCGTATGGTTTTTACGCTCTACGCCGAAGACCGCGGCCTCCTTCCCTCATCGAGCCTCTACCAGCAAAACTACGGCGTCCACGGCCTCTTTGAGCGGCTCCGCGGCGACGCCGCCAAGCATCCCGACACGATTGACCTGCGCTACGGCGCCTGGGCCCAGCTCGTCGCCCTCTTCCGGCTCATCCACTCGGGCTCAAAGCACCCCGACCTCAAACTGCCCGCACGGTCGGGTTACCTCTTTGATCCCGACCGCTTCCCGTGGCTGGAGGGCTCAGTCGCCGCTGCAGGCGATGGCCGCCAACAAAAGGTTCCAGCCGTGCCCGACGGCACGATCCACCGCGTTCTCGAAAAGCTTTTGGTGCTCGACGGTGAGAGGCTTTCGTACCGAACTCTGGACGTCGAGCAGATCGGGAGCGTCTACGAGGTGATGATGGGCTTTGGTGTCGGCCTTGCCGACGGCCCGTCGATCGCTATTAAGCCCAAGAAGAAACACGGCGCCCCGGTGCCAGTCAACCTCGACGCCCTCCTTGCTGCGAAGCCTGCCGACAGACCAAAAACGTTCGAAGCGCAGACCGACCACAAGCTCACTGCCAAGCAGTCCGATCCGCTCAAAGCCGCGACCACGATCGACGGTATCCTCGCAGCCCTCGACACCGCCAAGAAGATTTCCCGTTCGGCCACTCCGCAGCCGGTGGCCAAGGGCGCCATGCTTCTCGTGCCGAGCGACGAACGCCGCCGCTCCGGCTCCAACTACACGCCCCGCAAACTCACCGAGCCAATCGTCCGGAAGACGCTCGAACCGGTCCTCGCCAACCTCGGCGAGAAACCCACGCCGGCCCAACTCCTCGACCTCAAAATCTGCGATCCCGCCATGGGCTCGGGTGCGTTTCTCGTCGAAGCCTGTCGCCAACTCGCCGACCATCTCGTCGTCGCCTGGCAACGCCACGGCGGCATGCCGCCCCTCCCGCCCGACGAAGACGAGCTTTTGCTGGCCAAGCGGCTCGTCGCCCAAAAGTGCCTCTACGGCGTCGATAAAAACCCGATGGCCGCCGACCTCGCAAAGCTTTCTCTCTGGCTGGCCACGCTCGCCAAGGACCACCCCTTTACGTTCCTCGACCACTCGCTCCGCTCAGGCGATTCGCTCGTCGGCCTCGGCCGCAAGCAGATTTCTTCATTGCACTGGGAACCGCAGAAGCAGCGAACCACCGTCACCAAGGCCCTTGAAGACGCGATCCGCCGCGCCGCCGCCGCCCGCCGCGACATCCTCGAAGGCGGAGATTTTCTATCGCCCGAACTCAAGGCCCAAAAACTCGCACTCGCCGACGAAGCCCTCTCGAAACCCCGGCTCATCGGCGATGCCGTCATTGCCGCTTTTTTTAGTGCTGAAAAACCAAAAGACCGCCAGAAGACACTCGACCGCCTCTCCGAACCCGTAGAGGAGTTCCTTACTGTGGGTGCCGGGGCGGGCGACTACGTCGCGGCGCGGTCACGCATTGCCAACCTCGTGAACTGGCTCCACGGCAAGCCTCGCGACGCTGCGCTCGCGGCGAGCGCCGACGCCCTCGCGCCAGACAAGCCGATCTCGCATCCGCTCCACCCATTCCACTGGGAAATTGAGTTTCCCGAGGTGTTTGGACGCGACAACCCCGGGTTCGACGCGATCGTGGGGAATCCGCCGTTTCTGGGGGTCACTTCGCTAAGCGACTCAGCCGGCAAGAACTACACGGACTACCTACGTGAAACGTTTCACAGTACAGGCGGCAAGTGTGACCTTGTAGCCTTTTTCTTCCGTGCAGCCTACGCCCTCGTACGGCAACTCGGTGCGTTTGGTTTCCTGTCAACAAATACAATCGCACAAGGCGACACGCGAGAAAGCGGTTTGGCTGTAATCGTCAGGGAGCATGGCGTCATTTTTGCTGCTACCAAACGACTCTGCTGGCCGGGTGACGCCGCCGTAGTTGTTAGCGTCGTTCACATCAGCAAGGGGCCGCCATCAATTCCACTACGACTCAACGAACGGCTAGCCCCTTCTATTTCTGCGTTCCTGTTGGCAAAGGGCGGTAGTGACAACCCCGAGAAACTGGCTCAGGCACTCACGGCGTCAAAGGGCGTTGTCCCATACGGTGCCGGTTTTGTTGTGGGTGATTCCCCTGGGAACGTAGCTCCAGCAGAAGTCGACGCACTGATTATCAGCACCCCGTCATCCAAGCCCTACGTTCGCAACTACCTGGGCGGCGAGGATCTAAACGGCAGTTCAACTTGCTCTGCATCTCGGCGAATTATCGACGTGTGTGATCTAACCGAGGCTGAACTGAAGGCTATTCCATCACTCCACAGAATCCTGGCTGACGGGGTCAAACGCGAACGTGACGCACTTCGAGATCAGTCCGGTGCAGAACGCCTCAAAGAACTATGGTGGCGATTTCAGTTTGAGGCCCAAGCATTGCGTGTCGCCGCGAAACACACGCGGTTCTTTTTTGGACTCTGCCGACACACGCCATGGATGTCGTGGGCCAGGGTTTCGTCCGACTTTTGCATTTCAGAGTCGATCGTCGCCGTGACCAGCGGTGACTTTAGCATTTTCTCATGCCTTCAGGGTTCCGCGCACGAGACGTGGATTCGGCTTTTAGGCTCGTCACTGAAGGACGACCTCCGCTACACCCCCAGCGACTGTTTCGAAACCTTCCCGTTTCCGGAGAACTTCGAGTCGGATCCGGCGTTGGAGGCAGCAGGAAAAGAGTATTACGAGTATCGGGCGGCGTTAATGGTGGCGCACGACGAGGGGCTCACGAAGACGTACAACC
>CAISJI010000206.1 GCA_903885565.1 uncultured Planctomycetaceae bacterium
AGGACAAATCAACCAATCGGGGCGACAGGACTCGAACCTGCGACCTCTTGACCCCCAGTCAAGCGCGCTAGCCAGACTGCGCCACGCCCCGAATCATCGCCAAACAAGCAGTGGCTCTCGCCTCGCCGCCTCGCGACCGCCACACTATCGCAGAACATCCGCCCCACTTCAACACGGCTTCTCCTCCCCCTCACATCAGCCCCCCCACGGCAGCCCCTCTCGTCAGCAACTTTTCACCACCACACCCCCCCAGCCCAGCCATGCACACTCCCAAAACACCTGAAACAACCGCAGCAAGTCACGCTGGCGCCAATCCCTCTTCACATTCCGCCTCCCAGGCTGCTGGCCATCCCCCCCACACCGAATCGTTCTCCGCCCGCCTCGCCGCCGCCATCCGCTCCCGCGGCACTCCCGCCTGCGTCGGACTCGACCCCAAAGCCGATTCCCTCCCCCCAGCCGTGCTCGCCACCGCCACCGCCAACACAGGCACCACACACCCATCCGCCCATGATCCCAAGGTGCTCGCCCCCCTCTTCGCCAAATTCTGCTGCGACATCATCGATGTCGTCGCCCCCCTCGTGCCGATCGTCAAACCCCAACTCGCCTGCTTTGAGGCCCTCGGCCCCCACGGCATGCTCGCCTTGGCCGACACCATCGATCACGCCCACGCCCGCGGCCTGCTCGTCCTTGCCGACGGCAAACGGGGTGACATCGGCTCCACCGCCGAGGCCTACGCCGACGGCTGGCTCGGTGGCCCCTGGCACGCCGACGCCCTCACCGTAAACCCCTACCTCGGCCTCGATTCCGTGGAACCGTTCGTGAAGGTTGCCACCGCTCGCCACGCCGGCATCTTCATCCTCGTCAAGACATCAAACCCCGGCAGCAAGGACTTTCAGGAACTCGACGCCCAAGGCTCCCCCCTCTACGAACACGTCGCCGCCGGTGTCGAACAGCTCGCCGCCCGCACCACCACAGCCGCCACCGGTCCGGCCGCTGCAGGATCGGCTCAACACGCCATCCATTCGATTGACGCCCGCTACGGGGCCGTCGGGGCGGTTGTCGGCGCCACCTGGCCCCGCCAGCTCGAAGCTCTCCGCGCCACCATGCCCCACACCTGGATCCTCGTGCCTGGCTTCGGCAAACAGGGAGGCCGGGCCACCGACACGCGCGGCGCGTTTGACGCCGATGGGCTGGGCGCGATCATCGTCAGCGCCCGCGACATCATTTATGCCCACAGCCGAGCCGAGATGAATGCCGGACTGGCACCAGCGCAGTGGCAAACGGCCGTCGAGCGGGCCTGCCGCGACATGATCGACCGCCTCGCCACCGACACTCCCGCCGGCACGCTGCGATTGAGCCACGGAGCCTGAGACAGACAGGTTTACGAAAGCTCGCTGGCCAAACTCAGACCTCGCGTCAGACTTCGCTCGGTGCCTGCAACCAGCCAGCCAGCGACGGCGTCCACTGCAGAATCTCGGCCGGCTTGAAATAGATTGCCATCTCGCGGGCAGCTGACTCGGGGGAGTCGGAAGCATGGACCAGATTCATCTGCCGGCTGGCGCTGTAATCGCCGCGGATCGTGCCGGAAGCCGCCTTCAGGCCACTGGTGGCCCCCAGCATCTCCCGCACCACCCGAATCACCTCCGGCCCGGAAAACACCGTCGCCACCACCGGCGAGGCCGTGATGAATTGCTCGAGATCGGGATAGAACGGCTTCGTCACATGCTCGGCGTAGTGCTGCTTGGCCAAGTCTGGAGTCACCCGCAGCATCTTCATCGCCACCAACCGCAGCCCCTTCTCCTCAAACCGGGAGAGAATCCTGCCGAGCAGACCACGCTCGAGGCAATCGGGCTTGAACATGACAAACGTGCGCTCCATACCGCTCTTCTCTCCCGCAAATATGTGTAGAGTGACCACAGGGCTCAAAAAAACCCCATGGCGCTGAATCGATTGGCCTGCACCGACAACTGCCGGCAACAGACGCCTCCGGAAAGAAATTCCTCGGCTCGACAGGAGTCTATGCAACCAGCCGACGTGGCCACAACCCACGTTCCCGGCCCGGGTGCATCACCGCCGCCGCTACTCCAAAATGATCTGGCCAGTCCGCACCGCCATAAGGAAATCGCGGTTGCCCTCCAGCAGCATCGGTTCGGCCAGCAGATCGTTGGCTGTGAGCCAGAAAATCTCCGCCACCTCCACCGGATGGGGCACCAACGGCGCCGTTTCATCCAAAGTCACCGTCCACCAAGCAAGGGCCGTGCCCCAACTGGTGACACTTCGCCAAACGCACTTGGTTGCCGCGACCGGGGCCGCTAATTCCTCCCGGCACTCGCGAACCACTGCTTCGTGCTCCGCTTCTCCCGACTCCACATGCCCGCCCGGAAAGCAGACTCTCCCCCCAGCCGCCACCTTCCAGCCCCGCCGGATCGCCAGAAACCGCTCACCGCGGCGGGCAATCGCCACCACCCCATATTTCAGCACCCGGGGCCCGGCCGGCTGATCGCCCCCTCCAGATAGCCCATCCTGCTGAAATAATCGCGTCATAACGAAGCACAGCCCACAACAGGAGAGAGGGACCGGGGCAAACTGCCCGAAATTTCCCCCCGGGCCGTCGAGCGGACGTTCCGAGGTTCCAGGCATACATTACACTGGGAGATCCCGGCTTAGGAGTCTGCCAGGCCTGCACGCGGCAGAAGTTGCGCCGCCACCTTGGTCTGCATTCCATGGATGGCCCCCACCGGGGCCTGCCACCGGGCAGTTGCTCCCGCTCCCGGGACCGCTGCGGTTGCGTTGCCTGTTCACCCCACCAAACGAGTTGCGAGCACACCGTTGATGGATACGACCCCCAGTCCCAAGGGCCCTGCCAATTCCAATCCGATGCTGGGCCGTCCGCTGGGCATGCCGGTAATCATCATGCTGATCCTCGCGGCGCTTGCGTTTGTGACGATCGCTCTGCGCGAGCAGGCTTCGCTGCCGGCCCCGATCAGCTACGACGAATTTGTCCGGCAGGTAACCGCCGGCAATGTTTCGAGCGTGGAGATCTCGGGCAATTCGCTGCATGGCGAATTCAAGACAACTCCCAAACCCGCAACTGGCGAAACGGAGGCCGCCGCGCCCCCGCGGACATTCCACCTTGAACTGTCCAATTATCTCGGCGAGGGGCTCAACACGCTGCTGCTCGACCATGGCGTGCGTACCACCGTGCGCCAGCCGACCGATGGCACCGGCTTTCTCCTGGGCCTCTACATGCTCGTGCCGCTGCTGCTCATGGCAGGCTTCTGGATGACACTCAAACGCTCCCGCGATCCCCTCGGCGGCAGCGGCTTTCTCGGCAGTTTTGCCAAGTCGCCCGCCAAGCGGTATGGCGCCAGCGACAAGCAGGTGACATTTGCCGACGTGGCGGGACTGGATCAGGTGAAGGAAGATCTCAACGAAATCGTTGACTTCCTCAAAGACCCCAAAAAATTCCAGCGACTCGGCGGCCGTGTGCCGAAGGGAGTGCTGCTGATGGGCCCTCCGGGAACGGGCAAGACACTTCTGGCCAGGGCCGTGGCAGGCGAGGCAGGCGTGCCCTTCTTCTCGATCTCCGGCAGCGAATTCATCCAGATGTTCGTCGGGGTGGGTGCCTCCCGTGTGCGCGATCTCTTCAAGACGGCCAAGGATGCCTCTCCCGCGATCCTGTTCATCGACGAGATCGACGCCGTCGGCCGGCATCGCGGCACCGGCTTGGGCGGTGGCCACGACGAACGGGAGCAGACGCTCAATCAGATTCTCAGCGAGATGGATGGCTTCAGCCAAACTGAGTCGGTGATCGTGCTCGCCGCCACCAACCGGCCCGACGTGCTCGACCCCGCCCTGCTGCGCCCCGGCCGGTTCGACCGGCATGTGACGGTCGATCGCCCCAACCTCAAGGCCCGCCTGGCACTCTTTCAGGTGCACACGCGGAAAGTTCCGCTGGCGGAGAATGTCGATATGAACCGGCTGGCCAGCGGCACCGTCGGGCTCACCGGTGCCGACATCCGCAACCTCGTCAACGAAGCGGCGCTGTGGGCCACCCGGCACGACAAATTGGCCGTCGATTCCTCCGACTTCGACTACGCCCGAGACAAGGTGCTGATGGGCCCCAAACGCGAGGAAGTGCTCGTTGGGCGGGAGAAGACGATGACCGCCTACCACGAGGCGGGGCATGCCCTGGGGGCCTGGCTCCTCCCCGGCGTCGACAAGTTGCACAAGGTTACGATCATCCCCCGCGGCCGCGCTCTCGGCGTCACGCAACTGGTTCCCGAGGAAGACCGGATGAACATCGGCCAGTCCGATCTCACCAACCGGCTCGTCTTCATTCTGGCCGGCCGCGCTGCTGAAAAGCTGGTGTTCGGCGAGTATTCGGCCGGGGCCGAAAACGATCTCGTGCAGGCCACACGCTTGGCCCGGCGGATGGTGTCGCACTGGGGCATGAGCGAGAAAGTGGGACCGGTCGCCTGCCATGGCAGCAACGAGCAGCCGTTTTTGGGCCGCGATGTCTACGAGCAGCGCGAGTTCAGCGACCATACCGCCCAGATCATTGACGACGAACTGACCCGCATCCTCCACGAGGCGGCCGAGCGGGCCACCCGGCTGCTCACCGACAACCGCGAAAAACTCGACACTCTGGCGCGGGAACTGGAGGAACGGGAGATGCTCGATGACACCGAGGTGGTGGCCATCATCGGGCCCGCCGTGCCCCGCCGCGCCGAGGAAACCAAACCCGCCAGCACGGTTGCCAAAGGCGCCACAGAAAAACCGCTGACCGGCTGATGCGGCCGGGCTGCGGAGATCTGTTTCGCCTGCCGCCTCCCTGCTGTTCCCACCATGCTCTCACACGCCGTTTATTTCACGCTCAAGAACCGCTCGCCGCAGGCTGCGGCTCTTCTCGTGGCTGCCTGCCAGAGTCACCTCGCGGGCCACCCCGGCACACTCCTCTTTGCCGCCGGCCGCTGCTCCCACTACGACCGGCAGGTGAACGACCGCGACTATGACGTGGCGCTTGTGATTGTGTTTGCCTCGCACGCTGCCCATGACGCCTACCAGCAGGCCCCGCGGCATCAGGCCTTCATCGCTGCCCACGCCACCAGTTGGGCGCGTGTCCGCATCTTCGATAGCGACCTGGCGCACTTTGATCCGCAGACCTTCCCTGCCTGAGTCGCTGTGGCCCCTCCTCACACCACGCGGCCACTCGAGAGGCTGATCGCGCCGCCAAAGCAGGTGGCGACATCGGCACCCGCCAGGCGGGGCCGCTCATGGTAGCTGGCGCTGTAGTGCCAGCCGGCGTCTGATTCCCGATAGCCCAGCTGGAACGGCGAGGGATCGATCGCGCAGGCCACCACCGGCGGCAGAGCTCCCCCCGCCGGCAGATCGGGGAAGTTGATATTCCAAAAAGTCCCCGGCAGATCCTCCGCGGTGCGCAGGAATTCCAGCACATGAATCAGCCACGCGGCCGACCGCTCCCAGTCGATCTCGCTGCCGCGCCTGTGATACTGCGAGGCGGCCACTCCCCGGCGCCCATGGAGCGCCCCCTCGCGGGCCGCCGCCACCGTGCCGGAGTGATGGATATCGACCCCCAGATTCCCCCCCGCATTGATCCCGGAAAGCACCATCACCGCCTCAGCGGCCACCGTCGCCAGCCCCACCCGCACGCAGTCGGCCGGGGTGCCCGCGAGGCTGTAGCGATTGGCTGCATGCTGCACCAGCAGCAGAGGCCGATCGGTGGTGACCCGGTGGCCGCAGCCGGAATGGGGCTCGGCCGGCGCCACCACCACAGTCTCAGCCCCCAAACTCGCCGCCGCCTGCTCCAGCGCCACCAAGCCCGGAGCAGCGATGCCGTCGTCATTGGTGAGCAGGATTTTCCATCGCGAATCGACTGGCATCGTCACATCTCCTCTACAGCAAGCGCGGCCACGATGGCCCAGATTCCCTCGGCGGCTGTTGCCGCCAGCCGGCAGACCTCTTCGGCGTCGGTGTGCTCAAGCGCGTCGGGGCGGGCGACGTTGGTGACCACCGACACGGCCACCACCTCCAGCCCGAGGGACCGGGCCGCCCGCACCTCCGGCACTGTAGACATGCCGACGGCATCGGCCCCGAGCCGCCTCAGCATCCGGTATTCCGCGCGCGTTTCGTAGCTCGGCCCCAACAGGCAGGCATAGGTTCCCGCCCGGGCGAGTGCCCCCGCCCGCCGGGCCGCCGCCAGCGCCAGCGCCACCAGATGCGGATCGTAGCATTCACCTTCCAGCGGGCCACCCCCGGCAGCCGCCGGCGGGGGCGCTGCATCGTTTGAGTGAAGCTGCGTCTGGGTCGCGCCCCTGCATGGCAACTGCAGATGACCGTTGACGACCACCAGTTCGCCGCTGCGCATATCGGGCTGGAGGCCACCGGAGGCATTGGTCAGGAGCACTCTGGTTGCCCCGAGCGCCGCGAGCAGTTCCACGCCCCGAATGAGCGCCTCGGTTCCAAATCCCTCGTAGGCATGAACGCGTCCCTGCAGCGCCACAATTGGGCAGCCGCCGAGGGTGCCGCAGGCGATCCGGCCGGCATGGCCAGTCGCCGTGGATGACTCCAGCCAGCCCGCTGCCCGCCCCTCGATCAGGCTCAGGTTTTCCATCCGCTCCACCAGCCCACCCAGCCCGGTGCCGAGCACCACGCCCAGCCTGCCCGGCCGGCCGCCGGCCGCCACCACGCGTGCTGCGGCCGCCACGGCCTCCGGCCGCACGCTGCGTCTTTCTGGGGCACCCTGCCACTGCGTCATCAGCACTTCAACAGTCTCCGCGAACATCAGCCTGGCCTCTCCGCCGGAAGACACCAGCCGGGCAAATCCCGGGCCGCAGACGCCAGCCGGCCCCCGTCCAGAGGCACCCTTTGCCGCAAGGGTCTGTACAGCTTATTCTCATCCGCTGCACACGGGCTTGAAAAAGTGGCATGGCCGCTCCCCGCTGCACGTGCGTCGTTCACCAGTCAATTTGCTCAGAGGCCATAGCCAGATGCCCACCCGCGCCGAAAAGTTTGCCGGTCTCTCCGTCGCCATCGTCACGCCCTTCCGCGACGGCAAGATCGACTCCGCCCGGCTCCGGGAACAGATCGACTTCCAGGCTGCCGCCGGAGTCACCTGCATCTGCCCCGTCGGCACCACCGGCGAATCCCCCACGCTCACCCACGACGAGCATGAGCGGGTGATTTCCGAGAGCATTGCCGCCGCGGCCGGCCGGCTGCTCGTCATGCCCGGCACCGGCAGCAACTCCACCGCAGAGGCGATTCGTCTCACCAAGTTTGCCGCCAAGGCGGGGGCCGATGCGGCGCTGGTTGTCTGTCCTTACTACAACCGGCCCACCCAGGCAGGCATCTATGCCCACTTCCGGGCCTTGGCGGAGAGCGTTGAGATCCCGATCTGCGTCTACAATATCCCCAGCCGAACCGGCCGCAACATCGAGCCCGAGACGATCCTGCAACTGGCCGAACTCCCCGGCATCGCCATGGTCAAGGAGGCGACCGGATCGATGGATCAGGCATCGCAGATCCTCGCCGGCACCGATCTGACCGTG
>CAISJI010000207.1 GCA_903885565.1 uncultured Planctomycetaceae bacterium
CAAGAACGAAGCCCTGTTTCAGGGTTCAGAAAAGAAGTTTGACGCGTTTCTTCGCGACTATATCGCCTTTAAGACACAGGCCACCAAGCAGGAGAAGGCAGACAACATCTACCAGTCCTTCCGCAGATTTTTTCCGCACTTAGAGCAGTCGTGCGGTGGCCTGGAGCCACTGCTTGCCGAGCTCCTGCGGCTTGGAAGCTACCACGCCGCCTTCAGTAGCGGCACAAAGCTTGTCCCCGAACTGGCTGAGGATCTGGCCCGGCTGCAGCGGCTGGGAGATGTCCCCGCATTGCTGATCATGCGGCTTTTCGACTGCTACGAGCGCTGCGCATCACTGTCAGTGAAAGACTTTCGCACAGCGATCAACTGCATCGAAAGCTATGTTTTCCGCCGCGCCATCTGCGGGGAGCAGTCGCACAGCTATTGGCAGGTGTTTGCCAACCTCGCCTATCAGATTGGCGATGAGTCACCTCTTACCGATCTAGAGGTCGGCATGGCCCGGGTCCGCGACGCGTATCGGTCGCCCGGCGACGCTGATTTCCGCCGCGAATTCCTCACGCGTGACCTCTACGGACTCCGGGTCTGCAATTACCTGCTTGAACGCTTGGAGAACCATGGCAGCCGGGAGCAAAGCGACACCAGCAAGTACACGATCGAACATATCCTTCCACAGAACGAGCGGCTTTCGGAACCCTGGCAACGCATGCTCGGCCCCGACTGGAAGACGACGCAGAAGACGTGGGTCCATCGGATAGGAAACCTTACACTCACCGGATACAACAGCACCTATTCAGATCGCCCATTTGACGAGAAGAAGACGATTTTAGAAGGCTTTGAGCAAAGCGCTGTTCGACTCAACAAGTTTGTCCGTGAACAGGCCAAGTGGGGAGTCGAAGAGATCGAGAAGCGGGGCGAGATCCTTGCCGATCGCGCTCTAAAGATCTGGCCGGTCCCGCAGGTAGACCCTGCGTTGGTCGAGAAAGCAAAACAAGCCGAATTGCGCGAACTAGCCCAGCGACGGGACGTCGCGAAAGTGCCGATGAGCATCCCGGCGAGGGCCCTCTTCGAGCAGATCAGCGAGCGGATCAAGCAGATCGATCCGTCAATCCTCGAATTGGCGGAAGCAAAATCGGTCAGCTACCACGGCCCTGGGTTCTTCCTGGAGGTTCTCCCCCGGAAACAGCGATTGATTCTGCTCATGCCCCCCGACCACGCCGAGATCAACGACCCGCACGGCCTTGCGCGAGATGCCACCGAATGGAAGTTTGTCACAAACGCAAAATACGAGGGCGGCGTTCTGCTCAAAATCAATGATTCCGCCCAAATTGATCAAGCCATGCCGATTATTCGTCAGGTTTTTGCCATGATGTCGGGAGACTGACATTCACGAAGTGATCGGCGACCTGAGGTGCCGACGGCAGGGGTGAAGGACGGTTGCCTCAAACTGGATCGCAGGGCGATCGCCGAGGTTCAGCAGTTCCTCGACAGCGGCCACCTCTCCGGTAAGGTCAAAGCAGCCCACGAAGTGGTGCGGATTGGCCCCTGAACAAACCAAAAAAAATCGTCGTGTTGCCGAAATCCAGAAAATACGACACGTTTTCAGCACATGTCGCTGGCGGCGACATCTCTTGGCGTCATGTCGCAAAAAACGCGTTTTGGCGACACGTCTGGCTCACCGGCTTGGCGACCCCATGTGCCGCGCAACGACCGGCCGCCGCTCCCGCCGCCGATCAACCTGCAAACCAGGCTGGTTCTGAATCGGTGCGTCGCCGCCCGCGCGGCCCTCGGGGAACTGAAGCAGGCAGCCACCCTGCTCCCCAACCCCACGATCCTCGTCAACACGTTGCCGCTGTTCGAAGCTCAGGCGAGTTCGGAAATCGAGCAGATCGTGACCACGACCGACAGGCTTTTTCGGTTCGCCGGGGGCAGTGGTGCGGCCGACCCGCCCACGAAGGAGGCGCTGCGGTATCGCCGCGCCCTACTGGATGGCTTCGCCACGCTGCCGGCCAGACCGCTCTGCACCGCGACCGCAGAACTCGTCTGCAGCCGGATCAAAGATGCTCCGATGCAGGTGCGACGCCTGCCCGGCACGGCGCTGGCCAACGATGCCACGGGCCAGGTCATCGATACGCCCCCGGAGGGTGAGAACCGGATCTGCAGCCTGCTGGCCAACTTGGAGCGGTTTCTGCATGGGGAAGAGGACAATACGACTTGAGACGCTCGAAGTAGCCCGCAAACAACATTCGGAAGAAGGCGTAAGACGGAACGCTTGGCCACCGCAAACGTCTCCGCGTAATACGGGGCACGCGGTTTCTCTACCAAGCGTCGAAGCTGTTTTCGGCCAACAGCCGATTTAGCGCCGCGTAGAACAGACGGCCGGGGGACCTCAGCATGGCAGAGGCCGCTACAAAGGCCCCCAGTTGCCGCTCCCGGCTTCTCGCTTCCCAAGTGCCATGCTTTCCTTCCCGGTCGCCAAGACACATTGGCTCGGGGCCGACGGGGGAAAAAAAGTAGCGTGATATCTGGGGGTGTGAAAACGACTTGTCCAAGGCCTGCTAGCGGGTGGATTCATGAACGCCGGGACGTTTATTTCAAGGAGCTTCTTTCTCGTCCTTGATTTGAGTTTCAATGGCGGTCAGGGTTGTTGCGATATTGAACAACACGACAGCGATTTCCAAGACGACGCGCACCCAAAGGAGTGTAATCACGCCTCCAGCAATAGCGGTGATAGACCATAAGGTTCTTTGCAGGCGGTATCCAATCCATAGGGGCAAGAGCGGGTCCCGTATGTTCCCGCGAGGCAACCGGCCGGCTACC
>CAISJI010000208.1 GCA_903885565.1 uncultured Planctomycetaceae bacterium
GCCACTCAGCGGTTGAACAGGAAATGGCAGATGTCGCCATCCTGCATCACATATTCCTTCCCCTCGATCCGCAGCTTGCCCGCCCCGCGGATCTCCTTCTCTGACTTGTAGCTCTCCAGATCGGGAAGCGAATAGATCTCGGCGCGGATGAAGCCCTTTTCGAAATCGGTGTGGATCACGCCGGCGGCCTGCGGCGCTGTCGCGCCCACCGGCACCGTCCAGGCCCGCACCTCTTTCTCGCCCGCCGTGAAATAGCTCTGCAGCCCGAGCACGCGGTAGGCCGCGCGGGCGAGCACGGCCAATGCCGGCTCGGACAGGCCGGAGCTCGCGAGCATCTCGGCCCGATCGGCCTCGTCGAGTTCGGCGATCTCGGCCTCCAGCTTGGCACAGACCGGCACCACCTCTGCGCCGGCCTGAGCCGCCGCCCCGCGCACCTGCTGCACAAGCGCACCAGAGCCGGCGAGATCATTTTCGTCGACATTTGCCACATAGAGGATCGGCTTGGCGGAGAGCATTCCCACCTCCCGCACCACGGCCGCTTCGTCGGGGGTGAGGGTGAGCGTGCGGATCGGCTTCTGCTCCCCCAGATGCGCCAGGCATTTCCTCAGCACATCGACCTTCTGCTTGGCCTCCTTGTCGGCCCCCTTGGCGGAGCGCTCCAGCCGCGGCAGCATCGTGTCGATGTGCTGGATGTCGGCGAGCATCAGTTCCAGTTCGATCGTTTCCATGTCAGCGACCGGATCGACCTTGCCGGCCACGTGGATCACATCGGGATCCTCGAAGCAGCGCACCACCTGAAGAACGGCGTCGACCTCGCGGATATGGGAGAGAAACTTGTTGCCCAGTCCCTGGCCTTCGCTGGCCCCCTTCACGATGCCGGCGATATCGACCAGCTTGAGGGCCGCAGGAATCACCTTCTGCGGCGGGATGAGTTTGGTGATCCGCTGGAGACGTTCGTCGGGAACGCTCACCATCCCCTCGTTCGGCTCGATCGTGCAGAAGGGGTAGTTGGCGCTCTGTGCCGCCTTCGACATGGTCAGGGCGTTAAACAGCGTGCTCTTACCGACGTTGGGGAGTCCGACGATGCCAGCTTCCATGGGTGAAAATCGTTTTTCCGCGGGGCAGGGAGAGAAATTTCAGCGGGAAAGACCCGCTGCCGGAAGCCGCATCATGCCCGATCCCCTCCGTCGCGAACAGGGATGTTGCCCAGCGGCCGCTGCTGCCCGGCTTCGCCGGGGATGGTGGGCTCGTCGCCGCCCGGCGGTTTCGTACAATTAATTGGGAATAGAAAACTCTCAGCCGGTTGCCGTGACGCCGGTTTTTCGCAGGAGGATTCGCCCATGACTGCCCCCCCCATTCGCCGCCGTGCCACCCTGCTGGCGGCCCTTCTCACTGCTGGAGTTGTCGCCATGCCCCTTCCCGTGGCCGCCGCTGAGGCCCCTGCCGAACTGGCCAAGGCGACATTTGCCGGCGGCTGTTTCTGGTGCACCGAGGCGGTCTATGCCCAGATCAAGGGTGTGGAGAGTGTCATCAGCGGCTACACCGCCGGGCAGGTGCCCAACCCGACCTACGAGCAGGTCTGCAGCGGGCTGACCGGCCATGCCGAGGCGGTGGAGATTGCCTATGACCCTCAGCAGGTGAGCTTGGAAAAACTGCTGGAGATCTTTTTCAGCACCCACGATCCAACCACGCTCAACCGGCAGGGGGCCGACGTTGGCACGCAATACCGCTCCGCCATTTTCTTCCACGACGAGGCGCAGAAGCAGACGGCGCTTGAAGTGATCGCCAAGATCAACGCCGCCCGGGTGTTTCCCGGCCCGATCGTGACCGAGGTGACGCCGGCCACGGTGTTTTATCCGGCGGAAAAATACCATCAGGACTATTTCGCCACCAATCCGCGGCAGCCCTATTGCCAGTCGGTGGTGTCGCCGAAGGTGCTCAAGGTTCGCAAGCTGTTTAAGGATCTGCTCAAGGAGAAGACGCCGTAAGTGCTAGCGGGCCGGTCGTGCTGAAAGATGGGCCGCCATCGCTCCGCTTTTCGCCTCAGGGTACAATTCGAAAGCGGCTGTCCGGTTTCGGGAGAACGTTCACTGTGGCTGTTGAGCTTCACCCTTTTTCC
>CAISJI010000209.1 GCA_903885565.1 uncultured Planctomycetaceae bacterium
CACCGGACCACAACCGATGAGATTGAGTTTTTTGGTCCGACGGGTTGTCCTGCCACGCACCGCGACGAGTTTCGGGACATCCTTGCCTGGACAGCCGCCGCTGGGAAGGCAACGCGGCTTGAACGGAGCAGGCGGCTGGGGAACGCCACCGATGAGTCGGTGCTCTTCCGGGCCCGCGACTGGGCGGAGGTTCGGCCCGAATGGGGGCTGGCGGGCAATGCCGCCTTCGTCATTGCCGACCGCAGCCGAACGATAGGGCTCAACCTCGGTGGCCGCTGTTTCCTCCACGAGTACTCCTCGGCGAAAGACCCCGAGGGAAAGGTGCTCGAGCTGATCATGACCGCCCCGCTGGTCGTGACCAGCTGGATCGGGCTGCAGTATTTTGCCTCCGCCGTCGACAACAAGGCCTTTGGCAGCGGAAGCAAAGTCATTCATGACGTGGTGGGTCAGTTTGGCATCCTTGAGGGGAACGGTGGCGACCTGCGGGTTGGCCTCCCCTGGGAGGCGGTTCACGATGGCACCAAACTGCAGCATGAGCCGCTGCGGCTCACAGTCATCATCGAGGCCAGCCGGGAACGCGTTGCCGAAATTCTCAATCGGCACTCAGGCGTGCGGGATCTCGTCACCCACAGCTGGCTTCGGCTCGTGGTCGAGGATGCGGGAGAGCGCTACCGCTGGACGCCCACGGCTGGCTGGCAGCTGCTCTGACTGGAGCGGTCGACGAATCTTGCGGGGCCCGCCGCCGACCATGTTGATTCCTGACCCACTTCCCAAATCCTGACCCACGTCTTGCGAGAGACTCCTTCTGCCCCGCCGCGGATGCCGGCACGCGGGGCGGCCCGGGCGATGGTGTGGGCTGCCGCGGGTAAAAAAAGCGTTTTTTCGCGGAAAAATTGACTTTGAATGAACCGTTGGGTATGCCAGAACGTACAGAGGCAACACCTGCGGAGCGATCGGCCATGGCCCTCAACACACTTTTTCCCAGACGATTTTCCGCCAGTGCCAAGCCGGCCCGCCAGCGGCGCCCGCGCCCCCTCACCGGCTGGGAGCAACTCGGCCACAGCATCACCGGCCTTGAGACGCTGGAAAACAGGCTGCTGATGGCGGTCGATCTGGGCGTGTCTTTCGTCGCCCCAGCGGCCTATTACAGCCCCGGCACGCAGGCTGCCTACGCGATCACGGTCACCAACTTTGGCGACACAACCGCCACGGACGCCCTGCTGGCAACCAGCCTGAGCAGCCCGATCACCCCAGACACCTGGACCGCCGCTTTCACCGGCGGCGCGACCGGAACTGGCTCTGGCGTAGGCCAGGTAAAAGAAACGCTTTCGCTGCCGGCAGGCAGCTCCGTCACCTACCACATATTCGGCCAGATCGGGGCGAGCGCCACCGGCGATCTCACGTCCTCTGTCACGATCACGGCCGCCGATGACACCGTGGCTGGCAACGACACCGCCACCGAGACGCGGGCCTTCGTGCCGAAGGCGCTGGCCTTGACCGACGATGCTGGCTGGACCAGCACAGGGGGGGTAAAAGTTGTTTCCCCCTCCGGCACGGTGCTGTCGCAGTTCAATGCGTTTGCCGCCAACTATCGTGGCGGAGTGCATACGGCGCTCGGCGATCTGCAGGGCAACGGCAACACGCTGATCGCCGCCGCTCCCGGCCGGGGCATCAACGGCGAAGTTCGCGTGTTCACGCTCGCAGGGCAGGAATTGCCCGCCTACCGGCTCCTTCCCTTCGGGGCGAAGTGGCGGGGGGGTGTGAATGTGGCGCTGGCCGACGTCAACGGTGACGGCAAAGACGACATCATCGCCGCCAAGGCGACCGGTAGCGGAGAGGTGCGCGTCTATCTCTCCACATCGCAGCCCGGCATCGCAGCGGTGGCCTTCCGCACGTTCCTCCCCTTCGGCGGGCTCTGGACATCGGGAGCGACGGTGGCAGCCGCCGATCTGGGCACGTTCCCCGGCGGCGCGGCCAATGTGCTCGACGGCAAGGCCGAGGTGATCGTGGGCACGGGTGCCGGAGCCGCACCACTGGTGAAGGTGTTTGAGCTCTCTACGACCACACCGACGGTGATAGATACGATTGTGCCCTTCACAGGATCGAAATCGTTCGGCGGAGTTGCGGTCGCGGTGGGCCGGGTGAATGCTGATAACGTGGCCGATATCATCGTCTCGGCCGGGCGTCAGGGGGGCTCCAAAACGGAGGTCTATGACGGCACGGTGGGGACGGCTGCCAACGCCAAACTGGCCAGCTACGCCGCCTTCGCCACGCTCAGCCATCCCAATTCCCCGGTGAGCGGTGCCGGCCTCGACACCGACGGCGACGGTCTCATCGACACGTTCTATTCGGCTCAGGGAACGGGTGGTTCCAACGGGGTGAAAACCGTTTCCACCACCGGCACCGTGACCGGCACGCTGGGCAGCTTCAATCGCCCGGTGTTGATCGCTGCTCCGCTGGCGAAGACCTTCTCAGCCACGGTGACCACCTCCTCCGGCCTGCAGATTAATGAGTATGTCCTTGGCACCGGCGTGTTGCCGAAGACCGGCCAGACGGTGACCGCCCACTACACCGGCCAACTCGCCGACGGCACTGTTTTTGACAGCTCACGCACTCGGGGCACGCCCTTCTCGTTCACGCTCGGCACAGGCCAGGTGATCAAGGGCTGGGATGAAGCCTTCGCCCGGCTGAAGGTTGGCGCAAAGGCCCAACTCATTATCCCGGCCGCGATCGGCTACGGAGCCGCCGGCAGTCCGCCGAAAATCGGCCCCAACGCCACGCTCTACTTCGATGTGGAAGTGATCTCGGTCAGCTAGCTTTCCGCGGACAAAGCCAGACACGGCCTTTGTCGCTTACGTCGGCGGAGAGAAACGCCCCCGTCGAGGGCCCGGCTGGCGTTTCCCGCGCCGACAGACATCGCATCCGGCGATGCTTGCTTGAGCGGGATAAAGCCATCCATGGAACATCGGGGGACGAGGCGGAGGGATCGGCGAACGCTTGAGGAGCACCGAAACGCTGCGGCCAAGTGACGAAACCAGTGCCGTCCCGCAGCCGGCGCAATACGGAGTTCGACTGCGTTGGAGCGACGAGGCGTCCCGCAGCCGACGCGCTCCAGAAGGCAGCCCCGAGACACTACCAGCGGGCTTCAAGGCCGAGATTGGCGCCGTGCAGAAAGACGCTGCTACCGCCGTTGAGCACGGTGCTGCCCAGCGAGGCTTGGCCGTCGGGCGCCAGCGGCGTGTTGGCGAAATTGAACTGGTTGGGAGCGAGGGCCACCCCCGACAGCCAGATCATGTTGTAGCCCAGCCGCAGTCCCCACACGTCGCTCAGCCGATAGATCAGGCTGCCACTTAAGTCTCCGATGAAGCCGACGCCCCCTTCAAAGGAAGATGAGGCCAACCGGACGGTGTCGCCGCTGACGGCATCGATGATCTGGTTTTGCGATTGCGACATCGCCGATCCCGCCAAGGCTGTTTTGGCCCAGCCCTCGAGCATCCAGCGATCCCATTCCATCCGGCCGCGGGCCCCCACCTGCGCACCGAAGAGGTTGGAGGTGGAACGCACGCCGTAGGTGGATGCGGTGGCATTGGCCGCCGGGGCGAAGGCGAGCCCTGCCGACTCCTCCAGCCCAGCCCAGCGGAAGCCAGCCAGCCAGTCGATGCTGCCGTGCTGATAGCCGCAGCACCGCTGCCAAGGACGACCAGCTCCGGAATTGAAGCCGCCGTCGCAGCAGCGCACGAAGAGATTCGCCTCGGCCGAATTGAGGCTGGAGGAATAGGTCGACCGGCCGAACGACGCATCGTTGAAACCGGTGATCTGGGCAGCGAGCGGATCGGGGCCGCGGAGGTTGGCGGCGCCTGTGGCCTGGGCATCGGCAAACATATTCCAGACACCGAGATATCCCACTTCCCAGCTGAGGGCCTCGTCGTTGACCTGGCCGTAGAAGCCGCGCACTCCCGGCTGCGTGGTGAAGCGCATGTCGGAAACCCCCACCACCGTGGCGCCTGTATCGGCATTGATCACCAGTGGCTGGTTGAGCGCGACGTTATCGCGCTGCAGAAACAGCACGTCGAATGTGGCGTAGGTCTGTTGATGGCTGCCGCAGGCGGGGGCCCAGGGCGGACAGACCAGATCGGCAGGTGCCGGATCAGCCATGATCGGTGGGCAGGCCTCCGGCAGGAGGACCTCCTCCGCCCGGGCGACGAATATCATCAGAGCCAGGCTGAGCAGGCTGTGGATCAAGTGCAGCATCGCTGGATGCGATGCCCGTCGACCCAGGAAACCCTCGGCGTTTCCTGCGGTCGACGTCGTGGAAAAAGGCCATGGATGGCTTTTTCCACAGCCAGACAAAACCCACGCGCAGCACCACCTGGTTGCCACTGCCACTATGCACATCGATTCGTTCCCCCTCACGGGCCCCGGAGCCGGTTCCTCCGGACTGTCAGGCACGACCCCTGCAATCGGAATGTTCGGCACGACTGACAGACAGCATGAGGATCGTTTTTCACGAGGCTCGAGTCCTGGCAGGAGATGAAATGTGCGGGGACTGTACGGCCCCCCGCCGGGACTTCCGGCAAGCAGGGCAAACCCTGCGGGCGACGCCACCGCGGGCCGTCAGCCGGCCTGCCGGGCCAGACCGGCTGCCAGCAGCATCGTGGCGGCATGGATATCGACGATCGCTTCCACATCGGTGCAGTAGCCACCGCCGCACACGATGGCCACCGGCACCCCCGCCTCCTGGGCACTCGCGAGCACCATCCGATCGCGGTCGAGCAGGCCCGCCTTGCTGAGCTTGAGCCGGCCCAGCCGATCGCCTTCGTAAGGATCGGCACCGGCGATGTAGAAGAGCAGGTCCGGCCGCCACCTGCCCAGCGACGCCTCCAGCGCCCCGGCGAGTGCCTGCCGGTAGGCCTCGTCGCCGGTGCCATCCTCCAGCCCCACATCGAGCGTGCTGGGGAATTTCCGTAGCGGGAAGTTTCGCTCGCCGTGGAGCGAAACGGTGAACACGCTGGAGTCAGCCGCGAAAATCTGCGCGGTGCCGTTTCCCTGATGGACATCGCAGTCGATGATCATCACCCGGCGCACCAGCCCCCGCGCCTGCAGTTCGCGAGTGGCCACAGCGGTGTCGTTGAACACGCAATAGCCCTCCCCCCAGTCGGTGCCGGCGTGATGAGTGCCCCCGGCCAGACTGGCGGCCACTCCATCCTCAAGCGCCGCCGCTGCCGCATCGATCGCCGCGCCGGTGCTGCGCAGCGAGCGATTCACCAGGGCGCGGCTCCAGGGAAAGCCGATCCGCCGCACCTCGGCCGGAGAGAGCGTTCCAGCCATCACCCGGCCAACATAGCCCTGCTCATGCACACGCAGCAGTTCGTCGTCGGTGGCCGCATGAGGCTCAACGAATTCCAGACCTGCGCTCTGGGCAGACTGCTGGAGTCGCTGCCGCAGCCGGGCATATTTGGCCACGGGAAAACGGTGCCCCTCCGGCAACGGCAGCGGATAGCGATCGGAGGGAAACAGACGCATGGGAGGGAGTGGATCCCCAAGCTGGCAGGACCAGAGCCAGCCGTCAGCCAGCCCGACGGATAACGGCAAAGAGCGCCCGGGCGCCGCCGGGAGTGAATTCCGCACCGGGAATGCCGGGAACCGTTTCAAAGAGCGCCGGCTTGATCGACTCGATCTGCCACCCGCGGGCAAAGGCTGCCCGCAGGTCGGCCTCAGCGATCCGCCGCGGCCCCTGCGGGCCCGGCTCGGCAGTGGAGAAACAGAGCAGAAACACCCGCGCCCCCGGTTCCAGCAACTGCGTCAGCGCCGCAACATAGGCGGCCCGCCCCCCGTCGTCGAACACGTGGAACAGCCCGCAATCGGTGACAGCTTCAAACCGTTCCGGTAGCGTGCCGATGGCGGCGGCCTCCATCTGGAGAAAATTGACCGCCAGCCCGCGGGCCCGGGCTTTGCACCGGGCCGCGTCCAGCGGATCCTCCAGAAAATCGACCCCCGTCACCGTGCATCCGCGTTCGGCCAGCCACAGCGCCAGTTCACCCGTGCCGCACCCCACATCGAGCACGCGGCCCTGTATCGAGTCAGCCACAGCGATGAATGCCGGCTGCGGGCGACCGATCTCCCACGGCACCTGCGGCGCTGAATAATAGGTTGCAAACCGGGACCGCTCGGCGGGATTATCGGAGGAGTGCATCGGCGAGTCGTCTCCCTTTCAGGCTGACACATTTGCGTGCGGATAAAAATGGCCTCGCCGGTATGGGTTGGCGGCCAACGGCTCCGTTATTTTATTGCCGGCTTTGTGCCCCGGCGACTTGCGGCAGCCTTGGTCGGCTTGGACCATCCCGCCATCGTCCCGGCCGGGCTCTGCCCGTCGATCGTGCCGGTCTCCACGCGGTAGAGCCAACCGCGGGAATCGGAGCAGCCGATCCAGAGCACCTTCGGCCGCTGCCGCAGGGCGATCGTCTCGTAGTATTGCTGATTGGGCTTGAATTCAGCGGCAATGAACTCGCGATTTCCCTTCAGCAATTCATCTTTCATCGTGGGCTTCTCTGGACAGCACAGGGCGGTGAATTGAAAGAATGAAACGTGGACTGAGAAAATACCATCCCGTCCTGCTGGTTGACAGCCGGAATCGCCGCAGGAACGGTCTCAAGGATGCCCCTGACGCGGCAGGGCTGCCTCAAGTAGGCTATCCCGGCCGAATTCCTGACTGCGCCACACCCGTTCCTCTTTTCCAGCACCCGCAGAAATGCCCCTATGGATACCCTCTGGCTGGCAGCGAACTGGCAGGCCCTGTTGACGGCTGCAGTGGTCCTCGGAACGGTGTTCAATTTGCTGGTGGGGCAGCGGGCCCCCGACATGGTGATGATCGGGGCCACGGTGCTGCTGCTGGCAGCCGGAGTGCTCACCCCGGCCGAAACCTTCCAGGGGATGGCCAACGAGGGGATGCTGACGGTGGCGGCGCTGTTTGTGGTGGCCGCGGCCATCGAGCGCACAGGAGCGCTCGCGGCGGTGGTCGATCGGGCGCTGGGGCGGCCACAGTCGCTCGCCTCGGCCCAGCTGCGCACCATGCTCGGGCCGGCGGTGGTTTCGGCATTCATGAACAACACGCCGGTGGTGGCCCTGATGGTGCCGGCGATCCGCGACTGGGCAAAAAAACATCGCCTCAGCGTCTCAAAACTGCTGATGCCGATGAACGATGCGGTGGTCCTCGGCGGCCTCTGCACGCTGATCGGCACGAGCACCAATGTGGTGGTCAGCGGATTGGTCGCAGCGAAGACCGGCCACCCGCTGGGGATGTTTGATATCACCTGGCTGGGTGTGCCTCTTCTGGCAGCGGGCATGGTCTATCTGGTGATCGCCAGCAAGTATCTGCTCGTCGACCGGCGCCCCGCCGTCAGCCAGGCGGATGATCCGCGGCAGTATTCGCTGGAGATGCTGGTGGAACCGAACAGCCCCTTGGTGGGCCGGTCGATTGAGGAGGCGGGCCTGCGCGGCCTCGACGGCCTGTTTCTCATGGAGATCGACCGGGGGGGGCATGTGATCGCGGCCGTTTCCCCGAGCGAGCGGCTGGAGGCGGGCGATCGGCTGGTGTTTGTTGGGGTGGTCGAATCGGTCGTGGAGCTGCAGAAAATCCGCGGCCTGCGCCCCGCCAACGACCAGGTTTTTCAGCTCGACGACCCGCGTTCCGAGCGGGTGTTGGTGGAGGCGGTGGTCTCCAATACATGCCCGTTTTTGGGGCGTGAAATCCGCGAAGGACGCTTTCGCTCCACTTACGATGCGGTGGTGATTGCCGTCGCGAGAAATGGCGAACGCCTCAAGCAGAAGATCGGCGATATCCGTCTTGAGGCGGGCGACACGCTCCTGCTGGAAACAAGCGTTGCCTTTCGGGAGCGGCAGCGGTCCAACCGGGATTTCTATCTGGTGAGCGAAGTTCGCGGGTCGACGCCGCCGCGGCACGATCGGGCGTGGATCGCCTGCGCGACACTCGTGGCGATGGTGCTGGCAGCGGCGCTGGAAATCGTGCCGATGTCGGCGGCCGCCTTTGTGGCGGCAGCGGTAGTGATCTGCACCCACTGCATCACACCGAATGAGGCCCGCAAATCGATCGAGTGGGAATCGCTCTTTTTGATCGCCGCGAGCTTTGGCCTGGCACGGGCGATGGAAAAAACAGGACTGGCTGAACTGATCGCCCACAGCACGATCAGTGCCGCCGGCGAACATCCTCAGGCCCTGCTGGCCGCCATCTATCTGGTGACGATGGTGTTTACCGAACTGATGAGCAACAACGCCGCTGCGGTGCTCGTCTTCCCGATCGCCTGGCAGACCGCTGCCGATCTGGGGGTCAACCCGATGCCGTTTGTCATGGCGGTGACAGTGGCGGCGAGCTGCGGATTTGCCACACCGATGGGCTATCAGACGAATCTGATGGTCTATGGGCCCGGCGGCTACAAGTTTTCCGACTACGTGCGCTTTGGCGGCCCGCTCAATCTGCTGGTGATGGCGGTCACCGTGCTCCTGGCCCCGCTCATCTGGCCGTTTTGAACGGCTGGCAGGGCTTTGTGAGCGGCAGCGACGAGAACCTTGCCCCCTCAGGCCACGCTTCAGGATCGTCGGATGATCGCTATGTTTCCTCGCGCTGCCTGAGCGCGGCCAAGGCCCGCTGATAGGCTTCGCGATAGACCTCGCTGGCGGCCAGGGCAGCCGCCACACAGCCCGGCACGGCGAGCACCGCCAATTTCCCGTGGCATGCCGTCTCGCTCACCCCGCCCCGGAGCCTCTCCCGGGCGGGGTTTTTTGTTTTTAAGCAAGAAAAGTCATCATGTTGACGATCTTTATGCGTAAGCACATAATCATCACCATGATGATCATCTTATTTCGTAACAAAAAAGTGTGGTTTTCACCATGAAAAACAGCTCTCCACCCAACAAATCGACAGCAAAACAACCCCTTTTCTGGAACCTTGTCCGGAACATGGCCCTCGGGATTGCCTTGGCCTTTGGATGCCTGGGCTGCTCCGGACAGGCCCCTCAGGGGGAGGGCAAGCCGACCAGGGTTGAGCTGCTCAACGTCTCCTACGACCCCACTCGGGAACTCTATCGCGACATCAATGCCGCCTTCGTCAGCCACTATGCCAAGGAGCATGGCACAGAGGTTTCCATCAAGCAGTCGCATGCCAGTTCGGGGGGCCAATCGCGGGCCGTGATCGACGGTCTCGATGCCGACGTGGTGACGCTGGCGACCTGGCCCGACGTCGAGGCGATCGCCAAGGCGAAACTGATCAGGCCCGACTGGCAAAACCGGTTTGACAACGCCTCCGTGCCCTACCACTCCGTCGTGGTGTTTGTGGTGCGCAAGGGCAACCCCAAGCAGATTGCCGACTGGGCCGATCTGAATCGCGGGGACATCTCGATCATCACCCCCAATCCAAAAACCTCCGGCAATGGCAAATACAGTTTCTTGGCCGCTTGGGGCGCAGCCCTGGCCGCGGGGGGCAGCGAGGAGGACGCCAGGAAGTTTGTGGCCGCGATCTACAAGCGCACCCCGGTTCTCGACACCGGCGCCCGGGCCGCCACGGCCACGTTCTCCCAGAAGGGGATCGGCGATGTGCACCTGACATTTGAGAATGAGGCGCACCTCGAAGTGGCGGAGTCGAAAGGGACGCTCGAAATCGTCTATCCGCGCCGCTCGATCCGCGTCGATCCGCCGGTGGCCGTTGTCGACACCAACGTCGACAGCAAGGGCACTCGGCATGCCGCGGAGGCCTACCTTGGATTTCTCTACTCGCCAGAGGGACAGGCGATCATCGCCCGCCACCACTACCGCCCCTGGCACGGAGCTACCGGGAGCACGCCGCCCGCAGATCTTCCCAATATCGAACTCTTCGACGTCACCTTTGTGGCGGGCTCATGGGACAACGCCATGCAGAAATTCTTCGGCGAGGGAGGGGCGTTTGACGCCATCTACCAGCCGGGAGCCGGCACATGATGCGCCCCCGCTCACAGCCAGCCAGCGTATTGCCCGGCTTTTCTGTCAGCGCCTCCATCACGGCATTGGTGGTGACGGCGCTGATCATCCTGCCCTTGGCAGTGCTCGTGTTTCGCGCCGCCTCACTCGGCCCGGCGGGGTTTTTGGCTGCCGCGTGGACGCCCCGGGCCCGAGCCGCCTACGCGGTGTCTCTCGGAGCTTCGGTGGCGGCTGCCTGCATCAGTTCTGTGCTCGGATTGCTGGTGGCCTGGGTGCTGGTGCGGATCAAGTTTCCCGGCCGGCGGTTGCTCGACGCCCTGGTGGACGTGCCGCTGGCGCTGCCCACCGCCGTGGCAGGACTCGTCTACTCCACGCTCTATGTTGAGCGTGGCTGGCTGGGACAGTATCTGGTGCCCCTGGGGATTCAGGGAGCCTATTCGCGGCTGGGGATCGTGCTGGTGCTGGTGTTCGTGAGCCTGCCCTTTGCGATCCGCGTTGTGCAGCCTGTTTTGGAGAGCCTCGACAGCGACACCGAGGAGGCAGCCCGCCTGCTGGGAGCCTCGCGTCTGCAGACTTTTCTACGCGTGATTCTGCCCGCGATCCTCCCGGCAGCAGCCACCGGCTTCGCTCTGGCACTCGCCCGGGCTCTGGGTGAATACGGCTCGGTGGTGTTCATCTCGGGCAACATGCCGTTCAAAACCGAGATCGCGCCGGTGTTGATCGTGTCGCGGTTGGAGGAATTCGCCTATGCGGAGGCGACGGCGATTGCGGTGGTCCTGCTGGCGATCTCGCTGACGCTGCTGGTGATTGTGAATCTTCTGCAGCAGCGTCTGGCCCAGAACGCCCAATAACGCCTCGGCTCACGCCCGGATCTTTTTATGGCCAACACCCTCCCCACCAAGCCTGGCCGCACACCGCTCGATGCGCTGCTGGTGACAGGCGCCGTCGCCACGATTGGCCTGCTGATTGTGGTGCCGCTGGCGAGCGTCTTTGCCGAGGCCTTTTCGCAGGGGCCGCAGGCCTGGTGGGAAGCGATCGCGCACGATCCTGACACCCGCCATGCCATCTGGCTGTCGCTGACGGTGGCCCCGGTAGCTGTCGCGTTTAACACGGTCTTTGGCATCGCGGCTGCGTGGCTGGTGGCCCGGTTCCGGTTTCCGGGGCGAACGCTGCTGGTGGCTCTGTTTGACGTCCCCTTTTCGGTTTCTCCGGTGGTGGCTGGGCTGGCGTTAGTGCTGATCTTCGGCCGGCAGGGCATTCTCGGGCCGACGCTCGCCTGGCTGGCGATGAAGGTGATTTTTGCCTGGCCGGGGCTGGTGCTGGCCACGACGTTTGTCACGCTGCCGCTGGTGGTGCGGGAACTGATCCCGGTGATGGAGGCGATCGGCCCCGAAGAGGAACTGGCGGCAGTGAGCCTGGGGGCCAACGGCTGGCAGGTGTTTTGGCGCGTGACGCTCCCCAACATCCGCTGGGCCCTGCTGCATGGGATCGTGCTGGCCAACGCCCGGGCGATGGGGGAATTCGGGGCGGTGTATGTCGTCAGCGGCCACATCGCCGGCGCCACCGACACGATGCCGCTGCGCGTCGAAAAACTGTTTCAGGAATACCGAACCCCCGCCTCGATGGCCGTTGCCAGCGTGCTGGCAGCCTTGGCGCTGGTCACGCTGGTGGCCAAGGTGGTGATTGAGCGGCGACTGGAGGCCGAGTCGCGCGACCTGGCCGCCGTGCGGAATGTGGCTGCGAAATCAGATCCCTCACCCTCGTAAGCAGGCATCCCATGAGCATCCATATCCGCGGCGTTTCCAAGAAATTCGGTTCGTTTCAGGCGCTCGATAATGTCTCGCTGGAAGTGCCCCACGGCACGCTGCTGGCACTCCTTGGCCCCTCCGGATCGGGCAAGACGACGCTGTTGCGCATCATCGCCGGTCTCGAATGGCCCGACGCTGGGCGGATTGAGGAGGACGGGGCCGATGTCACCGACCGGCATGCCCGCCACCGGGAGGTGGGGTTTGTGTTTCAGCACTACGCGCTGTTTCGCCATATGAGCGTGTTTGAGAATGTGGCCTTCGGCCTGCGGGTGCGGAAAACTCCCGATGCCGAGGTGCGAGCGCGGGTGGATGAGCTACTCCATCTGGTGCGGCTGGATGGCCTGGGAAACCGCAAGCCGGCCCAGCTCTCCGGCGGCCAGCGTCAGCGGGTGGCCCTGGCCCGAGCGCTTGCCATTCGGCCAAAAATTCTCCTGCTCGACGAACCCTTCGGCGCCCTCGACGCCAAAGTGCGGGTGGAGCTGCGGCAGTGGCTGCGCCGGCTGCATGACGAAATCGGCATGACGAGCGTGTTTGTGACGCACGACCAGGAGGAGGCGTTTGAGCTGGCCGATGAGGTGGTGGTGATGAATCAGGGGAAGATCGAGCAGCAGGGCACGCCCGACGAGGTCTTCGAGCAGCCCGCCACGCCATTCGTCATCGACTTCCTCGGCAACGTCAATGTGTTCCACGGAAGGGTGGAGAATGGCCGGGCCTTCTGGCATGGCGTGCCGATCGCCTATCCCGACTATCCCCACGCCCAGGCCCGCCCGGCCCGCGTCTACCTGCGTCCCCACGAACTCGATATCGCCCGGCTCGCCGCCACCGGCTCGCCAGCTGGCCAAAACCCCAACCACTCAGCCGGTGAGGAGCCGAGCTTGTTGGCCGAGGTGCTGCGGGTGTCGCGGAGTGGGCCGCTCACGCGGATCACCTGCCAACCGCACAACTCCAGCGGCGAACTGCATGTCGATCTGCCCACCGCCACGGCCCGCGACCATAGCTTCCAGCCGGGAGAAACGGTGGCGATCACCCCGCGGAATGTCCGCGTGTTTCTCCCCGATCCCGAATACGTGATTTGAGTGTGTTGTGTTTTGCTCCCGCAGCATTTCCGATTCCAGCGAGGAACGTAGCCATGCCAGCCTCACCCGATGATTCTTCCCTGCCCGCCGGCGATCGGGCCGCCCCCCGCGGCGACGGCGCCAGCAAACCAGCCCCCCACCCCCCTGCCCTGGAGCGGATCGAAGAGGCGCTCCGCGGCCTCCGCTTCGGGTCGGTGCTGGCAATCGTGCAGGACGGCGTGGTGGTGCAGATCGAGCGCACCGAAAAGCTGCGCCTTGCGTCGCGCTAGCTGTCTGCGGAAAAAGCCATCCCTGGCCTTTTTCCACGAAGTCGACCGCAGGAAACGCCCCCGTCGAGGGCCCGGCTGGCGTTTCCTGGGTCAACACCCGCCGCATCCCGCGGCGGATCACTTTATCCACAGCCTGCTAGACCGCATTCGGGATAGCCTGAGCGGCGAGTTGGTCCACCGGTGGGTGGAGGCGGAGGGAGCGGCGAACGCTTCGTGACCGCAGCGACGGGACTTTTGCCGCCTTCTGAAACCCTTTCCCCGCCTGCAATCGAAGGCCATCTCTGGGCCTTGAGGCGGGATGGCGAACTTCTGCGGGTCTCTCCCGCCTGCCCTCATCCGGCAGAAACCCTCTAAAACAGCCATAAAACAGCGGAAATATTTTTTTTATGAAGATATTGACCAAAACGATCGAATTGATAATCTATCAAACATCACCACAGCGATCGAGTTTGTGTTGTATCGATCTCTGGCGCGGTGATGAGGCTTGGCCGACCACCTGTTTTGGACCCCTACCAAAAGGAACTTTCCCCATGTCAACCCGCCCCTTTCAGCCGACCCTCCGCCACGGCTTCACGCTGGTGGAACTGCTCGTGGTGATTGCCATCATCGGCACGCTTGTCGGGCTGCTGCTGCCCGCCGTGCAATCGGCCCGCGCTGCCGCGCAGCGGTCGTCCTGCACCAACAACCTGAAGCAACTCGGTCTTGGCATTCAGAACTATGCCAGTGCCTTCAACGGGAATTTCCCCAACAGCTATCGCCCCAACAACGGCACCGCCCGCATCTCGTGGGTCACCCGCGGGCTGACGTTCTATGAGGAGAAAAATCTGGCCGACAAGTTCGACCTCTCCCAGAACTGGAGTTCAACCACCGCCAGAACCGCCGGCGGCTTCCTGATCCCCAATGCCGTGCTGGCAATGACGCGGATCCCGGCGCTGGCCTGCCCCGCCACCCCGGAAGGCAGCCCTTTCGACGCCGATCCCGACACTGGCTCGACTCCCTCCGGCTATCCCACCACGGCCACGGTTGCGACCGTGGCGAGCAGCGGAACCGCTTTCGGAACGACCGGCCTGTTCTGCGCCCCGACCGACTACTCGCCGACGACGTTTGTCGACGTCGGCCTGCAAAATGCAACTCCCGCATCGCCTGTCGACAACCTGGCCGACGTGGCCAATCCCAACCTGCAAGGAGCGCAGAAGGCGAGCCAGGGGGACGGCGCCATGCCGAAGGATTACAACGGCACCGTCAAGGCGAAGCTGAGCCAGATCCGCGACGGACTGTCGAAGACGATCGCCCTGGCGGAGAGCGCTGGCCGGCCCTTCCAGTACATCCGCGGCAAGCGGGCCGACGGGGGTGGGGTCGCCTTCCCGGCCCGCCGCGTCAACGGTGGTGGCTGGGTGCGTCCGGCAAGTGACTTCGCGTTTGACGCCTCAGGCTCCGGTGCCGATGCCTCACCGTTTGGTGCTGGTGCCACACTGGCGATCAACAACACCAACGGCGAAAGCGTCGAAACGGCGACCTACAAGGGAACCAAGTACAACACGGAAGGAACTTCAGAGCCCTTCGCCTTCCATTTTGGCGCGGTCAACCACGCTTTCGCCGACGGCTCGGTGAAGGCGATCAGTGAAGGAGTGAGCATCCGCATCTATGCTGCTGCGGTCACCCGGGCGGGAACCGAGGCGCTCTCGCTGCCGGAGTGAACTGGCTGACGGCACAGCATCATGCTGGCAAGAGCCGGGGCTGAACCGAAAGAAAGACTTGTGGGCCGCCTGCTGCCGGATTCCGGGAGCAGGCGCCCCTTTTTCGTGTCGATTTCAGGCCGCGCAGCAGGAGACGGCTGGTCACACGGCAAGGGCAGGCAGCCGGCCGTGACTTTCCAAACCCCCCGGCAAACCGTACCCTAACAGTTGGATTGGACGGCGTGTGCCCCTGCCTGCCCTGAGTGGCGGGCTCTCCGGCCGGCCCCGGAAAGCTGGCATGAGCGACATTCTGTTTCACTACTATCGAGTCAATCCCACGACGTGGTTCTACCTCTCGTCGCTCTTGTCGATCGCGCTGTTCTTCAAGTTCAACCGCCTCTGGAGCATGCGCAATCTCGACCTGCTCGGCCTGATCCTGCTGGCACCGGGACTGCTGGCGGTCGAATATGGCGGCTACAAGGCAAGCACGGCCGCCCAGCACTTGGGGTTCATCTGGATCTTTGCCGTTTCGGCAGCCTTTCTGGTGCGAATGCTCTTCGATTCGCTGATGGTGCGGCGCCCGCTGCTGGAGCCCAATCTCACTGTCGGCGGGCTGGTGTTTCTGGGCATTTCCCTGCTGGTGTTCCTGCTGGCCAATGTGATCACAACGAGGCCACAGCGCGATGATCTGGCCGGGGCCAAGTCGGCGTCGCGGCTGGAAGCGGGGGATGCCGAGGTGGACGTCGGCCAACTCGAACGCCTCGGGCCGGGCTACCCGCTCCTCTTTCTGCTGCCGCAGATCTCCACGCAGCGCATCTTCACCCCCGATGCCGATGCCAGCGGCGCCGACTCGCCGGAGGGCGCCCAGCGGATCGTGCACGAAACCACCGCCCGCGTCATGGCGATTCTCTCCCAGCTGGCGATCGTGGCCGGCATGGTGGTGATCGGCTGGCGGCACTTTGGCAACGCTCGGCTGGGCATCGCCGCGGCGGTGCTCTACCTGCTCCTCCCCTACACAGCGATCATGACCGGTCGGGTCGACCACGCCCTTCCCGGTTCGCTCATCATCTGGGCGATCGCCTGTTATCGCCGGCCCCTGATCTCGGGCTTCCTCCTGGGACTCGCCAGCGGCACCATCTACTACCCCATCTTTCTGCTGCCGCTGTGGTGCAGTTTTTACTGGGAGCGGGGGATCAGGAGATTTGCCTTAGGGATTGCGTCGGCCCTGATCCTGCTGGTGGTGGCACTGTGGTTCACTTCCCCCAATGCAGCGGTGTTCGTCGGCCAGCTCCGGCAGATGTTCGGCTGGATCTTTCCCAACGAAGTCTCGCTGGAGGGCTTCTGGTCGCTGCCGGCCAACGACGCAGTCTTCCGACTGCCGGTGCTTGTGGCCTACATCGCCCTGATTGCCACACTGGCCATCTGGCCGTCTCCCAAGAACATGGGCACGTTGATGAGCTGCACCGCGGCGGTCTTGCTGGGCTGCCAGTTCTGGAAGGCGCATAACGGCGGCCTGTTCATGGCCTGGTATATGCCGGTGCTCTTGCTTGTGGTCTTCCGCCCCAATCTGGAAAATCGGGTGGCGCTCACCGTGCTCGACGCGGAGTGGTTTCCCAAAAAACGGCGGCAACCGCCCCCCGCGCTGGTCGACGCTGCTTAGGCCGGACCGCTCGAGCTGGCTGTAGAAAAAGCCATCCATGGCCTTTTTCCACGAAGTCAACCGCAGGAAACGCCGAGGGTTTCCTGGGTCGACAATCTCCGCATCCGGCATAGCTTGAGCGACGGAGGCGGAGGGGTCGGCGAACGCTTGAGGAGCGCCAGCGACGAGACTTTTGCCGCCCCGCAGCCGAAAATCTCCACGTACGTCGGATGCACTTTAGCCGCCGCGTCTGAGATCGTAGTCGGCGGAGGAGTCTCCCTGGGAGAACCAGGCGCGCCACGCCGCCCGATCCCACTGGAAGTTCTTGCCCGTGAGCGCTATCAGAGCGCTCAACACCTGCTGATTTTGGACGTTGACCTTCATCCTCTTGGCGCCCCCACCCAGCGACAGGCCTCCGCCCGATGGAGTGAACGTGGCGCTGGTGGCCCCCTCCGCGGCGCCGCCCCCCGCCACCGCCATGTGCTGGGTTTCGAGCACGTCGATGAGCGGCGGCACCGCCGCCATTTCCCCCAAGCGTCCGAGCGCCTCGGCGGCCCGGTTGATCCGGGAGTTGTCGGTGCCCGAGAGGGCTGCGATCAGGGCGGGGGCGGCCAGCTGTGGCCCAATCGCCACCAGCCGCTCCACAGCCGCGATGCGGGTTTCGGGATCGGGGTGGTCGAGCGCCGTGCGCGTCAACACCGCGGCTGCCTCCCCGGAGTGGATGTGGCCGAGCGACTCAATATAGAGGCCGCGAACGCGGAACGAGCCCTCCTTCGCCAGCGCGCCAGAGAGCGCCTCCACCGCAGCCGGGTCGGCGATCTCGCGGATCTCCTCCTGCGCCTGTGCCGACTCTGCCGGGGTGTCGAGCCGCCGCCTGAGTCGATCGAGGCGGGAGAGCCATTTTTTCGCCGCGATGGTGGCCTGTTCTCGGCGTTCGATCAGTTTGATTTCCTGGGAGGTGCGCCACGCTCCCCGAAAGCGGATCAAGCCACGCTGAGTCATCAGCTCCTGTTGGCTCTGCCGGCTGGCATCGCCAGCATTGGCAGGCTTCTCGTCAGCCCCCGGCGTCGGGCCCTCCTCCGCCTGAAGGCCAGCGGTGAAGAGTCCACCCGCCACGATCCAGCCGCTGAGCAGGTGCCACAGATAGCGATTCACTCGCAGCGGCGGATCGACCACAAAAAGGTGCATACAGACGTTGCCAGTGCGTCGTCCAACCAGCATCCCGGGAACATCCCGGCACCAACGGCCCCAGATTTCACCATCGACCAGCCATGTCATGGCACTGGAGTTTCTGGCGGCGGACGGGCCGCCCGGCCCTTGTCCCCCGGCCCTCCAGAATACCCACCAGGCCTCACCGCCCCTTGGTCAATCCCTGCAGCGTGGCCACGTAGAACGAAAAAATCCGGAAAATGAGGACGATGATGAGGCCGGCCACCATGGCCCAGATCAGGAATCCCACCCCCTGAGCCGCCGCTTCCAGCCCGCGGCGGGCCTCGTCGTCAAACTCCCCCGCCAGCCGGTCGAGCACTTCCGCGGTGGTGCCGGTCGCCTCCCCGATCGACACGCCGGCCAGCAGCCGGTCGGAAAACAGGCCCGTTGTTCGCAGGCTGTCGGTCAGCGTGGCCCCGCGCCGCAGGCTTTCCTCGAAGCGGGCAGGATCGAGGGTGTTGCCGGGAGCCGCCAGAGAGGCCAATGAAACGAGGCGGCCCGCCGGCAGACCGGCAGCACTGGCCAGCGACGCCGCCCGACACCAGGCGGCAGCCTCCGCGGCACGCGAAGCGGCACCGACCACTGGCAGCCGATCGACTATCCAGCGCACCGGCCCGCGGAACCGCCAACTTGCCAGCAACGCCCGCCCGGCCACCGCCATCAACACAACCACCACCCCCAGACAGACAAGATAGGTCGTGAGCCCGGCGGTTCCCACCAGCCCCAGGCCCAGCATGTCGAGCGGGGCGCCGCGTTCATCGCGCAGGGCTCCCGCCAGCAGGATGAGGAAGCCAACCACAGCCAGAGCCACCAGCAACTGCAGGCCGGGCCGGATCAGGCTCCCCAGCAGGGCGCGCGTGGTGCGGGCGGAGTGGTCGAGCGCCTTGGAGAGGTCGCGGAGCGTTTCGGCCTCGTGGCCGGTCTGTTCCCCCACCGCCACCATTCCCTGCACCCACTGCGGGAAGGTGCGGCCCGCCCGTTCCATCCCCGCGGCCAGCCCTCCTCCCTCCCCCAGCGCCTCAGCCACCTCAGCCAGAGCCCCCCGCCAGCGGGCCGGCACCCGCTGCATCTCACTTGCCCAGGCCTTCCGCATCCCAATCCCCGCCGACAGGGAGATCGCCAGCCGCCCCAGCAGGGTGGCCAGGAGTGACGTTGGCATCTGCCTGCGAAACACCATCGGAGTTCCCCCGAAACTGGCACGGGCGTGGGTGGGTAGCGGCACGCTGGCCCTATTTCGCAAGGTCGGCCCAGCCGTCACGCCTCGAACCCTAACACATCCCAGTCCCATTTGGTAAAACTCGGGTCCCCCCGTTCCTCTGGTGGGTGTCCGAGGGCACCGGCCAGCCAGCCAGCCCGCCACCAGCGGATGCCTTCCCTCAGAGCGCCCCGCCACAGCCCATTCCTATGAAGGTTCACTGGCCGACCGTCGCGATCGTGGGTGTCGGCTTGATCGGCGGGTCAGTGGGGCTGGCCCTCAACTCCCGCCGTCTGGCCAAGAGGATCATCGGTGTGGGCCGCTCGGCGGCCTCGCTGGCCGAGGCGAAGCGCCGCGGCGCCGTCACCGAAACCACCACCACGCTGGCCGAGGGTGTGGCCGACGCCGATCTGGTCGTCGTGGCCGCTACCGTGGGAACGATCGGGCCCCTGCTGGAGGCTGTCGATCTGGCGGTCCGGCCCGGCACGCTGATCACCGATGCCGGGAGCACCAAGGGCTCCATTGTGGCGGCATGGGAAAAACGCCGCCGCTGGCGGAGCGGCCGGTTTGTTGGAGCCCACCCCATTGCCGGCAGCCACAAGCGGGGGCCGAGCGCCGCCGATGCGGCCCTCTTCGGCAATCGCATCACGGTGGTCACCCCCGTGGCCGCCACGCCCGCCAAGGATGTGCAGGAGGTGGCGGATTTTTGGAAGGCGCTCGGTTCCACTGTGGTGGTCATGCCGCCGCGGGAACACGATCGCATCCTCGCCGCCACGAGTCACGCCCCCCATCTGCTGGCCGCCGCCATCGCCGCTGCCACACCCGACGACGCCCGGGCGTTTACCGCCGGCGGCTGGCGTGACACCACCCGCATCGCCGCCGGCGATCCCGAACTCTGGGCAGATATCCTGCTCGACAATGCCCCGCGCATCGCCCGGGCGTTGGGGAGAATCGCCAGCACCACCGAAAAGATGCTGCACGCACTTGAGACCAATGACCGCCGAACACTCGTCGCGCTGCTGAAGCGCGCCAAGGAGCATCGCGATGCTGTGGGAAGTTGATATTTCTGTGATCGATGCCGCCGCCGACCATGCCGCTCGCGCGGCTGTGGCAGGTGCGGCCGAACTTGGCATTCCGGGTTGCACACACGCCCGCACAGCCACCGGCTGGCTGATTGAAGGAGATTTATCGCAAGCCGATGTCGAGCGGATTGCCGCCACGCTCCTGGCAGACCCGGTCACGGAAGCCTTCACGCTTGCCGATCTCGGTTCGAGCAGCGCCGCGGAAAAGCTCTGCCGGGGGCCGGCTGGTCTGGCCGACGGAAACCTGCCGACGGTGGTGCACGTGCTGCCCAAGGCGGGCGTGACCGATCCCGCCGCGCTGAGCGTGCAGGAGGCCTTGGCGCTGCTGGGGCTTTCCCCCGCCACGGTGCGGAGCGTGAGAAAGATATGGCTGCCAAAGCTCGACACAGCCACCGCCGAACGGCTCGCCTGGAAACTCCTGGCCAGCGAGGCGATTCATGATGTGGTTGTCGGACCGCTCTCCCTGCGCACGCTGGCGGGGGGCAGGCCGTGGGTTTACACGGAAGCCTCCGTGACGCTCGAGGGGCTCGATGAAACGGCACTGGCGACTCTCAGCCGCAAACGCTGTCTCGCGCTGTCCCCAGCCGAACTCTCCGCCGTGCGCGAGCATTACCGCACCCTCGGCCGCGATCCGCTGGAGATCGAACTGGAAACGATCGCACAGACCTGGAGCGAGCACTGCTGCCACAAGACGCTGGGCAGCCCGGTCGATTACCTCGGGCCGGACGGCCCGATCCGCTACGACAACCTCCTCAAAGAAACGGTGTTTGCTGCGACGCATGCCGTGCGGCAGGCCCTCGGGCCCCGCGACTGGTGCGTGAGCGTGTTCCGCGACAACTCCGGCGTGGTGCGGTTCGACGGCGACCACGACATCTGCGTCAAGGTCGAGACGCACAACCATCCCTCGGCGCTGGAACCTTACGGCGGCGCCGCCACCGGCCTCGGGGGCGTGATCCGCGATGTGCTCGGCACCGGTTTGGGGGCCAAGCCGGTGGCGAGTTTGGATGTGTTCTGCGTGGGGCCGGCCGACACCCCCGCAGCCGATCTGCCGCCGGGCGTTATTCCGCCCCGCCGGCTGCTGGCTGGGGTGGTGGGGGGCGTGCGGGATTATGGCAATCGCATGGGCATCCCCACGATCGCTGGCGCCGTGGTGTTTGATCCCGGCTACCTCTGCAACCCGCTGGTGTTCTGCGGAACGGTCGGCATCATGCCACGTAATTCGGCTGATGCGACGGTGCAACCGGGCGATCTGGTGGTCGTCGCGGGAGGCCGCACCGGTCGCGATGGCATCCATGGCGCCACATTCTCCAGCGTCGAACTTTCCAGCGACAGCGAAACTCAATCTGGCGGTTCGGTGCAGATCGGCCATGCCATCCACGAAAAAACGCTGACCGACTTCGTGCTGGAAGCCTCCAGGCAGCGGCTCTTTTCCGCCATCACCGACTGCGGCGCCGGTGGCCTCTCCAGCGCCGTCGGGGAGATGGGCGCGCACCTCGGGGCCACGATCGATCTCGACAAAGTGCCGTTGAAATACGACGGCCTGTCGGCGACCGAGGTGTGGATCTCCGAGGCTCAGGAGCGGATGGTGCTGGCGGTGCCACCGGCCGACTGGGCCCGCCTGGCACGCGTGGCGGCTGAGGAGGGAGTGGAGGCGACCGCCATCGGAACCTTCACCGGCAGCGGCCGGCTGGTGTTGCGTTGGCAGGGGAAAACCGCCGGCGATCTCGCCTGCACGTTCCTCCATGATGGGCGGCCCAAGCAGCGGCTCAAGGCGCGGCATGTCGCGCGCCGTGAGCTGGCGGCAACGTGGCCGGAGGAGACCGATTCCCCCGCGGCCTTCACCGCGGCGCTTGTGGCCATCCTGGCGGCTCCCGATGTCGCGAGCAAGGAATGGATCATTCGCCAATACGATCATGAGGTGCAGGGCTGCAGCGTGGTCAAGCCGCTGCTGGGGCCGGGCGGTGGACCGGCCGATGGCACGGTGGTGCGCGGTGTGCTGGGCCGGGACCGCGGCATCGTGCTGGGTGTTGGCCTGCGGCACCGCCTCGGCCTGCTCGACCCCTGGCAGATGGCTGCCGGAGGGATCATCGAGGCTGTCGCCAACGCTGTGGCCGCCGGTGCCGATCCAGCGCGGATTGCCCTGCTCGACAATTTCTGTTGGGGCGAATGCCGCCGTGAGGAATCGCTCGGCACGTTGGTCGAGGCCTGCCGGGCCTGCCACGACGTGGCGATCAGTCTGGGAGCGCCGTTTGTCAGCGGCAAGGACAGCCTCAACAATGTCTTTGCCTGGACCGATGCCTCGGGCAGCCCACGCGAACTTTCGATCCCACCGACGCTTCTGGCAACAGCTGTGGGACAGGTGGAAGATGTGAAACGCGTGGTGACCCCCGACTTGAAAACAGCCGGGAGCCGGCTGGCAATCGTCGGCCTGACCTGTGACGACACCGCCGGCAGCCAACTGGAGGTGGTGGGTCGCGTGCGCGGAGGACGGGTGCCGATGGTCGATGCCGCGGTTTGCCGGGATACGTTTGCCGTCATCGCCGCGGCGCAGCGGGCGGGCCTGGTGGCGGCCTGCCACGACTGCTCCGATGGCGGGTTGCTGGCTGCCGTGGCCGAAATGGCCATCGGTGGTGCAGCGGGAGCGACAATCGATCTGGCTGCGGTGCCGGCCGAAGTGCCCGTGGGCGCCGGTCGCGACCTGACCCTCGCGTTTGCCGAATCGCCGGGCCGGTTCATCTGCGAGGTGCCCGCCGCTGCGGTGGCTGGTTTCCAGACGCTGCTGGCAGGACACCGCTGGGGCTGGATTGGCACCGTGACTGAAGACACAACCTTGACCGTAACCGCATCCTCCGGCCAGGAGATCGCCCGAGTGGCGGTTGAGCGGCTGGCAGACGCCTGGCGGAGTCGACGCTAGGCGTCTGGCCGGCCCCTGTGCGCCACCCACCCGCCGCCGCCCCCCTTGCTGAAGCTCTCCCTGGACCTCGCCCTCAACAACCGAATCCGAGAACGACTATGCTCTCTCCTCGCGCGATGATCCTGCGGGCCCCCGGCACCAACTGCGACCACGAAACCGCCCATGCATTCGAGCGTGCCGGCGCCATCAGCCGCCGCGTGCATGTGCGGGCGCTGGCGCTCAAACCCGCTCTGGCGGACGACTTTCAGATTCTCTGTATCCCTGGCGGTTTTTCCTACGGCGACGATATCGCCAGTGGGCGGATCTTCGCCCTGGAACTCAAAACCCGCCTCGCCGAAACACTGCTGAAGTTCCGTGATCGAGGCGGCCTCATTCTGGGGATCTGCAACGGCTTTCAGGTCCTGCTCCAAACCGGACTGCTGCTGGCCGACCCGACCGGCGCGCCACAGGCCACACTGGCCCACAATTTCTCTGGGGAATTCGTCGACCGCTGGGTGCACCTGCGGGCCCAACCGGGGAAATGTATTTTTCTGAGTGGCCTGGAGACGCCATTCGATCTGCCGGTGGCCCACGGAGAAGGGCGGTTTGTAACCCGATCCGCAGCCGATCTGACTCGGTTGGAGGCGGCGGGGCAGTTGGTGCTCCGGTATGCCCCCGATGCAGCAGGGCTGAGCACCAATCCCAATGGTGCCGCCGCCGATGTGGCGGGCGTCTGCGACGAATCGGGACGGGTGTTTGGGCTGATGCCTCATCCGGAGCGGTTCATCGATGCCACCCAACATCCGGCTTGGCATGGGCGGCTGGATGGGGCCTCCAGCGGAGCGGGGCTTGCCCTGTTTACGAGCGCGGTCAAGGCGGTTTCCTGACACCGGCTTGAAACCGGTTTTTACGGGTGTTTTTCGCCATCTTTCCGCCTGCCGCGGCATTGACTTGCCCCTTCTTTGGCCCCTACCCTCCCGGCACGTTTCCCCCGCTGGCCACCGGCAGATCACCGCCCATCATGCGCCTGTTCCTGCCCTGCCTTTGCGTGCTTATCATCAGCGGCATCGCGACCGCAGGGGGCTGCCGCGCCCTCTGGGTTGCCAATGCGCCGCCAGCGGAAGCCTTCGACGCTGGACCGTTGGCTGGCCTTGGCGCACAGACGCGGCCGGCCCCCAAAACGGTGCCGATCGAACTCTTTTTTGTCCGGAGCGACGAGTCCGATCCCGAACTTCAGGATGCGCTGTGGGACTGCGTTGACGAGCAGGTATTCGATGAATCCCAGCGCCGTCTGCTCGCTGCCAATGGCCTGCGGGCCGGCGTGATCACCGGGCAACTGCCCGCCACGCTGGCCACCCGCCTGCAACCGGAGGCTGTTCCCGAAAACAGAACCGCAGTGCCAGCCGCGCCGGAGGCGACTCCCCCGGTGGTCAAACGAATGCTGCGGATTCTGCCCGGCCAACCGAGTGATGTCGTGGCGACCAAATCGACTTCCGAACTGATCCTGCTGGAACATGACGGAACCGGCGTGCACGGCACGACCTACAGGGATGCCAGCGCCCACTTCTCACTCCGCGTCTGGCCGGCGGCGGATGGCAGGGTGCGGATCGACCTGGCACCAACGATCAGGCATGGCGCCATGGAACGCACCTGGGTGGGTGAGGATGGAGTCTTCAAGCTCGAGACCGGTCAGCGGGAGCAGGTGCTCGAAAACCTGCGCTGCAGCAGCGAACTCGCCCCCGATGCATTGCTGGTCGTCGGCCCCGGCGGCGATGCCAGTTCGACCGTCGGCGACGCCTTCTTCCGTGATCCCCAGAGGAGCGGATCGGGGCGGCGGTTGTTGGCGGTGCGGCCGCTGCTGCGCAGTCTCGACCCGATGTTCAGCCCCGACGCAGCGTTGTCGGCCGACCAAGTGACCGGGCCGCAGCAGGGCTTGGGGGAGTAGCTCGGCAGCGACAAGGCAGGACATACCCAAGAACGCGTGAGGGTGGGAGGTCTGGGGCGACATGCTGGGCAACACAGCCTGCCGACTCGCGGTGATCTGGGGCCTCCTGGCAAACCTGACACCGCGCCACCGTCGGCATCGTGTTCGGTTTGCACACCTGCCGATTCAAAACGAGAGCAGTTGAGGCGAATCTTTATCCAACCGCTGAGACCACGTCCGCCGCCGATCCCCAAGCCTGCCCCACAACGGCCCCCACACCAGCCGCCACACGAACAGGATCTCTCATGGAACCGTCTCCGCAGCGCGTGCGTTCGCACGGCCCCAAGGCGGTCACTGTGTTTGCCGCCGCCTTCGTCGCGGGAGCAGCTGTGGCGTTTTGCCTCAATCGCGCCCTCGATATCCATCTTGCGCAGGCGAAGCCGCAGGTGGAAAGCGAACCGATCTTTGTGGCGCTGCGTGGCCTACCGCAAGGCGCTCAGGTCACGGTGTGGGATGTGGGCCTGCGTGACTGGCCCAAGGCGATGGTGCCTGGCACCGCCATGCGCCCGAACGACTCTTTGGAAGGGTTGATCGTCAGGCATCCGCTGCGGGAGGGCCAGCCGGTATTGTCAGTCCAACTTGGCCGGGCCGCCACCGGAGATGGTGCGCAACTGGCCAGCGTGATCCCCTTGGAACGTCCGCCTGTCGCCGCCTCGACCCCGCTGCCGGCCTACGACATTTGGTCGGAAGAGAAGGCGCCTGTCACGATCGCCTCCCCAGCCCCCGAAGCTCCGCGGCAAAGATCAGCAGATGCTCCCCCCGCCGCCGAGAGCGTTGCTGCGGTGCCGGCGGCCGTCCCCAGCAACCCTCCCGCTGTTCCTCCCGCTGTCGAATCAAACCCCGTGGCAACGGTGACGCCGCCGGCCGCCATCCCAGAGTCGACGCTGGCAGAGGCGCCCGAAGCACCGCAGACACCAACTGTGGCCGAACCGGCCTACGTTGCCCCGGCCGAAGCGGTTGTGCCCCAGGTGGTGTCGGTTCTCCCGGCCGAATCACCTGTGGCGACGGAGGAGTCTCTCCCTGTGGCGTCTCCCCCTGTGGCATCGCTGAGCGTTTCGAAAGAGCCAGCCGCTCTGACAGAGACGGCCAGCCCAGCGGCCACCGTTGCTGAGGCAGCGCGAAAGCCAGCATTCCAGCCGAGCACGAAACGCCCGATCTTCAATCGTTATCTGGTTGTGCCGGAGCGGATCGCCATGCAGGCCGATGCCATGACGGAACGGCCCGCAGTGGTTCCCGCGGAGGTTCCGCCGGCTGCCCCGGCCCGTCTCCAACCGCCGCGAACCGATGCTGCCGCGGCGAAGACCACAACTGGGCAACAGCGTCAGCGCCCCGGTTCGAAGGGGACCAGCCCGCAGAAAAACAGCCGCGTGGCGCGCTGATCCCCCCGCTATCGGCCCATCTCAGGGCCGGGCCGAATCGGCCACGGGAACATCCAGCAGGGTATACCTGCCTCCCGTGGCCGCAGCCAGTTCGGCCAGCCGCGGCGAGGCGGCGTCTGCCTTCCCAAACTGCACAATCATGCAGCGGGCCCTTCCGCTCTGCCGGAGGAGCCGCTTGAGCTCGTCTGCGGTCAGGTCGTCCTTCACCTCGGCATCGGTGAGGAGGAACACCACGTCGGGCTGCAGGCGGAACGCGGCGGCAATCGCCTCGGCATGCCTGGTGCCCCCATCGGCCCGCACAGCCTCGACGAATCGCCGCGCCGCCTGCCGGTTCTGCTCGGTGGCAAAGACAAGGCGCCCACGCAGGCCCGACGGACTGAAGAGCAGCTGCCTGTCGTTGTAAAAAAGGATGTAGAACTGCTGCACCTCTTCGAGGCTCTCCACGCTGCGCAGCAGTTCATCCTTGGCGGCTTCGAGTGGTCTGCCGGCGGGCTCTCCCATGCTCGCTGAGCGGTCGAACACATAAACGAAGCGGCGGCCTTGAGCCTCCAGACCGAAAATACCGGTCCTCACGCTCCCCAGAGAAGCTTCCTCCGCGATCACCACGCCAGCCAAGGGCAGCAGGAACATGACCCCAATGGCGGCCAGCCGCAGTTGCCTATCCATCGATCGACCTCCCCGTACACGCCTCACCAGAATTTGGATCAGGCGATCTGGCTGCCCGTGGAAAAAGTCCTCCATGCACTTTATTCACAGCCTGCTATGGCTCGACCAGAATCTTTCCCACCAGCGGCGGGGATGACGGCAGGATTCCCCCCGCTTCCTGCAACTGATGCGCATAGGCGGTCTGGCTGAGTGGCAGCACATGGCCGGCCGGAATCCAGAGCGCACCCCGCGCCATCCAACGGTTGATGTCGGCGGCAGCGGCGGCCTGCCGCTGGCTGTCGGCCTTGAACATCACAAATCCGTAAAGACTGCAGCCCTTCACATAGAACGGGCCGACCGGAAAGGGGGGCCGCGCATCACGTCCGGCCATGAGCACCATCCGTCCCCCATCGGCCAGCATCTCGATCGTCTGATCAAACCGGGGATCACGCCGGGTTTCCCAGTGGACATCAACGCCCCCGGACGCCGCCTCCCTCACTGCCTCCACGAGGTCGGCACGCTGAGGGTCGAGCACCACGTCAGCCCCCAATTTCCGCACAAACTCCCGACGCTCCTGCGACCCTGCCGTGGCGATCACCCGTGCTCCCAGAGCTTTGGCGATCTGCACGACCGCCATTCCCACGCCGCCCGAGGCGCCGCTGACGAGGATCGTTTCCCCCTCCTTGAGAGCCGCTCGGTCCACCAGTCCCAGGTGCGCCGTGATCGCGACCAAAGCCACAGCGGCCGCCTCCCGATCCGAGACCTCGGCGGGCGTGGCATACAGCCAGCGCTCATCGACTGCGGCCAATTCCGCGAATGTCCCTTGCCGGCCGAGCAATCCCTGATTGGATCCCCACACCCGATCTCCCGGGCGGAACCTTTCAACGTCGGCTCCCACCGCGACCACATCTCCGGCCAGATCGCACCCGACGACATACGGCAGCGGCAACGCCATCGCCACCGCACCAGACCGCACATACGTGTCAATCGGATTGACAGCGCAGGCTCGCACTCGGATCAAGGCCTCATGGGGCCCAGGCTGGGGATCGGGAAGGTCGCCATACCGGATCACGTCGGCAGGACCGGTACCGGTGATAAAGGCAGCCTTCATCTTGGGTGCCCAGAGGCAGATGCCAGATTGGCTCCCTTTGCAGCGTTCTTCCGGCCCAGCAACAGCGTCAGTCCGCTGCCGAGAACAGCGGCGATGGCCAGCACAGTGGCTGACTTCAACGCGAAACGCACGCCGTTTTGAAAGCGCTCCATCCGCTCCACCCGTTGCTCATTCGGCGTGAGGGCACGCCCCACCGAAGACAACGAGATGCTCTTCTTCCACACGTCGTACGCATCATGAATTTCGGTGCCGTATACGGCACGTTTGATCATCATCGTGTCATCCGGACGAGGGGCGGGGGCAGGCACGATAATCAGCAACAGCCCGCAGCCAATCGCCACCAGACTTCCCAGCAGGATCAGCAGATGGCGCGGGTTCCATCCCGCCCGGAGCGGCACTGACGCCTGTTCCCGGAACGGCAACTTACCGAGGTCGCGCAGCTTGGGCACTTCAAGGTGGTGCCCACAGGCCGGACATGCAGTGTGCCCCCCCGCCTGAGCTGCCCCCACAGGAACCTCCGCGCCACAGACGCAGGTGAGCAGGTAGGTCTTCATATGAAATGCGCTCCCAACAGGGCCCACAGAAACTGTCTCCAAGGAGTTTTTTACCATCCCACGCTCGATTCCTCGACAATGCGAGCTTTTTTTATGAAAAAAAGTTGGCTTTCCACTCCCCGCGGCGGCATAATCTTGAGCCGTCCGGAACTCCGGGCCCATGACGATCGGTTTTGCCCAGATTCGTGTTGCAGACCTGTTTCCCCCCCTTCCAGTTCCCTGCCAGACACTCACCTCCGGCAGGGCGGCGGCCCTCATCCGACACAGTTGCCTCCTGATCCGTCGGTGTTGTTTCCTGCCGTGGGCCTGATGGTCCTCCCCTGCTACGGCCAGTGTCCCCGCTTGGGAATCCATGTCCGGAATCGGTTTTGTTTTTTTCACCGCTGGACTTGCCCACCCCTTGAATCACACTGGCGTCCACTCGAATGATGCACAGGATGACCCATTCGCGTCGGTGGCAGGAGTCGGGCATGGCCAGAGCGTCGGTGGACGGTCGGAGCAGGTTGGCTGATTGATGTCATGGATTGATGCCGTTTGGTTGGTGGTCAGCGTTGGATTTCTCGGTTTTCGTTTCTTGAAGGAGCTATCCCTTGTACGACTCGCTGCTTGATGAACTCGAAGATGATGTGGTCACGAATCCCCAAGACGTGGAGGACATGACCGTCAAAGTCGCCGACGCCGAGGAAGTCGATGTGGATCTGCTTGGCGACGATGATGCTGGAGCGTTGTCCGACGGTGATATTGATGCTGACGCCGATGCCGACATCGAATCGATTGGCGATGCCGATGAGGTGCTCATCGAACAGGGCGAGAACTGGTCGGACGATCCCGTGCGGATGTATCTGACGCAGATGGGCGAGATTCCGCTGCTCACCCGTGCTCAGGAGATTTACCTCGCCCGCCAGATCGAGACGACCCGGGCCGAGTTCCGTGCGAAACTGCTGGAGTGCGAGTATGTCTGCCAGCAGGCCTTCAAGGTGCTTGCACGTGTCCACCGTGGCGAACTCCCCTTCGATCGCACCGTGCAGGTTTCCGTGACCGACCGGCTGGAGAAGGATCAGATTCTCGGCCGCTTGCCCCACAACCTGCGCACGCTGGAAGTGCTGCTGCTGCAGAACAAGTCCGATTACCGCATCGCCCTGTCGAAGAAGCGGAAGATGCTTGAGCGGCGGGAAGCCTGGACGCGATTGGGCCAACGCCGCCGCCGCTGCGTGCGTCTGGTCGAGGAACTCGGTCTCCGCACGCAGCGTATCGAGGCGATGATCCCCACGCTCGAGGAATTCCTGCGCCGCACGAAGGAACTCAAGAGCAAGATCGATTCCCACAAGAAGTCGAAGCAGCCCCCGTCGGCACGCCAAAAAATGGTCGATGAATATCGGACCATCCTCAAGGCCTGCCAGGAGACACCCCGCAGCCTGAAGCGGAGGGTCAATGAAATCAAGCAGATTTACGCCCTCTACCAGAAGGCCAAGCGCGGCCTTTCGGAGGGGAACCTGCGACTGGTGGTTTCCATCGCCAAGAAATACCGCAATCGCGGCCTGTCGTTCCTGGATCTGATTCAGGAGGGCAACGCCGGCCTGATGCGGGCTGTCGATAAATTTGAATACCGTCGTGGCTTCAAGTTCTGCACCTACGCCACATGGTGGATTCGGCAGGCGATCACCCGGGCCGTGGCCGACCAGAGCCGCACCATCCGCATCCCCGTGCATATGGTGGAGACGATGTCGCGAGTGCGGAATGTGGCGCGGACGCTGCTTCAGGAATATGGCCGCGAGCCGACGATCGAGGAGATCGCAGCACGGGCCGGCACGCCGGTGGACGAGACGCGTCGTGTGACGGCTATGAGCCGCTACCCGATCAGTCTTGACCGTCCGGTGGGCAACAGCGAGGACAGCCACTTTGGCGACCTCCTCCCCGACACCGGTGCCGAGAATCCGGCTGTCGGTGCCGCGCAGGAGATGCTCCGCAACCGGATCGCCAAGGTGCTCAAGTCGCTGAGCTACCGGGAACGTGAGATCATCAAACTGCGGTACGGTTTGGGAGACGGTTACAGTTACACGCTGGAAGAAGTGGGCCACATCTTCAAGGTGACGCGTGAGCGGATCCGGCAGATCGAGGCCAAGGCGGTTCGCAAACTGCAGGCCCCGGCCCGTAGCGAGGAACTCTCAGGCTTTCTGGACTGACGATAGCGCCCGCAGGGCCATCCATGGCCCCTGCGGGCTTGGGCCCGGGGATGGCAACGCCAAGGGTTGCCAGGACCGGGCCGGGCTCGCCATCCAGGCGAGCTTGGGTAGGCCTGAGTGGGCCTCCCATAGACCTTTCGATTCAACTGGCTGGTTGCTCGGCCCCCACCATCCCCGGCCCGGCAGGTCGTTCGGTCACGACCTGCCGGCGCCCGGTGGGATGTTCGCCCTTCAGCCGTCCGTCCCCACCGGTTGCCGTAGGCGAAGGGGTCGGCGAACGCTCGAGGAGCGCCAGCGACGAGACTTTTGCCGCCCCGCAGCCGGACACGTTAGTCCGATGCCGTCATAATGCCCCTCATGCGGCGGCCAGACCGGCTTTATTTGGGGCTGCCCAGCGTCGGAATCTTGCCGGCCTTTTCCAGCCATGCCACCACCTCCTGAGCCAACTCGGCGGCGGAGCGGGAAGCCGAATCGACAGCTATCTCGGGGTTGAGCGGTGGCTCGTAGGGATCATCGATCCCCGTAAAACCCCTGATCTCACCGGCGCGGGCTTTTTTGTAGAGCCCCTTGGGATCGCGCTTTTCGCACACCTCAAGCGGCGCCTGCACATGGATCTCCACGAAGTCTCCCGGGGCCAGCAGCTGCCGCACGGCATCTCGATCGCGGCGATAGGGACTGATAAACGCCGTCAGAGCAATGATCCCGGCCTGAGCAAAGAGCTCTGCCACAGCGCCGATCCGCCGGATGTTTTCCTCGCGGTCCTGAGCCCCGAATCCGAGGCCAAACCGGGCGGCAAACTCCTCGCCGTGGCGTTCTTTGAGCAGCCCAGGGGCGGCGTTGAGGCCCAGGCGAACGTTATCGCCATCGAGCACAAAGCTGCGCACGCCGCGCAGGTGCAGCTGGTGATCAACGCTGTTGGCCAGCGTGCTCTTACCGCATCCTGACAGGCCGGTAAACCAGAGCACGCACCCGTTATGGCCAGCCCTCTGCTCCCGCTGTTCACGGCTCACCGCATGGGCATGCCACCGCACATCAATCTGTTCACCCGACATTCAGCACGGCTCCTCTTCAGTCCCAGCCATCCAGTTTCACTTTGCAGGTCATCCGCTCCACCTGTTCGGTAGCCGGGATCCCTCGTTCGATTTCCATGTCGATCGCTTCGCCAGGGCCGCGGGTGCCCACTTTCTCCGTGAGCGCTTCAAAATTTGCAATCGGCTCGCCATCCATGCGCACCACAACGTCGCCAATCTGGATGCCGGCCTTGTCGGCGGCGGAGCCGGCAAGCACCTGAGTGATCAGGCAGGGGCCAACGGTCCGTTGCCCAGCCACCCCCAGCTTGCCCCCCTTTCGCACATCGATTTCGGCATTGGGAAATTTGCCCGCCAGGGCAGCCACGGCCTCGTCTGAAACGCCTGTTCCATAGAGATGGAAGAGCTCCACGCCCCGCATCCGCCCCAGCGCCGCCAGCGTCGGCGCATCGAGCCTCACCCCATGCACGCCGACATGCACCACCCCACGCAGCCGAGGCAGGAGACGGAGATCCTCGACATCGCCCCGCCAGCTGGCGTTGACCACAACCTGCATGCCGCGGCGGCCGCTGGGCATGAACCCCTCAGTGATCACAGCGCCCAACGCCTCCAGCCGCTCCCGGGCCGCCTGAGCCATGCCGAGCTGGTGGAATTCGAGGGTTGCCTGAGCCAACTGCGTGACCGGCGATTCGGGCCCCTCAGCAATGATTTCCAGCAGCCGTTCCGACTCGGCAGCCAGCGCGGCCCTGTCGGCCGGAACGCCGGCAGCATCCCCGTCAGATCCCTCAGCGGCTCCCTCAGGGGCTCCTTCCTGTGGATCGACAAGAAAACCACGGACGATCTCCATCGCCCGGCTGGCAATCTCCAGATCGTCTCTTTGGATGGCAGCGGTCAGCGGCCCCAGGGCGGCCCGCCCGGCATCGGCCAAAGAGCGGCTGGCAGCCTCTCGTTGGGCAAATTGGGGGGAACCAAGCTGCTCAATCCACTCTGCGATGGGCGATCCTGCAGCCGCCGGGGCAGGATCGACGGCGCCGGCGGGGCCGACCGCCTGAGCCGAGCGATCAGGAACCACCGCTTCCTGAGCCCCTGCTGCCAAGCATCCCGCCGCCAGCGCAGCAGCGATCCCGGCTGATCTCAGCCACAGTCTCTGTTGATTGCGTGAGACCTTGTCCATGGAGGTCCTTCCGGGAATGCAAAACCGGCAGCCATAGCCGGCAATATACCACCGCCAGCCCATTCAGACTCCTCCGGACCCAAGACCCCCGATCCGGTTGTAGAATTGCAGGTGCCCCTTCCCCTGCCCCGCATTGAGCGTTGTCATGCCCCTGAAAATCGCATCTGAACGTACCCCCAAAGCGCCGCTGCCGATGAGCGGGGAGGAGATGCGGGCCCGCGGCTGGGACGCTGTCGACATCGTGCTCGTCACCGGCGACGCCTATGTCGATCACCCCAGCTTCGCCAATGGGCTGATCGCCCGGTTGCTCGAGGCGGCCGGATTTCGGGTGGCCGTGCTGGCCCAGCCCGACTGGAGCAGTTGCGAGCCCTGGCGCCAATTTGGCCGACCGCGGCTCTTTTTTGGCATCTCCGCCGGCAACATGGATTCGATGATCAACCACTACACCGCCAGCAGGAAGGTGCGCAACGACGACGCCTACTCCCCCCAGGGCACGATCGGCCGCCGGCCCGACCGGGCCACGCTGGGCTATTGCCAGCGGTCGCGGGAGGCGTTTCCGGGAGTGCCCGTGGTGGCAGGGGGTGTTGAAGCCTCACTGCGCAGGATCGCCCACTACGATTATTGGAGCGATACAGTCCGCCGTTCGATCCTCATGGATTCCAAGGCCGATCTGGTTGTGTTCGGCATGGGTGAACGCACGGTGCTCGATGTCGCCCACGGCCTCGATGCCGGCCGCACCGTCCGGGATCTGCGGGGTCTGCGGGGAGTGGCCTACCGGCTCGGGGCCAGCGAACAGATTCCCGAAGGCCCCGACACGCTCCTCCTGCCCGACTACGAAACGGTCGTCAAAGATCCGCTGGCCTTCTGTGAGATGACGCGCATCTCCCACCTCGAAACCAATCCCCACAACGCCCGCCGCCTCGTGCAGCGCCACGGCCGCGAGGCGGTGGTGATCAATCCGCCAGCCCTGCCGCTGGAGCAGGACGAGATGGATCAGGTGTATGCCCTGCCCTACACCAGGCTGCCCCATCCCTCCTATGGCGACGCCAGAATTCCCGCCTTCGAGGTGGTGCAGCACAGCGTGCAGATCATGCGCGGCTGCTTTGGTGGCTGCACGTTCTGCTCGATCACGGCCCACGAGGGCCGGATCATCCAGAGCCGCTCGCAGGAATCGATCATCACGGAGATCAAAATGCTCTCCGCCCAGCCAGGCTTCAAAGGGACGGTGTCAGACATCGGTGGCCCCACCGCCAACATGTATCAGATGCGCTGCACGAGACCCGAGGTGGAGGCGAAGTGCCGCCGGCTCTCCTGCGTGCACCCCACCGTCTGCAAACTGCTCGGCACCGACCACGGGCCACTGCGCAGCGTGATGCGGGAGGCCCGCAGCATTCCGGGCGTGAAACGGGTGCTGGTGGCCTCGGGGGTGCGCATGGATCTGGCCCGCCGCGATCCGGAGTATCTGCAGGAGCTCGCCGAACACCATGTCGGCGGCCATCTGAAGGTCGCCCCGGAGCACACCGATCCGGAGGTGCTCGCGCTGATGAAGAAGCCGGCCGCCGACGACTTCCTGGAATTTGACAAGGCCTTCCGGGCCGCCAGCAACCGGGTCGGCAAGAAGCAGTACACCGTGCCCTATTTTATCGCCAGCCATCCCGGCAGCGACATCGATGAGATGATTGACCTGGCTCTGTTTCTCAAACGCAATGGCTACAAGCCCGATCAGGTGCAGGACTTCATTCCCAGTCCGTTTGATATCGCCGCCTGCATGTATCACACCGGTCTCGACCCGATGACCAAACAGCCGGTGAAGGTGGCCAAGGGGATGCGCAACCGCCGCACGCAGCGGGCCCTGCTCCAGTTCTTCAAGCCCGAGAACTATTTCGAGGTGCGGCAGGCGCTGGAGCACGCCGGACGGCAGGAGCTCATCGGCTCCGGCTGCGACTGCCTGATTCCCGATCGCCCGCCGCGTGAGGCCCTCGACAAAAAACGAGGGGAGGCCAATCGGGCCTTCACTGAGCAAACCTCCGGCGACCACATCCGGGGCGGGCCCGCCGGCCAGCCACGCACCGGCAAGCAGGGACGCCGACAGCCTCGCGAACGCGGCAGCGTCGGCTACCGGCCAAAGCGGCCAGGGCAGTGACGGCGGCGCCCCGAGCGCACCCGTAAGAACTGGAGCGACCGGCTGGCTCTTGGAGCGAAGCCGCACCAAACCGGGCGACGGAGGCGGAGGGATCGGCGAACTTTTTGTGAGCACCGAGCCGCTGCGGCCAAGTGACGCAACCAGCGCCGTCCCGCAGCCGATGCGCTACGGAAGTCGAAGTCGGAAGTCGGAAGTCAAATCGCGCTAGCCGACCCGTTCGAGCTTTGTGATCCGGCCGGTCGACACCCACTCCGCCACGAAGATGTCCCCCTCGGGCGTGAAGCAGGCGTCGTGCGGATGCACAAACTCTCCGTCGAGCCACTTGTCGGGCTGGCTGCGGAGATCCTTCACCTCATCGAGCCGCTCCACGGCCCGTCCGAGCTGCGCCACGACGGCGTTCTTCTCGTCGAGCAGCGTCACGCAGGCCTTCAGCTCCGGCACGAGCATGAGATTCTTCCAGGTATCGATGTTGGCCGGCAGCCCAAAGCCAGTCAGCGTCTCCTGATAGACGCCGTCGATGGAAAAGATCTGGAGCGTGTCATGGGCCCGATCGGTGACGACGATCGAGGGAGTGCGCCCCTCGCGCCGGTCGATCCACAAACCATGGGGCGTGTTGAATGTTCCCTTCCCCTCTCCCTCACCGCCAAACGCACTCACCCACTTGCAGTCCCGATCAAACCGATGGATGCGGAATGAGCCATAGCCGTCGGCCAGCAGAAACCCGCCGTCGTCGAGAAAGGCAACATTGGTGGGGAGGAAGCCCCGCCGATTCCAACTGGGCGCAGTGGAGATATCCTCCCCGGGCGCATACGCACCCGACTCCATCGGCGCCTTACGAAACCACACCGTCTCCCCATCGAGCGTGAGCTTGGCAAATGCCTTCACCTGCTGGTAGGCGCACACATAGAGAAACTCAGCCCCGCCCTCCTGTCGCACCTCAATGCCGTGGCCACCCCCCTGAAATTGGCTGCCAAAGGCACGGATGAATTTGCCCTGCGGATCAAACACAAAAATCGCCGGGTGGTCCTTCTGCTCCTTGCGCCCCTCGTGGATCACATACAGATTTCCAGCAGCATCGACCGCCACATTGTGGGTGGTCTGCCACGTGAAGCGGTCGGGGAGCTGGGGAAAGTTATGGCGGACGCGGAAGGTGTGGGGACCAGTCCCCAGAATGGTCTCGGTGCCAATGCGACGGACGTTGGCGAGGACCGGCGCGGCAGCCGCGGCGGCCGTGAGGCAGGCCACACCGGCAAAGGCACGGCGCGACAGCGAACCAGAAAATGCGGAATCGTTCATAAAAACTCCTGGGCAGGAAAATGGCTGTTTAGGGCTTGGGCTGCGGTTTTGCGGCGGGAGGGGGAACCGGTTCCGGCAGCCCCCTGCAGACAGCACTGTGGCGACGGGCCTCGCGAAAAAGTTCCTCGGCAGTGGAGAGGTGCTCGCTGCGTTGCTGGCTATCCTCTGTCGCTGCCAGATGCAGATAGGCCTGCCCCGCCAACACATCCAAATCGGAATTCCCCCGATCCCACTCGACCATGCGTTGGGCAGCCTCGGCTGCGGAGGTCAACCGGAGGGCGGCGGCAGCCCGCTGATCGACCGTCTTGGCGCCGCGCATTCCCACGAGGGCCACCCGCACCTCGCGGGCCGTGGCGGCCGAGGCTGTGTCGCGGGCGCTCCAGAGCGTTGCCGCGATGCAGGAGGCGGCAAGCACCGTTGCAGCCGCCACCGGAGCCCACGTCTGGCCGATCGCGGCGGCCTGCTGCGGTTGACCGGGCTGCGGTTGTCTCGTCTGCGGCGGCCCCTCCTTGCGGCGTCCACTCAGGCCACTCAATCCCAGCCCCACCACGACGCAGGCAAGGAATGCATTGGCCGGCACATGGAGATTCCAGTCGAAGGCCGAATGCATGGCCAGGCCCGCAAGCCCGGCCCATATCCCTGCATCCGCCACCCGGTCGGCGGTAGTTGCCGACACGCAGCAGCGATAGAACCGCACCACAAGCGGGATCGCCAAACAGACTGCCACTGCGGCGCCGATCAGGCCAGTTTCGGAAAAGAGTTGGGCGTAGTCGTTGTGGGCAAACCCCCAGGGAAGATTTCCGCGCACAAAGCGGGGAAAGAGGTGGCCAAACGTCCCCAGCCCGGTGCCCAGCAGCGGCGAGGCCAGAAACATGCGGATCGCGACGTGCGCTGCCGCCTGCCGCGAATTATGGAGCACCCCGCCCGCGGCCGACTCCCTTGAGGCCGGCAGCACCAGTTCGGCTCCCGGCAGAATGCCGAAGAAGAGGGCGAAGTAGAGGGCAAGGGCGCAGGCAAACGCCGCGGCCGCCCCTCCGGTCAGCCAGCGGGCCCGCCGGTTTTCCACACTCAGTGCCACCAACACCAAGGCCGCCAGCAGCATCGCCGCCCCACCCGCCCGCGACTTGGCCATGATGCCCACCGTCCACACCACCAGCGCCAGCAGAACGCACAGCAGCGCATAACGGGCAGCGAGCGGGAGTTTGTCGCGCGAATACTGCAAGCCAAGAGCCAGCAGGATGGGGATCGTCAGATAGAGGCCGGCCGCAAAGTGGTTGCTGAGCACATACGGGCCGACACAATCCCCCACAATCCAGGAGTCGAGGACATACCGCATCTCCCCCACCTGCTCCCAACTGCTCTCCCCCACACCGGCCGTTTGGCCAGGCAGATCAACAGGATTCTTCCAATATTCCACCGGCCCGGTGAGATCGACAAATCCCATCACGAGTTTCTCTTTGTGGCCCGCGCCGAGCCCCGGAAAGATCAGGCCGAGCATCCAGATCAGCAGACCGCCCCCCGCAAGGGCCCACAGCAGCCACTGTCGCAGGCGAGCATTCCGGGAGAGATCGGCCACCATCACAATCAACGACAGGCCGAGGAGCAGATGCCGCAAACCTGCCGCCGTCGCCTCGGGATAGACGGAGATGCTGCCGCTGACATCGGGAATTCCCTGATGGGCCAGCTTCCAGGCAGGCGCCGCAATCGGAGCCAGGCTCCCCAACACCGAATCGGGGAGTGGCAGCAGTTGCACCACTGCCAAGCCAGCCACTGCCACCGGCAGAAGCAGGAGGCCAACGGGGCGCCGCCCGGCGCACACCCAGAGCACTACCGCGGCGGCGATCACGATATCCAGCAGGAGCGGGGCTGCCCCCCGCGTGGCCCCCACCGCCAACGGACCGAGCACCACCCCGGCCGAAATCAAGCCGACGGCCGCCGCCGCCATGTTCACCATGCCCCCATCGCTGGCTGCCTCACCAAAGTGGCGCCGGCGGCCTGTCTTGGCGGGAACCGGAACTGGCAGCAAGGGGAAGGCGTTCGGGGATGGCATCAGAAATACTCTGGATGGCAGAGGGATGACCGGCGCGGCAGCGACCGGCCACATTCTAACTGTCGGGGGAAAAAGTCACCCCGTGAACCGTTCGCCCTTGGCCCCCGTACCAATCGTAACTTCCTGCCAGCCCCGGGCGGGGTTTTTCAGTCGCTTTCAAGGTGAGCCATGCACAATGCCCGAGGTCCGTTGCAGACCCGCGTCGGCCTGATTGCCAGTTCCCTCCACCCGTCGTGTGCAGGGGTCGCTGCGGCCGGTCGCCTCCGCTGGCTGGGGTGGGCTGGAGTCGCCCTGCTGGCCATCGGTGGCCTGCTCCCGTCAGCAGCCGTGGCCGGGCCGCCCAATCCCTATTCGAGTTTCAACCTCTCGGGGATCAACTACGGCGCGCAGCAGTGGGAGCGCGACCAACGGGCTGGCAAGCGGGTCTGGCCCTATTACAACACCCCTTCCCGAACCACAACCCGCGGGTCGGGGACCGTGAGCGGATACGCCGGCCGGGGAGTGAGGGTGCAGGGGGGCGTTTCTCGACGCAGCAATCGCCGCTGGCAGCGGTAAGGCATCGCGAGCAGGCGGCTGGCCCGAGTCTTGAGTGAAGCATCGCTGAATGCGATGCCCTTCGAGTGGGATGTCTTCGTTTGAGGGGTGCCTGGAAGGCTTTTCCCCCGGAGCGTCAGGCCGGCTGCGGCGGATCGTCCTGATACATCCGATATTTTTTGGTCACCAGCGCCCCTCCTCGCTCCAGCGTGCGTTTGGAAAGATGGTTGGACTCCAGCACCCAGGAGAATTCCACCTCCTCCATCCCCCAGGCCACGGCCCGGGGCGCCAGCGCCCCCATCAACACCAAGCCAACTCCCCACGCCTGATATTCGGGGATCACATTGGTGCTGATCGCCCGCATCCGCTTGATCCCTTTCTTGTTCCAGAGCAGACGCAGAAACCCAAAGGGAAACAGGCGGCCGTTGATCTGCTTGATGCGGGGGTTGTAATCGAGCAGGCAGAAGACTGTGCCGATCGGCTTGCCACCCACTTCCGCCACCATCGCCAACTCCGGCACGATCAGGTGCTTCAGGCTCGCCGCCATGTGCTTCACTTCGCCGGAGGAGAGCGGCACAAAGCCCCAGGTTCCCCCCAGGCTGGAGTTGTAGATGTCGAGAAACATCCGCACTTCCTCGTCGAAGCGACTGCGGTCGAGCGGCCGCACCGTCACGCCGAAGCGCTCCTGCACCGCCTGCACCATGGTGCCGAGCTTGGAATCGAGCTTGGAGAGCATCGACATCTCGCCCCAGAAGGCATACATATCCTCCACCTTGCCGTAGCCATTCTCCTCCACCAGCTGCCCGTAGTAGGGGCGATTGTGGGTCATCATGAAGAAGGGGGGCGTGTTGAAGCCCTCGATCAGCAGGCCGCACTCATAATTGAGCGAGGGATTGGCAGGGCCACGGATCGAGGTCATCCCCTGACCGTGCAGCCAGTTGCCGGCCGCCTCAAACAGCGCCTTGGCGGCGGCGTGGTCGTCGTCGCATTCGAAGAAGCCGAAAAAACCCCGCTGCTCGCCATATCGCTCCACGTGGCCGGCATTCACGATCGCCGTAATCCGGCCTACATCGCGTCCCCCGCGCACCGCCAAAAACGACCGGCTGCGCGACTTCTCGTAAAAGGGATGGGGGCGGAAGCCGAGGAGTTCCTCCTGGGCCATGATCAGCGGGGGCATCCAGCAGGGATCGTCGCGGTAGATCCGCCACGGAAGCCTGACGAAGCGTTTCTGCTGAGACCGGGTGTCCACCGGTTGAATCGTCACTTCCGCCACTGTTTGCCCCACACTTCTTTGGGCCGTCCGCACCGGCGACGACCGGTCGACAGTCCGGTCCGGATTTCCGACGGCGAAGGGATTCTCCGCATTTTTGAGTCAAACGAGTCATTTTCCGTCAGGGTTGTCACATCCGTCAATGTCAGCATCTTTGGCGAACCTCAAAGGTGCACCCCCTTTTTTTCCGACATAGAATTGAGACGTGGGTCCGGTGGCAGGATCGACCGGCCCCTCCAGCCCCCCGTGTCCTCAGAGGCGATCCCACCATGGTCGACTTCCCACGGCTTGCCTTCGCTCCGAGTCCTTCCCGTCCCGCAGGCACTTCTGCGGGTCAAGTCGATTATGTCGTGACCGGGGCGACGGGCCTGGTGGGCAATAATCTGGTGCGCCTGCTGGCCAATCGGGGGCAGAGCGTCCGCGTTGTGGCACGGTCCGCGGCGACGGCCGACCGCTGTCTGGCCCGTCTGCCGCTGGATGTGACAGTCGGTGCCCTGGACGACCCGCGGGCTATTCTGCAGGCGATCGAGGGGGCAGCGGTGGTGGTGCATGCCGCGGCAATGGTGCATTGCGGCTGGCGGCACTCCGCCGAGATGCACGCCGCCAATGTGGCCGGCACCCGCGTCGTGGCCGAAGCGGCCCGGCGGGCCGGGGCACGCCTGGTGCATGTGTCGAGCGTCGATGCGCTGGGGCTGCGGGCCGATGGTGTGCTGGCCGACGAGGAGACGCCTGCGGGCGGCATGGTGGAGTGCCCCTACGTCGTCACCAAGCGGGCTGCCGAGGCAGTGGTGCTTGAGGAGGTTGCCCGCGGCCTCGATGCGGTGATCGTCAACCCCGTCTACATGCTCGGCCCCTGGGACTGGAAGCCCTCCAGCGGCCGGATGCTGCTGGAAGTGGGAGCGGGTCGGGGGCTCTTTGCCCCCGCTGGGGCCAATGACTTTGTCGATGTGCGCGATGTTGCCGCAGGGATCATTTCCGCCGCCGAACGGGGCCGCACCGGCCGTCGCTACATCCTCGGCGGCCATCCCTTGAGCTATTTTGATGCCTGGCGTCTCTTCGCGCGGGTCACCGGCCGGATGCAACCGCTCGGCATCGCCCCGCTGCCCATCGTCAAAATGGCGGGATGGTGTGGCGATCTGGTGGCGATGGTCGCCCGCCGGGAACCTCCGGTCAATTCCGCCGCTGTGGGGATGTCGCTGCTCAAGCACAACTTCAGCTGCGCCCGTGCCGAGACCGAACTGGGCTATTTTTACAGGCCTCTGGAAACAACCGTGACCGATGCCTGGCAGTGGTTCATCGACCACGGCTTTACCCGCCCGGTGCGCGAACCGGCAGTCCTCGTTCGGTAGCCAGACTGCGAATCGCCGACTGGGCTACACTCTTGTGCGTCCCCGGTTCCTCGCCTTCCCGCCGGCCCACCCATGCCACACATCCTCGTCGTGGAAGACGAAGAGCATCTGGCCTTCGGTATCAAGTTCAACCTCGAGGCTGAGGGCTTCACCGTCACCATTGCCGGCGACGGCCAAACCGCCCTCGGCCTGCTGGACCAGCAGCCGGTCGATCTTGTTGTGCTCGACTTGATGCTGCCGGGCATGAGTGGCTACGCGGTCTGCGAAACCATCCGCACCAGGGGAAGCGATGTGCCGGTTGTCATGCTCACGGCCCGGACGCTCGTGGAAGACCGCATTCGCGGCTTCGACGCTGGCACCGATGTTTATCTGCAAAAACCGTTCGACCTCGATGAACTGATCTCCATCGTGCGCAATCTGCTGGCGAGGAGATCGCGGACGACACGAACCACCACGCCCCCGCACGAGCCGTCACTTCCGGTCAGTCCCGCCGCGACCTACCGCTTCGGCGGCGCCGAGGTGAATTTCGACACATGGGAGGCGCGGGCACAGGGGCTCCCCGTGCGGCTGACCAACCTTGAGATGAAGTTGCTGCGCTACTTCGTGGAACACGAGGGGAAGGTGGTGTCGCGCAACGAACTGCTCGAACGGGTCTGGGGGATGGCCCGGCCGCCAGCCACGCGCACCATCGACACGTTCATGCTCAACCTGCGCAAGTATTTTGAGTCTGACCCATCACACCCCGTGCACTTTCTCTCCGTGCGCGGCATGGGCTACCGCTTTGTCGGCCGCCAGCGGGGCAAGGCACCGGCCGACGAAGAGCCTGCCTGAACGCGAAGGCTCAAGCGCATCCAACGTACGTGGGGCGCCGGCTTCGGGGCGGCAAAAGTTTCGTCGCTTGCGCTCCTCAAGCGTTCGCCGACCCCTCCGCCTACACCACCCGATGGGTTCAGCCGGTCATCTCCCAGCCACCCCGGATGCGCTCTACCCCCGGCCCAGCAATCTGCCCGCGGCGACACCGGGATCGGGACTGGCCAGCAACGACTCGCCCACCAGCATCGCGCCGATGCCCGCCGCCTCGAGCCGCTCCACATCCGCCCGCGAGCGGATGCCGCTTTCGGCGACCAGCACGCATTCCTCCGGCACGCGATCCTTGAGCCGCAGCACATGATCGATGTCGGTTTTCATAGTGCGCAGATCGCGGTTGTTGACGCCGATGAGCGTGGCCCCCAGCGCCAGCACCCGCGGCAACTGATCCGCGTCGTGCAGTTCCACCAGCGGCGTCATGCCCAGATCGAGAATCGCGGCATAGAGGCTGCGGAGGTGGCAATCATCGAGGCATTCGGCGATCAGCAGCACCGCATCGGCCCCGTGCACGCGGGCCTCCACCACCTGATAGAGATCGACGACGAATTCCTTGCGCAGCACCGGCAACGGCACTGCTGCCCGGGCCTCCTCCAGATCGGCGAGACTGCCGCCAAACCCCTCTCCATCGGTGAGCACCGACAGCGCCGCCGCCCCGGCTCGAGCGTAGCCCTGAACAACCTCCACCACGCCCGCCCCGGGGCGAATGACGCCGGCGGAGGGGCTTTTGCGTTTGAATTCGGCAATCAGTTTGATCGGGCCGGGGGCGGAGAGCGCCGCAAAAAAATCGCGGGCGGGTGAGGCGTCAGCCAGCCGCGACTCGAGCACCCCCAGCGGCTGCCGAACTCTGGCGGCAGCTACCTCGAGACGCTTGCGAGCCACGATCGCATCAAGAATGGTTGGCATGATGGGGATGGCTTTTTCCACAGATATTCTAGTGGCGGAAGTGGCGGCGCGAGGTGAAGACCATCGGGATGCCTGCTTCGTCGGCAGCCGCGATCACCTCGCCGTCGCGTTTGGAGCCCCCCGGCTGGATCACCGCGGCAATCCCCGCTTTCGCCAGCAGCGGAATCGAATCGGCAAACGGAAAGAAGGCATCGGAGGCGAGCACGCCACCGCGGGCCCGCTCCCCCGCCTTGTCCAGGGCGATCCGCACCGCATCGACGCGGCTGGTCTGGCCGATGCCAGCCCCCACCAGGCTCATGTCGTGGCAGACAGCGATGGCGTTGCTCGTCAGCCGACGCACAATCGTGAAGGCAAACCCCAGCGCCTGCGTCAGCTCCGGGGCGGGGCTGGTGCGAGTCACCACCTTCCAGCTCGCCGGATCGTCGCACGCATCGTCGGGCCGCTGCACAAGCAAGGCCCCAGCCACGCTGCGCAGTTCCATCCCCAGCGTCGCCTCCCACGGATCACCGGGAGGCACCTCCACCAGACGCACGCTCGCCTTCCAGGTGGGGCGCGTGGTGAGCAGCTCCACCGCCTCTGGCTCGAAGGCGGGTGCGGCGATCACTTCGACAAACAGCCCGGGCTTCAGCAGCAGTTCGGCACAGGCCCGATCGAACGTGCCGTTGACCGCCACAATCGATCCGAAGGCACTCGTGGGATCGGCCGCCATCGCCGTGGCCAACGCCCCGGCAACTGTCGGCGCCGAGGCCGCACCGCAGGGGTTGGTGTGTTTCACCACCACCGCTGAAGGGGCCTCGAGCAACCCGGCCAGCCGGGTCGCGCCGTCCAGATCGAGCAGGTTGTTGTAGGAAAGCTCCTTGCCCCAGAGTTGCTTGAATCCGGCCAAGCCCAGATGGGTTCCGGCCGGGGCATAGAGCGCCGCCGACTGGTGGGGGTTTTCGCCGTAGCGCAGCGGGAGCCGCCGCTCCAGTTCCAGATGAAACCGGGTGGGGAGCGGAGCGTCGTCGTCGCCGGGGACAGCCCCCGTGGCGGCCGGCCGCTCTGTTCCGGAGGCGACAAGCCCCGCATGGCGGGCCATCCAGCGGGCAATCGCCGCGTCATAGGTGGAGGTGCGTTCAAACGCTCGGGCGGCAAGCTGGCGGCGTTCGGCGAGCGTTGTCCCCCCACGCTGGAGCGCCGCAATCAGGTCGTCGTACTGCTCGGGGCCGGTCACCACCGCGGTGAAGGCATGGTTCTTGGCCGCGGCCCGCACCAGGCTGGGGCCGCCGATATCGATCAGTTCGATGGCATCGGCCGGCTGGCACTCAGGCTTGGCCACGACACTCTCAAAGGGATAGAGATTCACGACGACAGCATCAAACCGCTCGATCCCGTGGGTGCCCAGCACCTCCAGATCGTCCGGCCGGTCGCTGCGGGCGAGGATGCCGGCAAAGATATTGGGGTGCAGCGTTTTCACGCGGCCGTCGAGGATCTCGGGGAAGCCGGTGATGGAGGCGACGTCCTCAACCTCCAATCCCTGACTGGCCAGGGCCGCGGCGGTTCCGCCGGTGCTGACCACTCGCACCCCGGCAGCCTTGCAAGCCTGCGCCAGTCGATCGAGGCCGGTTTTGTCGAACACACTCACAAGCACACGGCGGATCGGCACGATGTCGATGACGGGCCCGATGTGGGGAGCGTGGTGGTGGGAAGGGTTCGAATTCATGACGGCGATTAGAACATCCGCGACGAGGCGTGTCAGGTCACCCCCGGCAACTGCACCTCCATCACGGTGCCCGGCTGCGTTCCCCGCCCCTTCACGAGCACCTTGCCCCGCAGCGTGGCGACGATCGATTTGACGAGATAGAGGCCCAGGCCAGTGCCCGGCGTCGACCGCTCCAGTTCGCTGCCGAGCCGCACGAAGCGCCGAAACACAGCCGCCCGCTCCTGAGGCGGAATCCCCGGGCCGTTGTCGGCCACCCGCACCGCCACAGTGCCGTTGGCCAAGCGCTCGGCTTCGATTTCCACCCGCGCATCGGGCAGAGAATACTTCACGGCATTGTCGATCAGATTGCGGAACACAATCTCCAGATCGGCCGGTCGGCCGCGCACTTTCAAGCGTTCAAGCCCGTCGGGTGCCCCTCCGGCGACAGCCTCACCTGGCTGCCCCAGCGGAACGCCTCCCAGCCGAATCCGCTCGGGTGGCACGCCATAGCGGGCGATGACGGCCTCACACGCATGGCGCAGCACGGGATCCAAGGGAGTGGCGTAGTCTGCCAAACGCCCCCGCCGCTGCAGCGTTTTGGCGGCATCGAGGAGATGGTCGATGAGCGTGTCGAGGCGCTCGACATCTTCCAGCATGATGCGGTGGAAGTCGGCCTGCTGCTCGGGGGGCACCTGCCGCCGGGTGAGCGTCTGCAGGGAGAGCTTGAGGGAGGCGAGCGGACTTTTCAGTTCGTGCGTCACGCTGTCGATGAAATTGCTCTGCCGCTGCGACAGGGCGATCGCCTTGACGGTGAGAAACAGGTAGACAATCACCCCCACCAACACGAGCACCAACAGCGCCACGCCCACCGCCAGAATGGCCCAATAGAAGGCGGCGTTCTTCGACCCCAGCGCCGCCGCAATGCTTACCAGCACCCACCCCACGCCAAGCGCGAGGATCGACCCGATCAGCACGACCCCCAGCAGAATCGGCCAGCCGAGCGAGCGACGCGGTTCCATGGGGGGATGGGACCACACTGGCCCCAGTTCCGGTGGGCTGAAAAACGGCAGGGAGAAAACGCGGCTGAACTGTAACACACCGGAACACACCGGCTGGAACGCACCTGCCTCTGCGCCCGGCCGTGACGCCCCTGCGGCCGCTGGATCGACCGGCGCCGGCAAGGGGTGTACAACGCTTGCTTTGAGCGGCACCTGCGGCACGCGCCGCCGGCGACCGTAGGCTCAAACCCCCTGAGAAGTCTCTGGCATGCCAAGCGGTGAAAGCCACTCCCCCCCGCCCTCGCGCCGGCATGCCTCCAAACACTTCCGGCACGGGAGAGTCGAGGTGGTCTTCAACTGGTCGGGAGACCGCTGGGTCCATCGGGTGGTGGTAGACCGGCCGGAAGGCCCTCCCGGCGGCTGGGAATCTGTCGAAGGCCCGGTTTCCCCGCACCTCGATCCACACTGGCCAGCCTCTCCGCCGATTGTGGAACTGATGGAGAGCATGGCCCAGGGACGGCCAGTGCTCCTTGGGGTTGGGCTGGCGGGCCGCTCGCATTTCTCGGCCAGCTGGGCGCCACACCCGCTGCTGAGCGACACGCTGCTGGTGGAAATCGCCTGCCGGATCCATGCCGGGCCAGGCTGGCTCGGATCGACATACCGGCCCTTGGAGGAGGCAACCCCGCAGCCTGCTGTGCTGCAGCTGGCAGCCAGCACCACCGGCGGGAAGCCGCACAAGAGCGGCAGGACAGGAGCGTCCCCCCCCAGAACAGTCCAGTGGTCCTACACGATCAGCCCACAGGGGATCGCTCTGGTCGGCCCGCCAGCGACTTCTGCCGAGCCTCCAGAGAACCCCCGCTGAGTGCATCTTGCGATTGCCCCTCCGATCGATCACATTCATGGGGCGAGCGGCCTCGCTTCCCGTTCCGGCACACTTCCCGAGAGCCTTTCATGTTCGATGTCATCGAGCGCCTGAAAACGGAATGGACCGACAAATATGTCGTGGTCAGTTCCCCCGCACCGGAGTTAGCCCGGTTTGCCAAAACCACCGGCTTTGTCAGAACGGTGAACATGAACGGCCGCTGCCTCGTGGAGTTTGAGCAGTTCAACAACACCGGCTGGTACGACATCGACCCCGCCTGCCTCAGAATTGTCCCCAAACCGTTGCCGAAGCCTGCCGAACCGAAAGAGGCGAAGCCGGCGGTCAAGGCTCCCGCCGCGAAAGCCCCCGCCCCTGCCCAGCCAGTCGGCGGAGCTGCCAAAAAGGCTTCGACTGCCGATATTCTCGCCGCCGCCCGGGCCAAGGCCTCAGGGGCCGCCCCGGCAGCCAAGCCGGCCGCGGCCAAGCCGGCGGCCGCCCAGCCAGCATCCCCAGCGGGCCCAGCGGGCAAGCTCTCCACCGCCGAGATTCTCGCGCGAGCCCGAGCCGCCAAGGCTGGATCGACCGCACCGGTAGCTGAGGCAACCGCCGAGGCAGAGCCGGTTTCACCCCCCCCCGCAGCCCCGGCACCGGCGCCCCAGAAGGTGGCCAAAGCCTCCGGCGCACTCCCCACCACCACCGCCGAGAAAATCGCCTGGTGTCGGACGCACGACTCGAAGGGTTGAGCATGCTGGTGGGGTTCCGGAACCTGTGATCCCGCCCCGCAAAACTTTTTCTTGCCGTAGCCAACAAATGTTTGACTCGCGTGAGTGCGGGTCCATAATGGGAAGCCCGGTAGAGGTCACTCTCCACCGTCTGGCGTCTGCTGTGTGGCTGTTTGCAAAGAGCATCCCGTTCTTCGGGAGATCGGTGTCGAGAGCTTCGTCCGCGGGAGTGACGAGCGCTGTCGGCCCGATGCTCGTGCCTCTCCTGGAAACAGGCCGGAACCTGCCGGCCTGTTCGCCTGAGCGAAAATGCTTGCACGGATGATGGTGGTTGGTGGTCGGTGACTTCCCCAAAAATTTGACTGAAAAAAACCCCTGAGGCACCGGGTCGTCCGCTGCTTTGATGGGCGAAACATTTCTTGCAACATGGAGCTGTTCCTCTCCGATGGCCCGGATTCGCAACGTCTTTGAAATCATCGAACTGTACGGTCACGACGAGAACTTCGAACCGCAGACCACGACGGAGTTCGTCCCCACGAAAGCTCCCGCCGGTTCGCGGCAGAAACTCGACATTTTGGCCGAACGCATCCAGCGTGGGATGCCGCTGTGGCATCCCGAAGATTCCACCGAGTCGTCTGCCGCCCTGCTCGTGGCAGCCGGTGACGACCGCTGAAGCGAGCGCGTGTCGAGCGGTCGTCGCGGCTGATCAGTCGTCGCGACGACCGCTCGAACGCGAGCGCACTAAAGTAGCAATCTCGCGTTTGGCAGTGTCGGCCTTGAGTTTCTCACGTTTGTCGTGAGTCTTGCGGCCGCGGCCGATGCCCATCAGCACTTTGACCCGGCCCTCTTTGAAATACATCTTGAGGGGCACCAGCGTCAGCCCCTTCTCGGTCGCCAGCCCGGCAAAGCGTTTGATTTCCCGCCTGTGCATCAACAGCTTGCGGGGGCGCTTGGGAATGTGGTTGAGCTGATTGGCCTTCTCATATTCGGGAATGTTGCAGCCGATCAGCCATGCCTCGTTGCCGTCGACTCGGCCGTAGGCCTCGTCCAGCGCCATCCGCCCGGAGCGCAGGCTCTTCACCTCGCTGCCTACCAGGGCAATCCCACACTCGAGCGTGTCGATGATTTCGTAGTCGTGACGGGAACGCCGATTTTCGGCCACGACGCGTTCGGCCGGCTTGTCGTCCGCTTTGGCAGCCGGCTTGCCGCCGGCGGACTTCGATTTCCCGCCAGGAGGACGGGTTGGTTTGGGAGCGGACACTTCGTGCTCGGTTTCTTGCCGGAATGCCCCCGATTGCTGTCGCTCGGGCCGACAGTGGGCAGTGCGATACGGGCAGGTTACAATAGAATCTTCTTCACGCCATGACACTTCAAGCTCCATCTATCGTGCCATATTTCGCTCGTCTCTGCTCTCTGCCCTGCCCGATCATCCGCTGGACAGCCGCGCTGGCGGTGATGGTGGCGGCCTTGGGCCTGCCCTCTCCGCTGGCGATCCGGGCCGGTGCGGAGCCGTTGGTCGAACTCCCCGGGTTTGTGCCGGGCAGCACCCGCCCCGCAGGGGAGGGCCCGATGGTGGAGGTGCCCGGGGGCTGGATGATCCCCTACGAGGAGACGATCCCCGGCACCACGGCGACGTTTCGCATGATCCCCATCCCCGGTGGCACCCTGAGGATGGGCAGCCCCGAGGGGGAAGAGGACCGGGCGGAGAACGAAGGGCCGCAGTTCGAGGCGGGGATCGAGCCGTTTTGGATGGGCGAGAATGAAGTGACCTGGGCCGAGTACAAGGGCTTCATGGCGGCCTGCGATCTGTTCAAGGCGATCGAATCGGCGCGGATTCGCCAAGTGACCCCCGCCAACGAGGCCGATGCCGTCACCGCCCCCTCAAACCTCTACGATCCCACGACGACATTCACCAACGGCGAGAAGCCCGATCTGCCTGCTGTCACCATGACGCAGTATGCGGCGCGGCAGTACACCAAGTGGATCAGCGGACTGACGGCCCGCTTCTATCGCTTGCCGACTGAGGGGGAATGGGAATATGCCTGCCGCGCCGGGGCACAGACACCCTGGCATTGCGGTTCCGACGCCGAGGCCCTCGACGCCACTGCGTGGTACGCCGACAACTCAGACGAAACCACTCACGCCGTGGGGGGCAAGGAGCCCAATGCCTTCGGCCTGCATGACATGCATGGCAATGTGGCCGAGTGGGTGCTCGACGAATTGGTGGCCGGCGGCTATGCCCGCCAGGCGGGTTTGCCGCAGCCGGTTCCTTCGGCCACGGCAGCGGTTTGGCCAGTGAAGCTTTCGCCGCGCGTCGTGCGAGGCGGCTCCTACTATGACGAACCGGCCCGTCTGCGCAGTGCCGCCCGCCGCGGCTCGGAGGATATCGCCTGGAAGGATATCGACCCCAATCTGCCGAAAAGCCCTTGGTGGTATACGGAAGAACCCGCCTTGGGAATCGGGATGCGTGTTGTGCGACCCTTGGGCGTGCCTGAGCGCGCAGACCAACTCCGCTGGTGGAACGCAGATACTCCCAGCATCGTAGCCGACACCAACGACCGACTCATGCAGGGACGGGGAGCCCGGGGACTCGTCGACCCAAACCTGCCGGCTGAAGCGAAGGCGGCCGGAATCGGCAACTGATTCTGATTGCCAGGACTGTTCTTATTGCCAAGACTGCCGACCGGTTCGATGCAGGAAATGACTCAAGGGGATCAACAGGGGGGTTGGGAGATCACTCTGGCAGCCACCTTCCACCACAGGCACCTGCATCAGGAATCGCTCTCGTGATCGCAGTTGCGACCGAACTTTTTGCAGACCATTTGGAACCGACCTTCCTAGCCTCGGGCAAATAAAAGATGACACGCTCTGCTGCTTGGGCCTGTGCGACGCTGCTCTGGTGTGGCCTTTGCTTTCCGCTGGTGGCGCCCGCGGAAGAATGGACCGATTGGCGCGGGCCGCTGGAAAATCGCCACGCAGCGGCTGATGGGGTCTATGTCGATTCCTTCGATCCCGAGAAAGGCACCAACATTCTCTGGAAGAACGAGGAAGCGGGGGGGATTTCGACGCCGGTGATCATGGCCGGCAAACTCTTCACGCTGGTGCGCCACAAGCCGGGCACGACCGAGGAAGCGGAGAAACTGCTCTGCATCGATGCCACGACGGGCAAGAAGATCTGGGAAAATATCTTCAATGTCTATCTGTCGGACGTGCCTGCGGAACGCGTGGGCTGGTCGGCGGTGGTCTGCGATCCGGTCACCAACACGGTGTTTGCCCATGGCGTGTGTGGTGTCTTTACGGCTGTCGATGCCGCTACGGGCACCACCCGCTGGAGCCGCTCGCTGCATGAGGAGTTTGGGTTTCTCTCCACCTACGGCGGCCGCACGAATATCCCGGTGGTGTTTGAGGATCTGGTGATCGCCAGCGCCGTGGTGACCGGCTGGGGGGATACCGCCCGGCCCGCTCACCGCTTTCTGGGGATGGACGTCCGCACTGGCGAGGTGCGTTGGATGAACGGCACCAAAGAACTCCCCGAAGACACCACCTACAGCACCCCCTTCCTGGCAAAGCTGGGGGGCAACGCGAGCTTGGTGTTCGGCTCCAGCGACGGGAGCGTCTGGAATTTCCAGCCCCGCACCGGGAAGGCTGTCTGGAATTTCAAGCTCTCCCGCCGCGGGCTCAATGTGGCGCCGCTGGTGGATGGAGAGACAGTCTACATCTCTCAGGCTGAGGAAAATCTCGACAACACCACGATGGGCTCGGCCACCGCCTTCAACGGTGCGGCCGTGCCGGCCGCCACGCCCCCCGCAGCCCCCGCGCCCCCCGCTGGCACCCCACCCGCTGCGCCCGCTGGCACTCCACCTGCTGCGCCCGCTGGCCCCAACACCGACATCACGGCCACCGCTGCCATCTGGCAGAAAAAGGGGATCATGGACGGCCGGGCCATGCCGGTTGTGCTCGGCGAACGGGTCTACTTCATCGACGATGGTGCCAAAGTGTATGTCTTCGACAAGGCCACCGGCGAGCCGGTCGGCAAGCCGCAGAAACTGCTCGGCACGATCGTGCGTGGCAGTCCGCTTGTGGCTGGAGGCAAGCTCTATGTCTGTTCCACCGGTGGCTGGCACGTGCTCAAGCCGACCCCCACCGGCGTTGCCTTTGTGAATCGGATGCGGCTCGACGAGCAGGATGAGGTGAGCGCCTCGCCGATTGCCTGGCAGGGACGGATCTACCTCACCACCGGCGCCCGGCTCTATTGCCTCGGTGCCGCAGATGCCGGTGCAGGCGCGAAGTCATCGACCACCACCCCTTCCCTGCCCCAGCGCATTGGCACCGAAACAGCCGGGCCACCGGGCGAGCCCACCTGGGTGCAGGTGGTGCCGGCGGAGTCACAGATCAAGGCTGGCGAAACGGTCCAACTCAAAGCGCGACTGTTTGATGCCGCTGGTCGGTTCGTCAAGGAGTCGGCGGCTGAATTCACTGCCACGGCAGGAACCATCGGTGCCGACGGCCGGTACACAGCTCCCGCCGATAAACATGCCGCAGCGGCCGTAACGGCCACAGTGGGCAAGCTCACCGGCAAAGCCCGCATCCGCTCCATGCCTCCGCTGCCGTGGAAGTTTGACTTCGAGGAGATTGCGTTGGACCCAGACCCCAAAGGGGGCCCGGCCCGCGGCGAACCGCCGCTCCCGTGGATCGGCATGCGGTACCGGCATGCGGTGCGTGAAGCCCACGGCTCCAAGTGCCTCGTGAAGGTGACGACTATCCCGAAGGGGACCCGTTCACAGGGTTGGATCGGCCCGATCGACCTCCACGACTACCGGATGCAGGCTGATTTTCGCTCCGCCAAAACCGGCGTCGGCAAGCCGGGCGATCCCGCCACCGTCACCACCCCCACTCCCACCAGCGACGCAGACGCCTTCGCGAAAGCCTTTGGCAATCCGGCCGCTCTGGAGATGGCCCGTATGCCCGACATGGGCCTCGTCGCGCAGCGTTACACCCTCGACCTGATGGGGGCCAGCCAACAGTTGCAACTGCGCACCTGGCCATCGCAGGTGGCCACCCACTTCTCCAAGACGATCCCCTTCGCTTGGGAGGCGGGCCGATGGTACACGATGGTGCTTGAGGCCCGCGCGCTCCCCGCTGCGCAGGGCAGCGGCGCTCTCCTCAGGGGCAAGGTCTGGCCACGGGGCGAACCAGAGCCCGCAGAGTGGACGATCGAAGCCACACACGCCGGCGGCAACCTCCAGGGCAGCCCCGGCTTTTTCGGCAATTCCAAGGACTCTGAGATTTATATCGACAACGTGTCGGTTTCCCCCCTTTCCTCCTCTTCCGGGTCAAAGCAGCCATGACGGTCACATTTCGCTCCGCCTGCACCGGCCGCGCCTGTGCAACTGTTCTCCTGCTGTCGCTGGTGGCCTGTGTGCCAGAAAGGGCGCACGGGGAAACCGCCGCTGCCGCCCCGTCGCAGGATTGGAACCAGTGGGGTGGTTCGTCCACCCGCAACAACGCTCCCGCCAGCGGGCCGATGCCTGAGACCTGGGCGCCGGGCGATTTTGATATCGATTCCGGCGCCTGGAGCCCTGCTTCCAGCAGCAACATCGCCTGGGTGGCAGCCCTTGGCAGCCAGAGCTACGGCAATCCCGTGGTGGCCGGC
>CAISJI010000210.1 GCA_903885565.1 uncultured Planctomycetaceae bacterium
CCGCAGACCCGGGCTCAATACTTGTAATACTCAGGCTTGAACGGCCCCTCGACCGGCACATGGAGATACTCGGCCTGGTCTGCGGTGAGCTTGGTAAGCTTCACGCCGAGCTTGTCGAGGTGCAGGCGGGCCACTTCCTCGTCGAGTTTCTTGGGAAGCCGGTGGACGCCGATGTCGTAGCGGTCGGTTTCCGTCCAGAGGGCGATCTGGGCCAGCACCTGATTGGTGAAGCTCGTGCTCATGACGAACGACGGATGCCCGGTGGCACAACCCAGGTTCACCAACCGGCCCTCGGCCAGCACGATCACCGACTTGCCCGAGGGGAGCGTGTAGCGGTCGACCTGCGGCTTGATCTCCACCTTCTTCACACCCTTGGTGTTTTCAAGGTAGGCCACGTCGATCTCGAGGTCGAAGTGCCCGATGTTGCAGACGATGGCATCATTGGGCATCTGGGCGAGGTGCTCGCCCCGGATGACGTCGCGGCAGCCGGTGGCCGTTACGAAGATCTGACCCTGGCTGGCTGCCTCTTCCATCGTCGTCACTTCATACCCCTCCATCGCCGCCTGGAGGGCGTTGATCGGGTCGATCTCAGTGATGATCACGCGGGCCCCGAGGGCCTTGAGGGCGTGGGCACTTCCCTTGCCAACGTCGCCGTAGCCGCAGACCACCGCCACCTTGCCGGCCACCATCACGTCGGTGGCCCGCTTGATGCCGTCGGCGAGGCTCTCGCGGCAGCCGTAGAGGTTGTCGAACTTGCTCTTGGTGCAGGAGTCGTTGATGTTGATCGCCGGCAGTTTCAGTTCGCCGTTCTCATGCATGCGGTAGAGCCGGTGGACGCCCGTGGTGGTCTCTTCGGAGAGGCCGCGGATGCCGCCGATCAGTTCCGGATACTTGGAGTGGACCATGCTCGTCAGATCGCCGCCGTCGTCGAGGATCATGTTGAGCGGCTTGCCGTCTGCGAAGAAGAGCGTCTGCTCGATGCACCAGTCGAACTCCTCGTTGGTCATCCCCTTCCAGGCATAGACCGGGAAGCCAGCCTTGGCGATGGCGGCGGCGGCGTGGTCTTGCGTGGAGAAGATATTGCAGCTGCTCCAGGTCACCTCGGCGCCGAGGGCCTTGAGCGTCTCGATCAGCACGGCGGTCTGGATCGTCATGTGGAGGCAGCCGGCAATCCGAGCGCCGGCCAGCGGCTTCGTCTTGCCATATTTTTGCCGCAGCGACATCAGGCCCGGCATCTCGTTCTCGGCCAGCATGATCTCCTTGCGGCCCCATTCGGCCTGAGCGAGATCGGCGACCTTATAAGGCAGGCGGGTTTCAACGTGGGACACTGGCAAACCTCCTGAGGGTGGAAATGTAGGAGCTGGAAAATTTCTGTTCCAGCCGGGCGTATACGGAAGCGGCAGCCTGCCACCAAGGGCAGAAACGGACATACGGCTGGTTGGGGCGCTCCTCTGTCGAGGCACGACCCCGGAATCTTAGCGGTCTTGCCCAAAACGCACACCCAGGATTTTCCCTCACGGGTTTTTTACGGCCCTGGGCGGCCCGGCTCAGCCGATTCCCAGCGCCCCCCGGGCGGCCGCCACAAACTCCCGCACCCGCTCGGCGTCCTTGCGTCCGGGGGCCAGTTCGACGCCGCTGGCGGTGTCGACGGCGTGCAGGCCGGTGGCCCGGATCGCCGCGGCCACATTCTGCGGCGTAAGGCCACCAGCCAGGGCCATGGGGATCCCCAGTCCGCCACTGGCAACCAGCAGCGACCAGTCGACCACCGCCCCGGTGCCCCCCAGTTGCCCGGCCGGGGCGGCCCGCTCCACTGCAGCATCACAAATTCCCATGGCGGGGCAATTCCCCCCCGCCGCAGCCGCCTCGAGCCAAGCGCGGGCCGCTGCCAGTCCGTCACTGGCGGGAGGGCCCTGCAGGCGCACGGCTCGGATGATCGGCACGCCCCCGAGTTCTCCGCAGAGACTCGGCGGATCCCACACCAGCCGCTCGCCGTCAGAACCTGTCGGCTGGAGATGGCCGTGCAGTTGGACCGCCCCGAGGCCGACGCTGGCCACGACGCGCAGAATGTCAGCGGCCGGGCTGCCGGCAAACACCCCCACCCGCAGCACGCCGGCAGGGATCGCTGCGGCCACGTCTTGCGCGGCTGCCAGCGTGAGCCTCCGCGGCGAACCGGCAACAAAATTGAGTCCGATGCAATCGGCACCGGCCTCCGCGACAAGGCGGGCGTCGGCCGCAGTGGTCACGCCGCAAATCTTGATCTGAAACATGCCAGGTCCACCGGCCCTGCGGCAGGGATATCGAATGCGGTCGTGGGAGCGCCCGAGTGCGGGCCGACGCGACCAAATGTAGCACACCAACCAAGGACAGTTCCTGCGCCTCACAGCCGGTGCAACCGGCCCAACGGCGCCAGGCCTCCCGATCGGGAAAGTTGCCGTCTGGGCCCTCGCGGTACAGGAGTGGGGAGCCGTTGGTCGAAAGAGACAGTGGCTGAGGGCGCGTGGCGTCCCAGCGGCATCCCGCCCTTCAATGGAAGCACACCCGCCGATGATCGCACCCCGCCGCCATCCGTCCAGCCGTCCCTTCCTCGCGGCGCCACGTGTCGAGTTTTACCACCCGGCACAAGGAATCGATGCGGCGGTGCACGGGCTCGATCGGGCCATCCGCCGTGCTGAGGGGATTGGCCTGGTGGTGGGCCCGCCGGGAACCGGCAAGTCGCTGTTGTTGGCGAAGGTGGCCGAGAGCGTGCGCGACGACTTCGATGTGGCGATGCTCTCCGGCGCCCGGATCTGCACCCGCCGCGCGCTGTGGCAGGCCATCCTCGCGGAAATCGGTGAGCCCTACCGTGGGATCGAGGAGGGGGAACTGAGAATCGGCGTGGTGGAACGCATCCGCGGTTTGGCCGCAGCCGGCTCGGGGCTGGTGGTGTTGGTGGACGAGGCCCCCACCCTCCCCACCCGGCTGATTGAAGAACTGCGTCTGCTGACCAACATCCCCACGCCGCTGCCGGCGGTGCATGTTGTGCTCTGTGGAACGGCAGAGCTGGAGGAGATCCTCGCCGCCGCAAGGATGGAGAGCCTTGCGCAGCGCATCGGAGCGAGGTTCTATCTGGAGCCGCTCGACCACGCAGAAACGATTCTCTACGTGCGCACGCAGATGAAGTCGGCCGGTATGGAGTGGGAGGCCGTCTTCGAACGCGGTTGCGACGACGCCGTCTTCACGGTGACTGACGGCGTGCCGAGGCTCATCAACCAGGTCTGCGACATGGCGCTTGTGTATCTGGCTGAGAAGGGGGGGCGGCGGGTGCTGCCGGGCGACATCGCCCGGGCCTGGCGGGAGATTCAGCGGCTGCCCGCGCCGGCTTCGCTTGGACACGTGGAAGCGGAACGCTCCAGCCCACCTTCCGCTCCGGAGGTTGTTGCTGACAGCCTCTGGCACGAAGGCCACGACGCTGTCGGGGAGCGGATCGACGCCGGTCTGGGCCGACTGACGGGGGATGGGGGGATCGTGGAATTTGGTTCGTTTGAATCGGCCGGACTGGAGGAGGGACATGGTGACGACACGCTTCTTGAAGAGGCGGATGCACCTGCTGGCTGGCTCCCGCGCGTGGCGCATCCCTCTGTGGCCGAACGCGACCTGCCGCGTCCGGCGCAGCCGGTGGCCGATCCCTGCCCGTGGAGCGGGCCTGATGTCGAACTCGTGTTCGATCCTGCCGCCGATCCGTTCGCCGACTACTTCGCCGCTCAGGAGCGGACGGTGGAACGCTGTGTAGTGCGCGGGCCGAGCGATTTTTGTGGCCGCCGCCATGTCTCCAGCCGGGAGGGAGCCACGCTCGGCGGGCAACTGCAGGCCATTGAGCCGGCTGCAGAACAGATCCCCCCGCTGGTGGCGGCCCGCGATGCCGACGAAGTTCCCGACGATTCCGACATGGTGGTGATCGAGGAGGATCTGTGCGATCCGATCAGTGGAGCAGATCGATCGGTGTTCCCGGTGCGTGTGGGGGATTACCGCAGCCTGTTTGCCCGCCTGCGCCGCGGGGAAAGCTCCCGGTGATCGGCCGGTATTCGCCTGCAGCAGAGCAGACACCGCACCCGTCAGGAGGCTGCGCCGTGACTTGCTCCGCCGGAGGCAGCAGAATGGAGCCTGTGTCGCCCCCCCAGCCATCCGCCGCCGCCTCTCCAGGTCCGCTGCATGGCGGCGCGCACGACACCCGTTCGTCAGACCTCTGGCCCGTCGGGCGGGTGCTGGTGGTGGCGGCCACCTACAACGAGGTCGACAACATTGCCCCCCTCACGGCCGCGGTCTTGGCGGCGTCTCCCGCCGCCCAGATGCTGGTGGTCGACGACGCCTCTCCCGACGGCACCGGTGAAGTAGCGCTCAGGCTGGCTGAGGAGAATCCCCGCCTGCATGTGCTGGTCCGACGGGGGCGGCGGGGGCTGGGCAGCGCCATTCTGGAGGGGTTTTCCGTTGCCGCGGCCCACGGATTCGCGGTGGCGGTGAACATGGATGCTGATTTCAGCCACGATCCTGCCGACATCGATCGGCTGCTGGCGGCGCTGGAGCCGGTGGGCGGGCGGGCGGCGGATGTGGCGATCGGCTCGCGCCGCGTGCCTGGTGGCCGCGTGGTCGGTTGGCCATTGTCGCGGCGCATCACCAGCGCTCTTGTGGGCTGGTTCACCCGCTGCGTGCTGTGCGTGCCGGTTCGCGATCCATCGAGTGGCTTTCGGGCCGTGCGGCTCGGCATCATGCAGCGACTACCGCGAAAATTCTCTTCCGGCTATGCCTTTTTTGAAGACCTGCTGTGGCATACCCATCGCGCCGGCGGCCTGATCGTGGAAGTGCCGATCACATTCACCGATCGCGTCCGCGGTTCGAGCAAGGCCGGACTGCAGGCCGCGCTGGCGGGGATCTGCGATCTGTTGCGGTTGGCCGCGGCCACATGGCTGCCAGGCCACCCCTTGCGGCGGCCCTTGCCCGAGTGATCTGCCGATCAAGGGAAGGGGCTCGGCTTGAAGGGAGCCACTGGCTGAGCGGGGGCCTGCAATGGCGGCTGACCGGGAGCCTGTGCGGGAACAGCAGCATTGGGATCGGGCAACTCCCCGAGCGCCACAGCGAGGCTCTCCTTGGAATCTTTGAGGTCAGGATTGATCGCGAGGGCCTTACGGAACATGGCGATCGCATTCTCTTTGTCCCCCGCCTTGTAGTAGACGACCCCGCAGTTATTCATGACGGGGGCGTTGCCCGGTTCCTGCTCGAGGATCTTCAGGTATTGGGTGACGGCTTCGGGGAAGCGACTCTGCGACGAGAGTGCATTGGCGAGGTTGATCCGCAACATCGGCACATGGGGCGTGGCTTCGGTGGCGGCGTAATACTCCTTGATGGCCTCGTCGATCTTGCCCCGCGCGGCCAGCACCGTGCCCAGATTGTTATGCGTTTCCCCGAGATCGGGGCGCAGCCGAGTCGAGTTGGTGAAATGATAGAAGGCGGCATCGATGTCGCCCTTGGCATATTTTTTGGCGCCGAGCCTGTTGTGGGCCTGCCACGCGTCGTGATTGGATGCCAGGGTGTGTGCCCAGAGGTTTTCTTCGTTGGCCCACGCGTGCGAATAGCGGAACGTGCCGATCGCCAGGCAGGCGATGATGGCCGTCGCCAGCCCCACCGCCAGCGGTTTGACAGCTGAGTTGGCCCGGTTGTACCAAGTCGCCGCGGCAGCGCATCCCAGGGCGATGATCGAGATCATCGGCAGGTAGACAAAGTGGTCGGCCACCCATGTGATCCGCATGTAGGAGATCGTGACAAACCCCAGGATCGGCAGCAGCATCAGCACGAAGAACCCCATGGCAAAGATGATATGCCTGCCCCAGGTCGCCCGATTGATCCAGCACCAGGCCGCCGCCGCAGCGAGAATGGGCCAGGGAAGAAACTGCCAGAGCTTGGGAGGATCAACCTCCCAGCGGGGATAGATCGTCAGCAGGCCGACCGGCAGGGTTACCTTCCACAGGTAGAACAGGATCGCCATGCCGGCTGTGGCGATGCGCGAGGCCACGCCCCCCACGGGGATCGTTTCCTGGCCGATGGCCCGCGCGTGCTGAAAGCGGATCGTCACGATCCCCAACACCAGCGAGATCAGAAAGAAGGGGGCGGCCCGGAGAATGTCGCGCGGCGTGATCGTGCCCCGCTTCCACCAGACGTAAAGCAGGATCACCACAGGAAACATCACGACTGCCGTTTTGGCGAACATCGAGAGCAGAAAGAACACCAGCGAGAGGATGTAGTTGATGTGGTTGGGGGTGCCCGCCTTTTCAGGATCCTCCGAACGGACGAAGAAAATGGCCGAAAGGAGAAAGAGCGGTTGGGAAAGCGTGTTTTTCAATTCCGATACCCACGCCACCGACTCCACGCAGACCGGATGGATGGCAAAGACGAGCCCCGCCAGCCAGGCACCGGGAAGTTCCATCTCCTCCAGCAGCCACCACAGCAGCAGGGCGGCGAGGGCATGCAGCACGATATTGACCGCGTGGTAGCCGTAGGTGTTTGGGCCAAAGGCATGCCACTCCAGCCAGAAGGCTGTGGCACTCAGCGGGAAGTAGTCGGCCCCGGGCGGATTCACCCAGATGTTTTGAAACGAGAAAGGCGCCTGCGCCACGGCGTTGGCCGTGATCGACTGATCGTCATCCCACAGCCAGTCGCCATAGTAGGACGGCGAGTAGGCCCACAGCGCAGCGAAGAGGATCACCGCGGCGTGGAGCAGGAAATCCTGCCAGCGGGATGCCCGGTGCTCGGCGCTTTCGCCAGCGGACACGACTGTTGATGCGGAGAGAGGGGGCCGGGGAGCAGGGGGTGTGTCGGCCTTTTTCATAAGTCTGCAGAGGGGATCGCGGAAAGGTGCCAGAGGCCGGTTTCCGTTGGAACCAGCCAACCCCGGGCGGAGAAACCACGATACCCGGCCCGGGACGCTTTGCGAAGGGAACCGGCCCAACCCACAGGCACTTCTCAGAAAACAGGCCGACAACCAAGCCAACAGGGGCTGCTCACTTGCCCGTTGCCCGCGCCGTCAGCAGCGCCTGCAGGGCCGTGGCCGTTTTCTGATCCATCGCCAAGTCAGCCACCCGCTGATCGGGGTTGGCCAACCGCGGGTCGATGGCGAGCGCCTTGTGCAGCATCTCCTGTGCTGCGGAGGCCTGGCCAGAATCGGCAAGGATCAGCGCGAGGCAGAGCCAGTGGTCTGCTGCCGTTCCGGCGGTGAGCGAGATGGCATTCCGGGCAGCCTGTTCCGCTTCCGGAAGGCGGCCCGCTTCCCAGAGCGATTCGGCCAGACCTCCCTGGGCCGTGGGGGAGGTGGGGTTTTTTTGGGCGGTGTCTTCCCACAGGGCCAGCGGACTCGACCACACCCGCTGGCGCCACACGCAACTGGCCGCCAACAGGCACAGGAGCAGTGTGGCGGTAAGGCAGGCGGCTTTTCGCGTGCGGCTCTGC
>CAISJI010000211.1 GCA_903885565.1 uncultured Planctomycetaceae bacterium
CCGGAGCCGGGGGATCGCTTTACCGGTTCGTCATGTCGCACGACACGCCGCCGGCGGCCGGCACATAGCAGGCCCGGGCGTAGTCCATCACCATGCGGTGAGCGCTGAACCGCCAGGCGAGCGAACTGATCGAGTTCATCATCATCTTGATCCACTCCCGCGGCAGGCCGTCGGCATCGCGTTCGTAGAACAGTGGGATAACCTCGGTCTCCAGCACCTTGTAGAGCGCGTCGTAATCGCGCTGGTCGGTGATCTCGTCGCGGGCATGCGTCTCGCCCCGACCGATCGCGAAGCCGTTGCGGCCGTCGTAGGCCTCAGCCCACCACCCGTCGAGGATGGAACAGTTGAGCCCGCCATTGAGCACCACCTTCTCGCCGCTGGTGCCGGAGGCCTCCAGCGGACGTCGCGGGTTGTTGAGCCACACGTCGACCCCCTGGATCAGGTGCCGGCAGACGTTGATGTCGTAGTCCTCAACAAACACAATCCGCCCCGCCATCCGGTTGTCGTGGCGGAGGTTGGCGATCTTGCGGATCAGGCTCTTGCCCGGCTCGTCGGCAGGATGGGCCTTGCCGGCGAAGATGATCTGGATTGGCCGGTCGGGATTGCTGATGAGCGCGAAGAGCCGGTCGAGATCGGAGAGCACCAGATCGGCCCGCTTGTAGGTGGCAAACCGCCGGGCAAACCCGATCGTCAGCGTGTTGGGATCGAGCACAGTACGTGCCAATTCCACTGCCTCATCGCACTCGCCCCGCCGCCGGCACTGCCGGCTCAACCGCCTCCTGACAAACTGCAGCAGCAGATTCTTGAGCGCGTAGTGCGTTTCCCAGAGTTCTCCTGGATCGCACTCATGGATCTTCTGCCAGACATCGGGCTCGCCCATGCGGCGAAACCAGTTGGCCGGGAAGATGCGATCGTAGAGCTGCAGCATCTGCCAGGAGAGCCAGCTCGGCACATGCACGCCGTTGGTGATGTGGCCGATCGGGACCTCCTCCTCGATCCGGCCTGGCCAGAGGTTCGACCACATCTTCCGGCTGACGTGGCCGTGGAGGGCGCTGACGGCGTTGGCCCGCCGTGAGAGCTTCAGCCCCAGCACTGTCATGCAGAACGGCTCGTTGAAGTTGTGCGGCTCTACCCGCCCCAGGCCCATCAGCTGGTCGTGCGAGATGCCCAGGGCATCCCGCATCGGTCCGAGATGCTCCTCGATCAGGCCGCTGTCGAAGCGGTCGTGACCGGCGGGAACGGGAGTGTGCGTGGTGAACACGGTCTGGCGGGCCACGCGCCGCACCGACTCATCATAGGAATAGCCATCGCGGTCCATCCGGCCGCGCACTGCTTCCAGCGTGGCAAAGACCGAGTGCCCCTCGTTGAGGTGATAGACGCCCGGCACGATCCCCAAGGCCCGGATGGCCCGCACGCCGCCGATGCCCAGCACCAGTTCCTGCCGGATGCGAACGCGCGTATCGCCGCCATAGAGCCGGCTGGTGAGTTCGCGATCCTCCGGCTTGTTTCCCTCCACGTCGGAATCGAGGAGATAGAGATCAACGCGGCCGACCGTGAGCTTCCACACGATCGCCTGAATCGACCCCGAGCGGGTATCGATCTGCACCTGCACCTGCTTGCCGTCGGCCCCGAGCGCCGGCTCAATCGGCAGGTTTTCCACGCGCGACTGCAGATACTCCTCATGCTGGTAGCCGTCGATATCGAGTTGCTGGCGAAAGTAACCCTGCTTGTAAAAGAGCCCCACCGCGATCAGCGGGATGCCCAGGCCGCTGGCACTTTTGATATGGTCGCCGGAGAGCACGCCGAGTCCGCCGGAATAGATCGGCACCGATTCGTGGATACCGAACTCGGCCGAGAAGTAGACCACCGGCTTCGAGCCGAGCACGCCGGCATGCACGTTGCTCCAGGTCGATTCCGCGGCCATGTATTCCTTGAGGCGACGGTAGGCCTGGTTGATCCGGCTGTAGAGCACCAGTTCCGCGGCCCGGGCCTCGAGCCTCTCCGGCGTGAATTCAGCCAGCAGCGCGATCGGGTTGTGGTCGAGTTGGCGCCAGCGGATCGGATCGAGTTCGCGGAAGAGATTGGTCACTTCCGGATGCCAGCTCCACCACAGGTTGCGGGCCAGGGCCACACACTTGTCGTAGAGATTCTGCGGCGAAAGCTCGAGCAGTCGCGGCGGGGCAGAGGCTGTTGGATGGGAGGCGGGACCTACGCGCGTGGACGAATCTTCGGCCTGACTCATGGTGCGGCTCCGGGCGGGAGGTGGAGGCGGGAGGTGGGAAGAACGGCGGGAACCAGCCAGAAGAAGTGAAATCATACCTACCGGCGCCAGCGACTTCGACCCCCGCCGCGAGAAGGCTGTGGATAAAGTGCTGCATCGCTGGATGCGATGCCCGTCGACCGTGAAAAACCTCGGCTTTTCCGCCGGTCGATCGAGTGGGCTGTCTTTATCCAGAGGGGTGCATGGATGACTTTTTCCATGGAAAGCCAGAATCGTGCCGCCCCGGGCATCTCCCTGCCCACCCCCGCCCCGCATACGGCATACTCAGCGGCATGTTTTCACCCGCAGCCCTGCATGCCGAGCCCGCCTCCCTCCGAGCCCTGTGCCGTGATCTGGAGACGCTCTCCGATCTCTCCCGCTCGGTCGGCCCCTGGCAAAGCGGCGCGTTTGGCAAGCTGGCAGATGCCGGCCTTCTGGCAGGCTTCATTCCCACCGACTGCGGCGGCACAGCGGCCACGGAACTGGCCATTGTGGAGGCCCTCACGGCAGTGGCCGCCGCCTGCCTCACGTCGGCTTTGGCGCTGACGCAATGGGCCAGTGCCTGCCGGATCATGGCCGGCGGCTCTGCCGAACTGCGGCAGCAATTTCTACCGCCACTCGCCGACGGCCGCACCTTCACCACCGTCGGCATCGCCCAACTCTCCACCAGCAGGCGCCATCTGGGCAAGCCGGCCCTCGAGGCGATTCCCCATGCGTCGGGAGACTGGCTCCTGGAGGGCGCCTGTCCCTGGGTGACGGGAGCGGCAGAGAGCGACACGATCGTCACCGGGGCAGTTGCGGCTGATGGGCGGCAGCTGTTCTGCATTGTCGACACGCAGGCGCCAGGCCTTGCCATCGCTCCGCCCATGCACATGCTGGCCCTCTCTGGCAGCCACACTTCGGCAGTCACGTTCCGCGGTGTGCGGCCTCAAGCGGTGATCCTTCCCGAGGCGACCGCGGGAGTGCGCACCGGTGGCCTGGCCACCACCGCTCTGGCGCTCGGGGCGACGGAGCGATCGCTGGCGATCCTCTTTTCCGAAGCCGCCCTCCGCCCTGCACTGACGCCGATCGCAGCGGCGCTGCGGACTGAGGCCAAGGAGATCGCTGACTCGCTCTGGCAGGCGGCGCAGCAGGGCATCGATGCCGCCCCCCGCGATGCCCTGCGGGCCCGGGCCAACAGCCTCGTGATGCGGGCTGGACAGGCAGCCCTGACGGCCGCAAAGGGGGCCGGATTCGTGGTGGGCCATCCCGCCGGCCAGGCCGTCAGCGAGGCCCTCTTCTTTCTCGTCTGGAGCTGTCCCCAAGCGGTGGCTGCCGCCGGCCTGTGTGAGCTGGCAGGCATGGCGCCGGCCGACTGACGGCGGTGTCGGCGGCTGAGGCGGTTGGCTGCCGGGAAACCGGGATTGCAGCGGCGCAGACTCCGGGGGTATTTCTCACCATCCTCACCGGGAAATATCTCCTGCCGACGCCCCGCTCCATCGTCATTGTGAAGTTGTCCGCGATCGGCGACGTGCTCCATGGCGTGCCGGTGGCGGTGGCGCTCAAACGGGCCTTTCCGGGCGTGGCCGTCGGCTGGGTGGCCGAGGGGCGGGCCGCCGATGTCCTGGCCGGACACCCGGCGGTCGATCGCATCTTTCGGGTGCCACGGGGCTGGCTCAAGCAGCCGCGGGCAGTGTGGGCGCTGCGCCGCGATCTCGTCGCCTTCGCCCCCGACGTGGCCATCGATCTCCAGGGCCTCTTGAAGAGTGCCGTGGCGACCTGGCTCTCCGGCGCCCCGATCCGCATCGGGCATGCCCGGCCGGAGGCCCGCGAATACGCCTGGCTCGCCTCCACCCATCCCATCAAAGCCACCGCCGCGCATGTCGTGGAACGCAACTGCCAACTCCTCACAGCTCTGGGAGTGCGGGAGTCGCGGCCGCAGTTCGCCATGCCCCACTGGCCCGCCAGCCGGGCTGCCGTGCAGAAGTGGCTGGAACCGCTGCGTCTGCCCGGCCCCCCGGTGCTGATCAATCCGGGTGCGGGATGGCTGTCAAAAATCTGGCCCGAGGAACGCTTCGCGGCCGTGGCTGCCGGGCTCCATCGCCGCACGGGCGAGCGGGCGATCATTGTGTGGGGCGGGCCGAGCGAGCAGGCTGCCGCCAGCCGCATCGCGGCGGCCGCTTCCGGCGCGGCGCTGGTGGCCCCTGCCACCACGCTTGAGGAGTTGGGCGAACTCTGTCGGCTCAGCCGCCTGTTCATCTCCAGCGACACCGGGCCGCTTCATCTGGCAGCAGCCGTGGAAACTCCCTGCGTGGGGCTCATGGGACCAGTGCCGGCCGAGCGCAACGGCCCCTACGGCGCCCACCATACTGTCGTCGAACCGCCGGCGAGCCTGCGGCCGCAGTGGCCCGATCGCAAAACCGACACCCGGGCGATGGCCGGCATTGGGGTGGATCAGGTGCTCACTGCCGCTGAGGCCCTCCTGACGTGGGCCCGCACTGCCGCCTGAGGCGCAGCGGCCGCGGGTATACTGCCGCCTTGCCCTCCCGTCTCCTCCGGAGAGCCGCTCCTGCGGCTCCCAGGCATGCCGCGCCCCCGCACCAATCCGTTCTATGCCCTGCTCGGCATCGTGGGCTTTGCGTTCACGATCACCGCTTCGAGCTACTGCCTCTCCGTGCTCCGTGGCATCCGCCCGGCGACTGCCCAGGAGGCTGCGCCCCATCCTCTTGAAGAGCTGATGGATCGGCATGGCACGATGCTCCTGGTGGGGCAGTTGGCGGTGCTCGCCGTGGCCACCTGTGGCGCCATCGCCTTCGATCACTTTGATGGCCTGCGGATGCAGCGCGAGCGACGCGAGGCGACCGCCGCGCAGCCCCAGCCAACCGCCCCCGCCCCCCTGAAACCGAACACCGGGGCTGACCAGACGTGAACGCCGACATCGCCGCCCAGATCGGTCAGCTGCGCGACCAGATCCGGCACCACGACCGGAAGTATTACGTCGAGGCGCAGCCCGAGATCTCCGACCGGGCCTACGATCTGCTCTTGAGGGAACTCCGCGACCTGGAGCAGGCACACCCAGAGTGCATCACCCCCGACAGCCCCACGCAGCGGGTGGGGGATCAGCCGGTGCCTCAACTGCACCCCGTGCGCCACCGGCTGCCGATGCTCTCGATGGACAACACCTACAGCGCCGCCGATCTGGAGGCCTGGGGAACCAGAGTAGAAAAGCTCCTGGCAGCCGAAGGGATCAGCCCGGCGGCGATCGGCTGGATGCTGGAGCTCAAAATCGACGGCGTGGCGGTGGCTCTCACCTACCGTGAAGGGATTCTGGCCCAGGGGGCCACCCGGGGCAACGGCAGCGTCGGCGACGACATCACCCACAACGTGCGCTGCATTCACGGGGTTCCGCTGCGGCTGGCCCTCGCCTCCCCGCCGGAGTTGGTCGAAGTGCGTGGCGAGGTCTACATGGCAAACTCGGCGCTGGTGACCCTCAACCAAACTCAGGTGCAGGAGGGGCTGGCTCCCTTTGCCAACACCCGCAACGTGGCCGCCGGCAGCATCCGGCTGCTCGATCCGCGGGAGAGCGCCCGCCGGCCACTGCGGTTTTTCTGCCACGGCGTCGGCGATACCACCGGCCTCGGCGTTGAGTCGCAAGCGGGGCTCTTTGCCTGGGCACAGACTGCGGGCCTGCCGGTGGCTCCACGCAGCCAGCGCTTTGCGACACTTGAGGCGCTCATCGAGGGGGGCACCGATCTGATCGAGGAACTGCACACGCTCGACTTTGAGGTGGATGGGTTTGTCGTCAAGGTCGATGCGTTTGGCCAGCAGCGGCTCCTCGGGCAAACCTCCAAAAGCCCACGCTGGGCAATCGCCTGGAAGTTTGAAAAATATGAGGCGACGACGTGCCTCGCTGGCATCCGCGTGCAGGTTGGCCGCGGCGGCACGGTGACGCCGGTGGCCGATCTGGAGCCGGTGGAACTGGCCGGCACGATCGTCCGCCGGGCGAGCCTCCACAACGCCGACGAGGTGGCCCGCAAGGATGTGCGGGTGGGGGATGTGCTGGTGGTGGAAAAAGCCGGGAAGGTGATTCCCCATGTGGTGCGGGTCGAGAAGCATCTGCGGAAGGGCGATCTTCCCGTCTGGGCGCCCCCCACCGAATGCCCGGAGTGTGCCACGCCGCTTGTGCGCGATCCGGAGGGAGTTTTTATCCGCTGCCCGAATCTGGCCTGCCCGGCCCGCGTGCGGGAGCGGCTTAAATTTTTTGCCTCACGGAATGCGATGGATATCGAGGGCCTCGGCGACAAACTGGTGGAGCAGTTGGTGGCCGTTGGTCTCGTGCGCGACTATGCCGATCTCTACCGGCTCTCTGCCGCCGATCTGATCCCGCTGGAACGGATGGCGGAAAAATCGGCCGGCAGTCTGGTCGGGCAGATCGAGGCCAGCCGTGGCCGGGGCCTGGCCCGGCTGCTCAATGCTCTCGGCATTCGGCATGTGGGGCGCCGCGTCGCCTCCCTGTTGGCCGCCCGGTTCCCCTCGGTCGATGCTCTGCACGCTGCGACGCTTGAGGAGCTGGCGGCGGTGGAGGAGATCGGGCCGGTGATTGCCGCCACCGTGCACGACTGGTTTTCCAGCGACTATGGCCGGCAGGTGGTGGAGAGCCTGCGGGAACGGGGCGTGTCGCTTGAGTCGCTCCCGGCCGACATCACTCCCCAGACCGGTCCCTTGGCGGGCAAAACCGTGGTGGTGACCGGCACGCTCGTCGGCTTCACCCGCGACGAGGCGGCCGAGGCGATCCGCCTGGCGGGGGGCCGACCGGCGACGAGCGTGTCGAAAAAAACCGACTTTGTGTTGGCCGGTGCCGAAGCGGGAAGCAAGCTGGAGAAAGCGCAGCAACTCGGGGTGAAGATCCTCAGCGAGGAGGAGTTTGTCGCGCTCATTCAGGAGGCGAAAGGCGGGTGAGCGTTCCACCGATCGGTCTGACTGACAGCACTGCAATTGCCCGAGATCGTGCTGACGATCATCGAGGATTGCGGCCTCAGCCCGCCGCGGACTTTACAAGCTAGGTGCTCAAAGCTCCTAGTCTACCGCTGCCAGCACCTCCGGCAACGATATCCCGCGGCGGAATCTTGCCGGGCTTTCCCCGGTGGCGATCGCCTCAAAATGCCGCTCGCCGCATTTGATCTTGGCCCGCTCCCGGTCGCGGAGGTCGGCAAGGGCCGTGCTGCTCTTCGTTTCGACAACGAGATAGAGCCGCTCGCCGGCCGAGGTATTCACGAGCACGGCCCAGTCGGGGTTATAGTCTCCCAGAGGCGTCGGCACCCGAAACCATCCCGGTAGCTTCGCGTAGACCTTTACGTCGCTGTTTTTTTCAAGCTGGCGGACAAACTCAGCCTCAACCCCCGACTGATATTCCACAAACTCAAACGGCGATTTCGTCGACGGCTCAACCTTCTTCATGTAGCTCTGAAGCTCCTCCGACTCGAAAAGCTGCTGGCCCCAAATGTCGCCGGTGCCCAACCGCTCATATTTGATGCCGTCAACGATCGCCAACTGCTTGGCAGTGTTAATCTCCTGCCCTACTTGCTGAATGAAAAGTTGCGGATTTTTTCGAAAATCTGCCAAGCGTTTTGAGCCGGCGAGAATGCGATGAATTGTGCGCCGCGTTAGCTGCGTGCGGTTTTGAAGCTCGGTAAGAATGTCGGGGAGTTCCAGCCCCTCCTCGTCGAGCGCTACCGTGGCCGCCCCCTCTTTCTCTTCCGCAGCCACGCCTCCCCGGCCCACCCTGACATCAGCTTTCCGCCAATTGAGCTGTGACTTGGCGATGGGAGCAGATTCATCGACCGCGCGAATACAGTCGCTAATCAGGAGCTCATTGTCGAAGTCAACCCGGTAGGTTGTCTTCTGCTTGATCCTGTCCCAAAGAGCCTTGAAATCTGGACCGTCGAGGATCGCCCGTCGCGTCGTAATCCGCTTCCTGTCATCGGCATTCTTGATGTCAAGCCGCCCGGCGAGCTTCACAAGGATCGCTGCCACCTGGGGCTTCTGCGGCGTGAACTCCGCCGGCAGAGTGAGCGACTCATCGCGCAGCGCCGCTCGCAGGGCATCGAGCACTTTCCCCCGGGCGTCGATCAAGCCTGCCCCGCGGAGGTATTCATGGATCGCCTTCGACTTCTCGAAACCGAGCGGTGCCGGATTCCCAGCCGCATCGACTCCCTTCACGTTGGCAAACTCGTGCGGCTCGACAAACCCAAAGCGGATGCCCGTGTCGGTCTCGATTTCCTGCTGGAGGCTTTCGGCAAACTGTTCATACCCTTCGTTGGCGATAACGGTGAGCGTATTGATGTCGAAGCCGCGAAGCCGTTCCCCCTTCTGATTGACGCAAAGCCGCAGACCGCGCCCGATCGTCTGTCGGCGCTGCCGCTCGCCGCGGATATCTCGCAGCGAGCAGATCTGAAACACGTTGGGATTGTCCCAACCTTCCCGGAGGGCCGAATGGGAGAAGATGAATTTTAGCGGCGTGTCGAAGGAGAGGAGTTTTTCTTTATCCTTCATGATCAGGCTATAAGCCTTCTCAGCAGCGTCACGCCCGGTCTGGTTTCCTTCCTCTGTATCGGCCCAGGCTCCCTTTTTGTCGATCGAGAAATACCCCTCGTGCACCTCCCTGGCAGCACTGGCGAAATCGACCTCGTAAAAGAGCGTCACATAGTCGGGATGCCGGGCCAGCTTGGCATACTCCTCCTCGAAGATCGTGGCATACGGGCCCCTCACCGCCTGCCCGCCGGCATCGTAGGAGCGGTAGAGCTCGACGCGCTCGATAAAGAAGAGCGACAGCACCTTGATCCCCTGCGGCCGTAGACGCTTCTCCTTGTCGAGGTGTTCCTTAATTGTGCGCCTGATCATCTCCCGCTGCATGACAAGTGCCTCGACATCCCCATGGGCTTCCCCAACCTGGAGAAACTTCTGATCGCCAGGAACATGGAGCTCGATGAACTGCTTCCCTTTCCCCTTGCCAGCCGCGATCTCGCCGATCCGATGGTTGCGGTAGATCTCCCGCCCGGTGGTGTCGTCGAGGCTATCGCCGGCCGACACAGACACCTCGCGGCGGCTAACCCCCGTCGCCTCCTGGATATCGAGCTCGACGACGGCAGACACTGTTCCCCTGGTTGATTTCGTGCTCACCAGCCGCACATAGGGCTTGTTGGCAGCATCGGCGATCGTCGCCGACGCCACCTCGATCTGCTTGACGAGCTTCCGCTCGTAGGCGTCAATGGCATCGAGCCGATAGACCATGTGGTGCTTTGCGACGTGGGTTGCCGAATAGCGGAGCGTGCAGAGCGGATGCATCTCGTCAAGCGCCTTTTTGCCCTGCCCCTCCAGCCCTCCGTCAACGCTTTGCGGCTCGTCCACAATGACGATCGGGCTGGTAGCGCGAATAAGATCGATCGGCGCATAGTCGCCTGTCTTCTCGCTTTGCTTGTAGAGATTGTTGACGTCTTTCTTATTGATCGCACCGACCGTCACCACCATGATCTGAATCGTGGCGCTCGTTGCGAAGTTTCGCACTTGGCCGAGCTTTGCCGAGTCGTACAGAAAGAAGTCAATCGGCATTCCGGCATACAGCACCCGGAAGTGCTCCTCCGTGATCTCGAGGGTTTTATAGACGCCTTCCTTGATTGCCACGCTCGGCACGACGATTACGAACTTTGCAAATCCGAACTGCTTGTGAAGCTCAAGGATTGTGCGCAGGTAGACATACGTCTTCCCCGTGCCCGTCTCCATCTCAACTGTGAAGTTCATCGAGTCAAGTGAGTCGCTTGGTGCTAGGCCATTTTCAAGCTGCGTCTTCCGCAGATTGGCGTGGATCTCATCCGGGAGGAGCATGAGCCGGTTGCCGATCCCGAGATCGTTTTCGGCAAACCCCATTCGCCCCTGGGTGTCGGCGGTCGACCGGAGAACGGTGAACTCCGTCCGACAGATCTCCTGGCCGGCAAACAGCCCACAGACCGCCTCGATGGCCGTCTTCTGGTAGGCCACCGTCTCGTCCGACCAGGGATCGGCAAAAATC
>CAISJI010000212.1 GCA_903885565.1 uncultured Planctomycetaceae bacterium
CGCAAAAATCTGGAGCGGCTTCGGCAACCCCTCCGACTCGCTCGGGATCACCGGCGATTACTATCTCGACTCCTCGGCCTCCCCGCCGCTCCTCTGGGGCCCGAAGGGGGCCACATGGTCTGTTGCGGTGATCCTCGGAGGGAGCACGGGGCCAACGGGCATCGGCAGCACGGGCCCAACCGGCTTGCCGGGCTCCACCGGATCGGCTGGCTCGACCGGCGCCTCGGGATCGGCTGGGGCTGTCGGCAGCACCGGGAGCACGGGGCCGACGGGATCGGCCGGAGCCGCCTCGACGGTCACTGGCCCAACCGGGCAGGCGGGGGCCTCGGGCTCTGTCGGAGCGACTGGGCCCACCGGAAGCCCGAGCATCGTCACGGGGCCCACCGGGCCCCAGGGCAACGCCTCGACGACCACGGGCCCGACTGGCTCGCAGGGGTCGCCATCCACCGTCACCGGCCCGACTGGAGTGCCAGGGACCGTTGGTGCCACCGGAGCAACCGGGGCGCCCGGAGCCGCTGGTGCGGCCTCGACCGTTACAGGCCCGACCGGGCCGCAGGGCTCCGCAGGATCGGCGGGAGCGGCATCGACTGTGACCGGGCCAACGGGCGCGACGGGCGCGGCCGGATCGCCCGGGGCCAACGGCTCCGCTGGCAGCGTTGGGGCCACGGGTGCGACGGGCGCCACCGGCGCGGCGGGCTCGGCGGGGGCAAGCGGAGCAACGGGTGCGACCGGCCCGACTGGGGCAGGATCAACTTCGGCCAGCGAGATCACGACCGGCACGCTCGTTGACGATCGGCTGTCTGACCGAACCAACTCAGCATCGACGCTCTACCTCTGGAGTTCATTTCGCTAATGGCTATTAACCAAGCCGCTTTTGCAATCACGCCGAGAATCTCCTGTGTCAATATCGCCACGGCGAACACCGCGCGTGACGGCACAGGAACCGTCGCCACGCTGATTACCGGCGCGGCGACAGGAACTCGAGTTGCGGAAATTGTCATCAAGGCAAAAGTGACCACAACGGCCGGTCAAGTGAGGTTGTTCCTGCACGACGGCACGAGTTTCTTCGCGCTTGACGAGATCGCAGTTCCTGCCGCTACTGTTTCTGCAAGCGTTCAGGGTGCGAGGGGTAGCTTGTTTTACTCCAACCTCGTCCTGCCGAGCGCATCGTGGTCGATTCGCGTCTCCACGGAGAAGGCCGAGAGCATCGATGTCACAGCTTTTGGTGCCGACCTCTGATGAATCCGGGCATCCGACCACTCCCGACGCAGTTTGCTGATATGCCGAACGGTCTGCTCGGTGCGCCGACCCCAGTTTCGATGACGTACCCAAGCCGATATTGGCACCCGGAAGCCATTGACTGGCTGGAGCGAGTGGTGAGCAACGGCGGAAGCGTTTCGGGCTCGACGCTCGCGGCCGTCTCTGACTTCTGCAATGCGATTGATACGGCGGGGATTAGGTCAGCAATGTACAGACTCAATCTGTTTGCCGGAAACGGATTGCTATCCTGTCTTGTTCCGCTGTACCGGGCTCCTTCGCTCACTGCAAGGCCGATTGGCGCAAGCGTCGATATCAATATCAACTTTGTGTCGTCCGACTACACAGAGACGGCTGGCCTAAAAGCGAACACGACAAAGTTGTTAGACCTCGGCGTGAGCACACTTGCATTGCCTTCTTTGTTCAACTCGCACCTGTCTTTTTCTGGTGTCGAGATGGAGGCTGGCGCTACTGGTGTTTTCCGTACCTACATCGGAAACGGTGGAACTGCGCAAGCTGCTTGCTTCTTTTTGCTTAATAACCAAGCTTCCAACAGATACCCAGGGATCGGAACTTTTAACGGTGTAAGCTTCGGATTTAATGCAACAGAAGCGCACATGGTTGGATCGAGAACATCATCTAACTTAGTGGCATCATATCGATCGGGAGTGTCACTTGGAACAAATCCAACTGTGGCAGGTGACGTGCGAGTAGCGGATCGCATCTTTGTAATGAATGGTTGCACCTGCACTGGCAGAATGTACAGCTTTGGGACCGGCCTTGCTGCTTCACAAGTCGCATCGTTTTCTGCCGCTGTTATAGCCTTCAATCGGGCAATTGGCAGGTGACACAATGCTGTTGCGTGATCTGACGCTTCCCATATCCAACGAAGACGCTCGCGCTCTTGCGTTGGTGTTTTCTCCATTACTGGCTGCACGGCTCGCGCAACTTCACGCAGAGCATGGATCTTTAAACTGCGTTCCTATGCCAGTCAGACTCACCGATGGACGGATGATGCTCTGTGCCGACGTTCTCACCGAGGTACAGCCCGGCGGGCTTCTCGCCGCAATGTGGGAGCAAGCTGACCAGACGTTGCTCGGAGCGAGCGTCGAGGTGATGCCGTGGGATGCGGCGGTGGCGATGATTCCGCCGCCCGAGCCGATGCCGTGGGGCGAGTGAAAAGGCCCGGCAACAAAAAAAGGGCTTGCCAGTTTTGGCCAAAACGAAAACCCTGGGGTGCCCCCCTGGGAGACCGCCCGTGTCGATCCTCTCCGATCTCGCCCTCGCTCGATCTGCCCGCCAGTCGGGTGAGCATGCCGCCGGCCTCCGCGCCTGCGAGCGGCTCCTCTCGCGCCCCCAGGGGCTTCCGCCGCTGATCGAGGCCGAGGCCCGGATCCTCCGCACCTACCTCGTTCCCGCCGCGGCCGATCTGTTCCCCGGGCTCCAGGCCCAGCAGATCCCGGAATCGCTCTGCGAGGATCGCC
>CAISJI010000213.1 GCA_903885565.1 uncultured Planctomycetaceae bacterium
CCGGCGAGGGCCCCGTGGCAGCCGCCACTGTTGCAGCCTGCCTTGGAGAGGATTGGCATCACGTCGAGTTCGAAGCTGACCGGGCCGGGATTTTCCGCGGGCAGAGCATCCTCCGCGGCGGCGAGCGGAAGCCAACCCCAGATCCCGATCAGGATGAGACTCGCAAGCACCCGACGCAGCAGCATGAAACAACCTCAGGCAAAGAGTTCGCGGATCGGTTCGGTGCCGAAATCGGTCAGCGCAAAGGGGCGGCCGGCGGGGCCGGCCAAATGGCTGGTGTGATCGAGACCGAGGCTGTGGAAGACAGTGGCTACGATGTCACCTGGGCTGACCGGGCGCTCGGCCGGGAAGCCGCCGACGGTGTCGCTAGCCCCCACCACACGCCCCCCCTGCACGCCGCCGCCAGCAAACGAGCAGGTGAAACACTGCGGCCAGTGATCGCGTCCGCCGGCGGGATTCACCTTGGGAGTGCGGCCAAATTCGGCGAGCCCCGTGACGAGCGTGTCGTCGAGCATCCCACGCTGGCTGAGATCCTCGATCAGGGCCGAGTAGGCCTGGTCGTACATCGGGCAGACGATCTGTTTCATGCCCTCGATCGAGGTGAACGGCTTCGAGCCGTGGATATCCCAGGTGATCTCGTCAAACACGGTGAGAAACGTGTTGATCGTGACGAATCGCACGCCGTTCTCCACCAGTCGCCGGGCCAGGAGGCAGCACTGGCCGAAGCGGTTCATGCCGTAGCGATCGCGGACCGCCTGCGGCTCCCGGGAGAGATCAAAGGCCTCGCGGGCCTGTGTGCTGGTCATCAGCCGGTAGGCGGCCTGAAAATTCTCGTCGAGGAGTCGGGCGTCTTCGCTCGCCTCAAACTCCTTGGCAGCACTCTCGACAACTTCCCGCATCTTCTTACGGCGATCGAGCCGGGCCACGCCGATCTGATCGGGGGGCAGCAGATCGGGCACGCGGAAATTCGGCTGCGACGGATCGGCCATCAGAGCGAACGGATCCTCGGCCTTGCCCAGAAAGCCCCCCGCTTGGCCGTTGGGCAGATTGCCACCACCGCGCCCCATCAGCTGCGGCAGCACGACAAAGGGAGGCAGATCGGTGCGCCGGCCGAGGAGATGGGAGGCGACGCTGCCGGCATGGGGAGTATGAATCCCACCGGTGAACCGGCGGCCGGTCTGCATCATCTGCCAGCCGGCGTCGTGCACGGCGGCGCCGTCGTGGCGGCAGGAACGCACGAGCGAAAATCGATCGGCAATCGCCGCATGCTTCGGCAACAGTTCTGAGATTTCGAAGGCATCTGTCTTCGTGCGGATTGGCTTGAACGGCCCGCGGATTTCGGCGACCGCATCGGGCTTCATGTCCCAGAGATCGAGATGGCTCGGGCCCCCGAGGTTGAAGATCATGATGCAGGAGCGATTCTCATGCCCCGGCCGGACCCGGCCCTCGGCGGCGGCCCGCACATACTGCGGCAGCGAGAGTCCCACGGCGGCCAGAGCCCCCACCTGCAGGAAATCGCGGCGCGTCGGCCCCGCTCCGCAGAGCAGCGCCCGCTGGCCTGGTCGAGCCGCCTGAAATTCAAACATGGAATGCTCCCTGGTGCCGAGGTGCTTTCCCCAGCCCAGACCCATCATAGCCCCTCGCTCGCGGTCCGGCCTTGACGGCTCCGCCCGCTCTACCGACGGGCTATTTCACGCTCTCAGCAGGCTGGCGCCGCCAGACTTCGCTGAGCAGAATGCCTCCCGCCACCGCCACATTGAGACTCCCCACGGCACCCGTGCCCGGAATCCGGATGCGGAGGTCGGCCAGAGCATCGATCGGGCCAGAGATCCCCTCCCCTTCGCTCCCGAGCACCATCACCACCTTCGGTTTGAGCGTTGCGGTGTAGACCGATTCGCCCCGCCGGCTGGAGGTGGTCAGAATCTGATAGCCCAGGCGCTTCAGCGCCAGCAGATCGGCCACGCTGTCGCCGAGGCCGCAGACCGGCACGCACTCCGCACCTCCCTCCGCCACACGGACCGCCGCTGGCGACAAGGGGGGCAGATCGGCATCTGCCCCGATCAGGGCCGCGACGCCGAAGTGGGCCGAAACCCGCAGGATCGAACCGAGGTTGTGTGGGTTGGCCACGCCATCGAGATAGACCACCGGCCCGGTCAGACGGCCCGCCGCCACGCCCCGCAGCAAGTCGGGTGTGTCCCAGCGGGAATAGGCCCGGGCCAGAATGGCGATTCCCTCATGGTGGAGCGAGCCGGTCAGACGCTGCAGATTTTCCTGCTCCACCACCTGAAAACCCTTGCGGTGCTCGGCGCAGAAACGCAGCAGTGCCGAGGCACTGCGCCGCCGCTCCTCGGTGATGTAGAC
>CAISJI010000214.1 GCA_903885565.1 uncultured Planctomycetaceae bacterium
CGATGAAGGCCCTCACATTCATCCCGACGGTGTTGATCGAACTGGCGCCGGCACCAGCCAGACTCACGCCAACCGTTCCGCCGCCAGTCACAGCAGCCGAACCGGTCAGCACGAAGGCGCCGATGTTCTGCGTGGAGGTTGCCGAGAGGGCCAGTGCCCCGCCGGCAGTCAGCGTTGTATTGCCGAGATAAGCCTGCGTGGTGCCGCTGACGGTATTCGTCGCCAGTGAGGCGCCCAGAGCGGCTCCCACTCCCGCTGTGCCACCGGCCGCAGCGGCGATCGCGACGGCTGCCACTGTCGCATTGATCGTGGCAGAGTTTGTAGCGGAGAGGGAAACATTTCCGCCCGCAGCAAGAGACCCTCCGGAGATAAAGGCGTCGGTCGTGCCGCCGATGGTGTTATTGGCCGAGGCACCCGCCCCGCTCACGGCAATTCCGGCCGTGCCACCGATGCTGGCGGCCAGCGATGCCGCCGCCGCAATCGCTTCGATACTCGCAGCCTCGGTCGCCGACAGCGTGATGCTGCCAGAGGCCTGAGATCCAGAATCGGTGTTTGTAACGAACGCCTGGACGCTGTTATTGATCGTGTTTTGGGCGAGCCCCACGCCAATCGAAACCGCCACACCGGCAGTTCCGGCCAGCGAAGCGGCAATCGATGCCGCTCCGCTGAAGACATCGATACTCGAAGTATCAGACGCGGTCAGGCTGATGGAGGAGCCCCTCACGCCGCCGCTGCCGTCACCGTCGATAAACGCCCTGACATTCATGCCGACGGTGTTGGTCGAACTGGCACCGGCGCCGCCGAGGCTCACGCCGTTAGTCCCCGCCGTGACAGCCACCGATCCGGCCAGAACAAACGCCGAGATCGTCTGCGTGGCGGTGGCGCTGGCAGTGATGGCGCCAGTCGCCAGCACTGTCGAGTTGGAGAGATAGGCCTGCGTGGTGCCGCTAATCGTGTTGGTGGCCAGCGACAAGCCGATCGCTGCCGCTGCGCCGTTGGCCCCCAACTTCACGGAAGCGGCCACTGCCGCCACCGTGGCATCGATCGCGGCGGTGTTGGTGGCGGTGAGACTGAGAGCACCTCGAGTGCTCAGCACGCTTGTTTGCACATAGGTGTCGGTGCGGCCGCCGACAGTGTTGGTGGCGCTTGCCCCGCCGCCGCTTAAGGCAGCGCCGTCGCCCCCTGCCTGCACAGCCACGGCGGCGGAGATGCAGTAGGCGAGGATATCGCTCGATTGAGTCGCCTCGAGCGTGATACTGCCGGGAGCGCTCAACCCGGTGCCGGTGGAGGAGTTGATGATCCACGAGGCGACGTCAGGGGTGATCGTGTTGCTGGCAACCGTGGCGGCCACCGCGATCGCGGCCCCACTGCCCCCCGCCTTGGCAGCGACCGAGCCGCCAATCGTGTAGGCCTGAATCGTGGCATCGGCCTTCGCCTTGAGCAGCAGTCCGCCTGACGTGCTCACCTTGGAATTTTCGATGAAGGCATGGACCTTCGGCAGGATCGTGTTTTCGGTGATCGAAACGCCGACGGAGCCGGCCACGCCGCTGCCGCCAAACTGCCCCGCGATCGCCAAGGCCCCGGCGGCGGCAAGGATGTTGGAGGTGTCGGTGGCTGAGAGACTGATCCCGCCGCTGCCGGCGATGATCTCGCGCGATTTGGAATCCTTGATGAAGGCCTCTGTCGTGCTGTCGATTGCGTTGCTCGACCCCGCCCCGGCGGCACCAAACTTGACACCGCTCCCCGAACCGGCCGCCACCGCCACGCCGATCGAAAGGGCTTGGATTGTCGGGTTGGACGTAGCACTGACGGCAATGCCGCCAGTGCTCGTGACCTTGGCATTGACCAGCGAAGCGGTCGTCACAGACGTCACCGTGTTGACTGCCACGGCCACGCCAGCCGCCACCCCCGCGCCGCTCCCCTTCGGAACGGCGATCGCAACGCCGCCGGCGGCCGTCATCACCGTTGAAGTGTCGGCAACCCGCACCTGCACCGCCGTCGCGGAAGCAGACGTGGCTCTCACACCGGCAGCATTGGAAATTTCTGCTGTGGTGACACTGCGAATGGTGTTGATCGAGACCGATCCCCCAATGGCCAGTGACGACCCCTGCCCGGTGGCCACGGCACCAGCCACGGTGATCGCATTGATCTGACCGCTATAGGTGGCATGAACGTCGATCGACCCGCCCTTGACGGTGCCGGAGACATTTTCGATTGCCGCCCGCACGACATTGTTGGTCGTGGAACCGGGATTCGC
>CAISJI010000215.1 GCA_903885565.1 uncultured Planctomycetaceae bacterium
CCAGGCCGATAAAGACGAGGATCGGCAGGATCGCCGGGCCGGGAATGATCTGGTAGAGGTAGGCGAACGTGCCGGTGAGGCCGGCGGTGCCGATGAAGGCCGCCGTGGCGAGCGTGTAGGCCGCCCGGCCCCCCATCGCCTTGTAGGCGGGGTGGCCGATGTAGGGAGTGGTTTGGATCACGCCGCCACAGGCCCCCGCCACGATCGTGGCGATCGCCTCCACGCCAATAATCTGGCCGGTGGGATAGTCGTCGCCGGCTGCGGCGGCGCTCTCTGTGCAGTCGATCCCTCCCACCACGGTGCCCAAGGCAAAGGGAATCACGATCGGCAGATATTTGAGTGTGTCGGGCCAGGCCTCCAGCCATTCGAGGCGCAACGCGCTGAGCCATTCGCTCGGCCACAGCGCCGCCTGCGGATCGATCGCGGAGTGGGAGAGATCGGCGGGAATCCAGCCGAGGAATGTTCCTGTAAAATGGATCAGCCCGCCGGCCAGCAGGGCGGCCAGAGCCCCCGGCACCCGCAGCGGAAAGGGGATTCTCGCGGTGAGCGTGGCGAGCACGATCCCCATGCTGAGCAGGCCAACCAGCGGCGAACCGAAGATTTCCAGCAGCGGCAGAAATGTGATCAGCGCCAAGGCAATGGCGGCCAAGCTGCCGAGCAGGCCGGCCCGGGGCACCAGCCGCCGCACATGGTCGGCAAAAAAAGCGCAGGCGAATTTGAAGATGCCGCTGGCCACAATTGTGCACCTCCCCACATGCCAGGCATGCCGGGCCGCGGCTTCGCGTTCCATCCCGCCTGCCAGAGCCGCCGCGAAGGCGGGGCCGATCACGAAAAACACCATCCCGAATGTGCTGGGGGTATCGAGCCCCAGCGGCATCGCCGTGATATCGCTGCGCCCGGTTCGCCGGGCGAGGCGAAAAGCCATCCAGGTAAAGAGGAGATCCCCCACCACCACGCCGACGGCGGTGCCCGGCACGAGGTGCGACAGGGCAAACTGTACCGGGTAGTTAAAGACGGCGGCCAGCAGCGAGACAGCCAGCACAAGGTCGGCCAGATTGTCGAGCGAGAGTCCGAAAAAGGCATTCACATCGCCGGGAGTGGCCCAGCGGTAAGGACGGGCAGGGGGATTCATGGGCAGTTTTCAGATGGAAATTCGGGGGATCCCGGGTCTGTTGCCGGCCCGCGGGGGGCGCGATGAGATAAGGGCTGGGGCCGGGGAGGCTTTTTTGCTGCTGCGATGCCGTGCCGCTCCCCGTCGGCACCGACTATACTCCACGGGGCGTCTGGGACGGGGCTGTTCTTTTTCCAGCCCCACGAACCCTCCCCCGCGATCCTGCGTAGTGACTCATGGTTGCACACGACTCTCACCCCCGTTCGGGCCGCTCGGCTCATTCGCAGGGCGGGGCCGCCTCCGGGGGGAATCCCACCGGTGGCGCGGCTGCGTCAGGGGAGGGGGCTGAAGCGTGGGCTGGGCGTTCCGACGAAGACCTGATTCGCCGTTTCCGGGTGGATCAGGACGAATCGGCCTACGAACAGCTTGTGCACCGCTATGAGCAGGAACTCTTCAGCTACCTCCGGCGTTACCTCGGTAACGCGGAGATGGCGGAGGATGTTTTTCAGGCGGCGTTTTTGCAGGTGTATCTGAAGAAAGAGGGGTTCGAAGAGGGCCGCCGGTTTCGACCTTGGCTCTACACAATTGCCACCAATCAGGCTATCGATGCCCAGCGCCGCAACCGTCGCCACCGCATGGTGAGCCTCGATCAGCGGGCTGGCGGCGACGACGACGTGGGGGCGCTGGTGGAGATGCTTTCAGGACGCGATCAGACGGCCGACGAACAGCTGGCAGGTCAGGAGTCTCGTGAGTGGGTGCAAACGGCGGTCAACGATCTGCCCGAAGCGCTCAAATCGACGGTGCTGCTGGTTTACCATCAGGGGATGAAATACCGCGAGGCGGCCGATGTGTTGGGGATTCCGGTGGGAACCGTAAAAAGCCGGCTCCACTCCGCACTCCTGAGATTGAATGAGTCCTGGCAGGCAGATGGCAGAGAACAATAAAGGGTGTGCGATCCGCGGGAACCGTGGGCGCGGCCCAGTCCCAAGCCACCACTGAGAACACCATCATGATTCGAAACGAACTCGTCGGCTATCTCCTCGGGGCTCTGGATGAACCGGAGTCGAGACGGGTTGAGATGGCCCTGGCCGATCCTCAGGAGGGCCCGGCCCTGCGGCGCGATCTGGAGGCCCTGCGGGCTGCCACGCGGCCCTTGGCGAGCGATCGCGATCCCTGGCCCGCGCCGCCCGGGCTGGCCGGCCGCACGATCCGCTTCGTGGCAACCGCCGCCAACGCCCCCCAAACTCTGCCGATGCCCCGAGCCTTTACGCCTGAGCCTGCCCCGTGGGCTGGCGCGTCGCCGCGGGTGTGGCTCGACCGCATGGTGATCGCCGCCACGGCGCTGGCCGCCTGTGTGCTGGTGGGGCCGCTGTTGCTGGAATCGATCGCCGGATCGAGGGCCCGCCGCGCCGAACGCAGTCTCATGAAACTCTCCGGCGCCCTGCAGGGCTATGCCTCTTCCCATCAGGCGTTTCCCACGCCTCCCGATTCCGGCCCCCTGTCGCGGGCTGGCCTCTATGCCCCGACGCTCGTCTCCGAGCAGCGGCTTGTGGCCGATGACGGAACGCTCCTCTGTCCTGACACGCCGCTGGCCAAAAGTGGCACATTCCGCATCCCCACGCTCGAAGCGCTTCACTCGGCAGTCGGCACGCCGCAGTTTGAGGGGATGATCAAGGATATGGGGGGCGATTTCGGATACACGCTTGGATATCGGGATGCCTCCGGTCGTCTTCAGCCCAACCGGAATGCCAGCCGCGCGCACCATCCGCTCATGGGCGATGCCCCCGATGAAACCGGCGAGAAGAGCAGCAATCATCCCGACGGCATCCATCACGTGCTCTTTGAAGACGGCCGCATCCGCCGGCTCTCCTCCGAGGATGTGCGGGGAGACGATCACCTCTTCAGGAATCACGACGGCCACATGGCCGCCGGCACCGATCCCGAAGATGGCGTCATCGGTGATTCCCACCAGCAGCCGTAGTGCGTCGGATGCCCCTCAGCGGACAAAGGCCATGGATGGCTTTGTCGGCGTACAGCAAGTGTGCCGGCTGCGGGACGGCAAAAGTTTCGTCGCGTGTACGCTCCTCAAGCGTTCGCCGATCCCTCCGCCTTGTCCCCCGATGTGCCGTGAGTGGCTTTGTCCGGCTTCGCGATGCATCGCCGGAAGCGATGCCGTCGGCGCGGGAAATCCTTGGCGTTTCCCTCCGCCGACTCAAGCGGACAAAGGCCATAGCTGGCTTTGGCCGCGTCAAGCATAAACGGCAAAAGTTTCGTCGCGTGTACGCTCCTCAAGCGTTCGCCGATCCCTCCGCCTTGTCCCCCGATGTGCTCGATAGGCGAAGTAGTCGCTCAAGCGACCCAAGCTTTTCAGCCTGCGGCGATCGATTGCTTCGCGGCCTCGGCCACGCCTGCGGCTGTGATGCCGAAATGCTTGTAGAGAGCCGGGGCGGGGCCGGAGGCACCAAAGCCGGTCATGCCGACAAACCGGCCGCGGGTGCCGAGCCATTTTTCCCAGCCAAACCCGCAGGCCGCTTCGCAGGCCACTCTCGCTGTGACCTTCGCCGGCAGCACGCTCTCGCGATAGGCGGCATCCTGTTCCTGGAAGAGGTCCCAGCTGGGCATGCTCACCACGCGGGCATGGACGCCGCTCTCCTTGAGCAGGGCGGCGGCATCGAGGCAGAGGGAAAGTTCGCTGCCGGTACCGATGAGGATGCAATCGGGCGTGCCCTTGGGCACATCCTGCAGGATATAGGCTCCCTTGGCCACGCCACTGGCGCTGCCCAACTGCGTGCGGTCGAGCGTGGGGAGATTCTGCCGGCTGAGCACGAGCACGGCGGGCCGATCGGGCCGCTGCATCACCACCCGCCACATCTCGGCAACTTCGTTGGCATCAGCCGGCCGGAACACGCTCAAGCCCGGCACCGCCCGGGCGCTGGCGAGCTGTTCGATTGGCTGGTGGGTCGGGCCATCCTCGCCGAGGCCGATCGAATCGTGGGTGAGCACATAGATCACGCCGAGGTTGCCGATGGCCGAGAGCCGTAGCGCCGGCTTGAGGTAGTCGAGGAACACAAAAAACGTCGCGCAAAACGGCCGCAGGCCCGACAGTGCCATGCCGTTGCAGGCCGAGGCCATGGCATGCTCGCGGATGCCGAAGTGGAAATTGCGTCCGCCATACGACTCAGGGCCAAAGTCTCCCGCCCCGGCAACGAGCGTCATCGTGGAAGGAGCCAGATCGGCCGAGCCGCCGATCAGCCAGGGCACAGTCGGACTGATCGCCGAAAGCACCTTCCCGGAGGAGACGCGGCTGGCCACCCCCTTGGCATCGGCCGGAAACGTGGGGATCGCCTTCTCCCAGCCGGCCGGCAGGCTGCCGGCGAGAAAATTCGCCAGCTCTGCGGCCACGGCGGGGTGCTGCTTGGTGAGGCCGCTCATCGCCGTTTTCCAGGCCGCATGGGCCTGCTGGCCGCGGGCGCCGAGCGTGGCGGCGAAGTGGGCGGGCACCTCGGCCGGCACCAGAAATTGCGCATCGACCGGCCAGCCGTAGGCAGCCTTGGCCCCCTTGATCTCGTCCGGCCCCAAGGGGGCGCCATGCGATTCATGGGAGCCAGCCTTCTTCGGCGCGCCAAATCCGATCTGGCTTTTGACAATGATGAGCGTCGGCTTCTCCTGCTCAGTCTTGAAAGCTGTGAGGGCCCGCTTGAGCGCTGCGGTGTCGTTGGCATCGGCCACCCGCTCCACATGCCAGCCGAGCCCCTTGAACTTCAGCTCCACATTTTCGGTGAAGGCCAGATCGGTTTCTCCCTCGATCGTGATCGAGTTGTCGTCGTAGAGCCAGCAGAGGTTCGCCAGTTTCAAGTGGCCAGCCAGCGAGGCGGCCTCAGTGGCCACCCCCTCCATCAGATCGCCGTCGCTGCAGAGCACATAGGTGTCGAAATTGAAGAGGGTTTGGCCCGGCTGGTTGTAGTGGGCGGCCAGCCAGCGGGAGGCGATCGCCATGCCGACAGAATTGCCACAGCCCTGGCCCAGCGGGCCGGTGGTGGTTTCGATGCCGGAAGTCATGTGGTGCTCGGGATGGCCGGCGCACACGCTATCGAGCTGGCGAAACTTCTTGATGTTTTCCAGCGACACAGCCGCCGCGCCACCGGCCGAGGCGGGCCGGCGGATGCCGGCCAGATGGATCAGCGAATAGAGCAGCATCGAGGCATGGCCGCAGGAGAGCACGAAGCGGTCGCGATTGGGCCAGAGCGGATCGGTCGGGTCGTAGCGGAGAAAATCTTTCCACACGGTGAAGGCGACCGGCGCCAGCGCCATCGGCGTGCCGGGGTGGCCGCTCTTGGCCGCCTCCACGCCATCCATCGAGAGCGTGCGGATCGTGTCGATGGCCAACCGGTCGATATCGGTGGCAGCGGCGGATCGGGACGCGGGGGAGGTGGCGGGGGCGTTCATGGGATTCCTCAAAGGAGCTGTCTGGAAAATTCAAAGCGCAGGTGGTTGTGTGGGACGAAGTGTAAAAGCCTGCGGGAATCGGCGTCAACGAGAGCCTTACCGCGAGAGGTGCCGCCGGTATTCCTCGTCGAGTTCGGCGTAGCTGCGTTTGCAGAGGCGGGCGAGCGTGTCGGGGTCGACGGTGCCGGTGTAAATCCGCACCAGATACTCCACGAAAGCCTCCCGGTAGAGCCCGCGCTGGCCATTCATGAAGAAATCGGCCAAGCCGGCGATCTGGCTGTAGATCGCCGGCAGCCGCTCGTCGGCTTGAAAGGCGCGCCGCCCGAGGCTGGTCAGCTCCTCCAGCGGCACATAGAAGCCGTCGATCAAAAGCCGCTCCCGGGCCGCGGGCACCCGGCCGGCATCGATCCCCCCGAGCGTCCAGCCGCAGGGGGCGGGCTCGAGGCTTTCGAGATAGCAGGCGGCGGCCTCGATCGCCCAGAAGCCGCAGCGTTCTCCCGCCAGCGGGCTGGTGGGACGCATCTCCGCAAAGAGCTGGTGCACCGCCTCATGATGGATGGTCGTGGTTTCGAGGCCGACGGGCTGTGCGGGCTCGGCTGCCTCCGGCTTGAGCCTCTCGGCCGCAAACCAGGCGGTGTGGGTGGGGGTCCAGTAGAGGCCGAGCGTTTGGGCGGCGGCCGGCTCAACCTGTTCCAGAGCCTCCACATATTCAGTGCGGCTGTTGAGCAGGTTGGCCGCGAAGGGCTCGCGGGGAGCAACACGTCCGCGTCCCTCCAGCCGTTTTTCCCATTCGGCAGGCTCGGCACAATAGGCCCCAAACACCTGCCGCCAGATGTCGTGCGTCTGCTCGAGGCGGGTTGCCAGTTCGGCTGTGGCGGCGAGGCTGGCGGTCGACTTGATCTGCCAATGGTCGCTGTCAAACTTCCAGCCGCGGGCCAGCGGCCGAACGATCTCCTCGGCCGCCTCCGCCGTCAGCCAGCGTCCGCCGTCAAATCGCTCTCCGGCTCGGTAGCGGTTCATCCGGCCCTGGGGGAGCCAGCCGAAGGCAGAGTCGAATTCCTCCCGTTTGGAGAGCCGGCGGGCCGCCTCCGGCCACACCCACTCCTCTCCGCGTCGCACCCAGCCCCCCGCCTCTCTGGCCCGGGCATGATCGGGATCATCGCGGAGAGTTGCATAGAGCAGTTCCACCGCCGAGCAGATCTGCTGCTGAAGCGGCGCGGCAGGCATTGTTTCTGCGGCCCCGCGGCCCGGCCGCTTGGCATGGGCACGGGCGGCTGTCAGCGCTTGGGCAAACGTGTCCGCGGCGCGGTTTTTGCGGGCGGCTAAAAAATCGTCCCACAGGCGGCGGGCAGACTCGTCTTCCAGGCCAGCGGGCGGTTCCATGCCTGAGGGGATGGCGAAGATCGCTTGCCGTCCCGCCGGGGCGGGCAGATCCCAGTCGGCCAGAATCTTCGTCATCTGCTCATGACCACCGGCGGCTGCCCGGCGCTTGAGATCGGCGAGCGCCGTCTCCCATTCGGCCGCGACTGCTGCGGGGGTGGCTGCGGCGGCTGGCTCGGCAGCAGGCAGCGTGCGTTGCCAGCCCGTCGATCCCAGGCCGAGGATCACCGCGCAGGCACCCGCCATGGCCCGCTTCAGGGGGAGGAGTCGTGCCACCGGGAAAACCTCTCTGCCCGGGAAACCCGGATTGAACTGGCCGCTCAGGTGTCTTCGGCGAAGGCCGCGTCAAACTGCCGGGTGCTCGGGGCGAAATCGAGATGCCGCACAAACTCGCACGCCTCGGCGGCGCCATGCTCGCGGTCCATCCCGCAATCTTCCCACTCCACAGAGAGTGGCCCGCTGTAGCCGGTGTGGTTGAGGGCGCGGATGATCTCTTCGAAGTCGACGCCGCCCCGACCGGGCGACCGGAAATCCCAGCCGCGGCGGGGATCGCCGAAGTTGAGGTGGCTGCCCAAAATGCCAGCGCGGCCGTTGAGTGTGGTGATCGCATCTTTGACATGCACGTGATAGATCCGGTCGGGGAACGCCCGGATGAATTCAACCGGATCGACCCCCTGCCAGTGCAGATGGCTCGGATCGAAGTTGAAGCCAAACTCTTCCCGGCGACCGATCGCCTCGAGCGACCGCTGCGCGGTGATGGTGTCGTAGGCGATTTCGCCCGGATGCACTTCAAGCGCAAACCGCACGCCGCATTCGGCAAACACATCGAGGATCGGGTTCCAGCGTTCGGCAAACTGCTTGTAGCCGGCGTCGATCATCGAGCCTGGCACTGGCGGGAAGGAATAGAAGAGGTGCCAGATGGAGGAGCCGGTGAATCCGTTGACCACCGACACGCCGAGCTTCTGCGCTGCCCGGGCGGTGCGTTTCATCTCCTCGGTGGCGCGGGCGTTGACGCCGGCTGGCTTGCCGTCGCCCCACACATGTGGCGGGAGGATCGACTTGTGGCGTTCGTCGATCGTGTCGCACACCGCCTGGCCGACGAGATGGTTGGAGATGGCGTGCACGGTGAGTTCGTGCCGTTCGAGCAGATCGCGTTTGGCGGCGCAGTAGCTGCTGTCTTCCAGAGCCTTCGTCACATCGAAGTGGTCGCCCCAGCAGGCCAGCTCCAGGCCGGAGTAGCCAAACTCGCTGGCCTTGCGGGCCAGATCCTCAAGCGGCATATCGGCCCACTGGCCGGTGAAGAGCGTGACGGGGCGGGCCATGGAATGTTCCTTAGTTCCGGAGGACAGAATCGGGGGGCGAAGAGAAGGGGATTTTGCCAGAATTCCTGCGTTCTGCAACCAGTTGGGATCGGGTGGGATCAGGGCCGGCTTTTTCGCCGCCGAATCGCGACTTGGGCCCGGCCTCTCTGTGCGCCGACCGGTGGATTGCTCACGTTGGCCTAGCAGGCTGTGGATAAAGTGCCGCATCGCTGGATGCGATGCCCGTCGACCGTGGAAAACCTCGGCTTTTCCACCGGGCAACCGAGTGGAAAAAGTGCATGGATGACTTTTTCCACGGGCAGCTAAGAAGCCGCACCAGGGTTGGCTCAGAGGCTTGAGCGGAGATCTTCGAATCTCTCCTGCATCTCCCGCTAGGACGGGAAGGCTCCGTAGCAGAGCAGCCGGCACTGCTCGTCGCAGTCCCGTGTGATCGCCGCCGCGATGGATGTCGGCGAAGCCCCTGCCCGCGGTAATGTTCGGCGGCGCGAAGGATCGCTTGCTCGAACTCGGGGTGTTCATAGAGCCTCATGGCGTGCGTCCTTTCGACTGCCACTGGCGGGCGTTGGACATTCCGGCGAAGGCGCCGAAGTCGAACCGAGAAAGCGGATTCAGGCTGCGACGCAGCCCTTCAAGCGTGGCGCGTCGCTTACCGAGTTGGGCGGCAAGCGCACCAAGTATCGCCCGGACGCGGGGCGGTTCGGTCGCGGCGACTGCCACGAGTCGCTCAAGTCGTCCGCGCTGCGACAGCAGTGCAAGCGTCCGCCCGACTGTCTCGTCGGGGTCAAGTTCGCTCATCTTTCCGGCGCGGCGGAGGAAGTCGAGCAGGGCGGCTTCCGTCTCCGACAAACCCGACCACGCCTCAGGCCGGCGGGTGTGAACCACCATGTCCGGGCCGATGAGCTTCCGGGGCAGGCTGTTCGCGGTGGTCGCAAGTTCAGTCTGTCTGGCGGTCTGGGTGGTGAAGCCGAGGAGGTTGGCCGCCGCCGTGCCCGACGGGAAGAGCGGCGCGTGCCGCGCAGCCAGACTGCGGATAGCCGACGGGTTCGGACGGCTCTGCCCGAACGCGGTCTCACGGGAGCGGTAGTAAGTCCCTTTGCTCAGCCGCTCGATGGTTCCGGCTCGGGCCATGCGGGACAGTGCCTGAGCAACGGCGGGAAAGGGCAGGTCGCGGAAGTCCTCCAGCCGCCACAGCCGTTCCCCGCCCCGCTCGATGCGGAGGCGAACGGCGGTCGCCACGCGACTGGTCTGGGCTGGTTGGGTTCGGGCTGCCATACCCTTAAGGATTGGTCAGAGGCGGCTAAATGTCAAGTTTAATTGCAATAAAACTTGACAAATAACGGGCGGCACGCAGGCGGCCGGCATGGCACGCTTTACCGTCTCGGCCGCGGCGCTTGCCGGCTCCGACCTTGAGCTGCGTTCCACCTACGACTACGCCGACCGGCGGATACGCCGCATGATCGACGCCGACGGCGCTCTGGTGAGCGGGAGGGCGCGTTTTTCGTCGCCAGCTACGTGCGGACGACGCTGCGCATCAGCCACATGCCCCACAGCGTTACCAGCACGTTGCCGGTCCACACCGCCACCGGCGGCACCGCCCCCGATTTGGCCTGCGACACCCCAAACATAAACAGCGGATAGTAAATC
>CAISJI010000216.1 GCA_903885565.1 uncultured Planctomycetaceae bacterium
ACGACTTTCTAGCCCGGGCACTTGTCCGCGGCCATCCTCCGCAGGTCGTGCATATCTGTGCATATCCGTGTGGGGAACTCATCCACCAGGGAGATTGCCGAATTGCTCGTCGCCCGCAGTTTGGAGATCGTGCGGTTCGTCACTGATAACCGCCAATCCATAGTCATGGTCCGCAGGAAGTGATCGCGGCCCTTCCGCAAATCATCTCAACTGGCCGCCGCCGAGGGGTGGTTGTGCGATAACCGCGTTGGCAGACGACGGCTTCCGGTTGTGCCGGGTTTTTTCCGGCGAAAATAGCGCGAACCCTGTTGCCTTTTGGGCTGTTGAAGCGGAATCAAAGCGGCCGTCTCCCCCAGTGCAGCGCGTGGGGATCGGCCCGAGCCTGGGGGGCGTGCAGATCCGCATTGGGAGAGTGAGGCCACCGAGAATGACCCTCGGTTCATTTAGCAGAGGCCGATTCGCGCATACGTTTCATAGTAGAGAACCGCAATGTCACGTTCCGTCGTTTTGTCCAGCAGGAGCGGTTTATGGTCGGCGATCGCAAAAGCAACGTTCTTTTGAACGCAGGAATACAAGATGCATTGAATCGTCGCCAAAGTATCAATTGAATAATCCATCGAGCCTGGCAGGCCTGTAAAACGGAGAAAGCCTTCGCAGATAAAATGGATCAAATGCCTGGACGGATGATTCATTGAGTAGAAGAGGAGTCGCTCTTTATAGTTGTCGCGGATGAAGTCGTGGGTGGAGAGGATGTGGACCCCGTCGCCGCTGTAGTGCTCAAGATTGTCGGCGTATTTCGTGTTCAGGCGTTGAAGGCTCGCTGCTGCGATCGTTTCGAGCTGCGCGGAGCTTTTGAAGTCTGGGTTCAATACGCAGTCCGCCAGATACTCATCAACCGATCTGCGGTTCGTATAGCACTCCACCATCGTGTCGTAGTGGTAGGATATTGGTTTGTGCAACGGCGTGCCGTTCCATTGTCGGTATCGTGCGTCGAAGTAGTAGAAAACGAAATGGCAGCTGTCGAATAAGAAGACCTGTGATCCTTGCTTGCGATGCCGAAGGATATAGGGCGTCGAAAGATAGTCGAGACCGCGGTATCCGTCGGCTATCGGTTGTGTCACGATGATGTCGGCCTTCGCTATCAACTCCGTGAATTCCACCTTTTCGATCGTCGTCAACCAACAACTCACGCTACGGACGCTGTAGACCTTCGGGTCCAACCGTAATGTTTGTTCCACGGCCTCGACCTGACAATTGCCGTAGAATAAGAGATGAATCATCGTGCGAATCCTGGTCGCCCTGGTGGAGTTCAGGTCTGTCGGTTGGAGGCCTGTGTGCTCCGTTGTTCCCTCGACGCCTGCGCGCAGGCCTTCGCCTGCGAATCGCGTAACGGTTTGGGAAACACCACCCCGGCAAGGGCGGCAGTGAACCCTTGGAATCAAGTACGCCCGGCTGGACTCGAACCAGCGACCCTGGGATTAGAAATCCCATGCTCTATCCACCTGAGCTACGGGCGCGTAGGGGGTATTCGGGGGCCCGGGGCCAACGGTGAAACGGATGGCAAGGCGCCGGGATCAAATATCCGCCTCTTTTCTACCACAGGCAGGGAGGGGAGGGCACCATCGGCGGCCTCAAACGCCCCCCGGCAGACCTCGGCCTTCGCTGGGGCTGGTGCCGACGTCGCCGCATCCAGCGGCAGGGGGGCCGCGACGGGGCGGTGATTCACCTGCCGTCCGAGTTGTTTTTTTTCTTGTCACGCCTATGCTTTCCTTTGTTTGCATCCTCTCTGGAACCCCTCCTATGCCCAATGATCAAACCAATACGTGGCCAGACCTGTTGATCGGCCTTTACGACAATCTCACAGGTCGCCGCGCTGAGATCACGTACGAGTTCGACAACATGCATATCAAAATCCCCAGCGGCACTGGCCCTTCAGCCGAACATGCCGAATGGATCCTGCACGGTACGATGAAGATCCGCACACGGGATACAGGCAATCACCCAAACTGATCTTGGCCGGGCGATGCACGGGCACTCTCGATGGTCGCCCGGTCGTGATCAGTGCGGATGACTCCGGGGTGACGCTCGATGTGTCGACCCTCCGCTCGGCGTTGACACTGCGGAAGTGTGGCAGTGTTGTTGTGCCCTTACTGCAATCGATGAACGCCGTGCAAATCCCGCTGAAGGTTCGGGTGTTTGGCACCGTGTCGGTTGCTGTGCTGCCGAAGGCCGGATGGCTGGTCCGGCTGTTGGTGCCGGAACTGGCCGAGGGATGAAGATCGGCGGGAAACCAGTCTCAGGCTGCGAACCGGCGATCAGTGGTTCGGCGGTCACTCCGGGGCTTTTCTGGAGCATACCCGACCGGGTGGGGGCTAGTGCCTACAATAGGGCCAACACCTGCGTCGATTGCTCAGGCACAACGCTCATTTCGGAGGGATTGCCGTGCTGGGTTCGATCCGCCGCCGACTGGCCGATATCTTTGACGCCCTCGACAGCCCGGCCGTGCGGGCCTGGCTGGAACGGCTGGTGGTAACTGGGGCAGCGGTCGGCTTTCTCGTGCACCTGAGCGTTATAGGGATCGCCCGACTGTTTCCTGACTTGCCCCAGACGCTCTTCGAGGGCATCGACAAAAGCCCGCTCCATGCCGTCTACACGCCGTTCAGTGTGATCCTGTTCTACGAGGTGATTCTCCTGGTGTTCGCCTTGGCCGCTTCGCATACCGGAGAGGTCGCCAAGCAATACCAGATCATTTCGCTGATCGTCGTCCGCGGAGTGTTCAAGGACATCGGCGGTTTCCACGACCTGGAAAACTGGCTGGCGGAGCCCGCCGCGGTCAAGGCCGTCCTGTTCGACATGGCAGGGGCCGTCATGATGTTCCTGATCGTGACCGGCTTTAACCTGCTGCGGCACCTGACACCAAAGACGCCCACGCATCGTGACCTCGATGGCTTCATCCAGCTCAAGAAGGCCGTGGCCGTGTTGCTGCTGGTCGTGCTGGTCACCCTGGCGCTGGTCAATCTGGCAAGTTGGGCCAGGCTGATCGAGGGGGTGCCGGTTTTGCTGGCACCGCCGCCGATCGATGTCGATCTCTTCTTCTTTCCCCGGTTCTTCGAATTCATGATCTTCACAGACGTTTTTCTGCTGATCGTATCGCTGGCCTACTATGACCGCTACGAACACGTTTTTCGCAACGCCGGTTTCGTGATCTCAACGGTTCTCCTGCGGGTCTCCCTCTCGACGCCCAAACCGTACGACGTGGCCCTGTCCCTGATCGCGATGCTCTACGGACTGGCCGTGCTTGGGGTTTTCGCCTGTTTCGCCGCGATCGAGCGAAAGTGGAACACAGCACCTATGGCAGGTTCTGTCGGTCGTCAGGGGCGAAAGGATGGATAGAACGGCGGGCTTCGGTCGCCTCTCCGCAGAAATCCGCGAGTTTTTTGGTTGCTCGCCCGGTGCTGGCGATTCACGGAACGAAACGCTCAGCCCGGCGGGCGGCCCATACGGAAGCCCGATTGAAGGCCAACGCCACGACCGCCGAGCCAGCGGCGTAGAACAGCGGCAATGAGCCGTACGCGGCGTCTTTGGGATTGATTGCGACCAGAAGAAATAGGACGACCGCCGTCACGCTCGTCAGCGACAGACCGGTAAACACAACGCTCCAAGCATCCCACTTCATAATCTGACTCCATATGTGTGTGTTGAGCTTTAAAACCAGCCCATGTCCTGCCATCGTAACGCGACGGCAAGGTGTGAGCGCTTAACCCTGAACCGTTATTCCATATTCCGCTAACAGCCGTTGTGCCGCAGCGAGAGCCCGCCCGGCCGAGTCTTCAAGCTGCCTCGCTCGCCTGCCGCCGGCAGGTGTGAGCATCGCGACGGCAAAGATTCCGAGTTTTCCCAGCGTCGAGACCCGGGCCCGTGCGTCGAGCACCTCGAAGCCTCGCCTTCTGATCTTAGTCCCGATCGCATGATAAATTCTCGCTGCCGTCCGGACAGCCAGACGGGAATCGGTGTCGAGCCCGCTGATGCCCGCCTCCCCGGCAGCGTAGTAGTCATCGGCGACGTCGAGAATCGTCTTCACTCCCCGCCGTACCTGCCGTGGGTCGGGCGGCCCGCTGCCAGGCCGCAGCCCGGCGGTCCATTCAAGCGGCAGGTAGCAGCGAGACCGCCGCCAGTCTTCCGCGACGTCGCGGGCGATGTTGGTCAGTTGCATGCCCATGCCGAGTGCTGCGGCGTGGGGGAGATGGCGTCGATCTGCTAGGCCGAGGATTGGACACAGGAGCACGCCGACCGCCCCGGCGACCCGAAAGGAATACCGCAGAAGGTCGGCCTCGTGAAAGCCCTCCGCCGCCGTGAGGTCTGACCGCATCCCATCGAGCAGGGCCAGGGCTGCCTCGAGCGGTAGGTCGTGTCGACCGACGAGTTCCGCCAGCCAGCGGCTCTCGGCGGCGACCGGGCTTTTTCCGCCGGCGATTCGGCCGACGTCCTGTGTGGCCCGTTCGACGAACTCCAGCGCCCGCCGCGGCGAGGCAGCGGTATCAACGCCGTCGTCGCACCACCGACACCAGGCGTAGAGCCGCTCGACGTCGCCCCGTTTGCCGGCGGGCAGCAGCCGGCTGGCAAATGAGAACGAGCGGCTGTGCAGCCGGATCGAATCCCCTGCTGTCGGGCTGCTAACTGGCGACGACATGGAAATCGGCTGCGATCGTGTCGCAGGTGGCCTTGGCAGAGTTGACGACGCCGGGCACGCCGGCCCCCGGATGGGTGCCCGCCCCAACAAGATAGAGCCCGGGGATGTCCGGGTCGCGGTTATGGGGACGGAAATAGGCACTCTGGGTGAGCGTCGGCGCTACCGAGAAGGCGGACCCGTGATGGGCGCTGAACCTCTCTGCGAAGTCGGCGGGCGTGCAGTGCCGACGGGTCACGATTCGATTGCGCAACCCCGGGAGGTGCTGCTCGAGCGACTCAAGAATAGCGTCGCCGTAGCCGGTGGCCACCGCCTCCCAGTCGATCGCCGCGTTGCCCAGGTGCGGCACGGGGCTGAGCACGTAAAACGACTCACCTCCGGCCGGAGCCATGCTCGGGTCGGTGACCGTGGGGGCGTGGAGATAGAGGCTGAAGTCGGCAGGCAGGTGGTGGCCGTGGAAGATATCCCGCAGGAGCCCCTGAAACCGAGGCCCGAACAGGATCGTGTGATGAGCCAGGTGCGGATACCGACGGTTGGTGCCGAAGTACAGCACGAATAACGACATCGACCAGGCCATACGCTCCAGCCGCCGCTGCCGGCGGCCGGCCGCGGCAACCCCGCGGTAAAGCTTGGCATAGGTATGGTGGACGTCGGCGTTCGAGACGACGGCATCGAACGCCGCCGGCGGCCCGCCGGAGGCGTGGATGGTGTGCTTCGTTGCATCGCCGGCAGTCTCGAGCGTGACTCGATCGACCGGGGCCGCAAGTCGGAGCGTGCCGCCGAGGTCCTGGAAGAGCCGCACGAGGCCCCGGACGAGTGCCCCGGTGCCCCCCTCGGGAAAGAACACGCCCCACTTCCGCTCGATCCAGTGGATCAGCGTGTAGATGGAGCTCGTCTCCAGCGGATTCCCGCCGACGAGCAGGGGGTGGAAGCTGAACGCCTGCCGGAGGTGCTCGTCTTTGACAAATCGTGAAACGGCCGCATAGACGCTCCGGTCGGCCCGCAGGCGGGCCAGCTGCGGGGCGGCTCGGATCATGTCGGTGAAGTGGAGGAAGGGGACAGCGCCGAGCTCCTCGTATCCCTTGGCAAACACCTGTCGGGAATAGTCGGCGAAGCGCAGGTAGCCTGCCACGTCGGCGGGATTCACACGCCTGACCTGTTCGATCAATCCCGCCTCGTCGGCGACGTAGTCGAAGGACACGCCGTCGCTCCACTGGAGCCTGTAGAGCGGGGTCACCGGCAACAGGCGGACGTAGTCAGCCATCCGCCTGCCTGAGAGCTCGAAGAGCTCCTCCAGACAGTGTGGGGCGGTGATCACGGTCGGCCCGGCATCGAAGATATAGCCGCCGTCCTCGTAGACGGCAGCGCGCCCCCCTGGCTGGTTGTGGGCTTCGTAGCAGACCGTTTCAAAGCCCATTGATTGCAGACGGATGGCAGCAGCGAGGCCTCCGAAGCCGCTGCCGATCACTGCCGCTCGCCGGTGCAAGCCTGTGCCTGACTGAGGCGGACGCCACCCTGCAGCTGTCGCCATATTCACGGCAGAGCCTCCGCCTTCGTCGGCTCGCTGGCGACCCGCAGGGCGTCGCAGATCGCGGCCAGCGGCCCGGCTTCAGGGGCTCCGTCCGTCGCGGCGGTGAGCCTATCGACTGCCCGGTCGAGCCGGGCGTTGATCGCAGCCGCCCCCCGGCGGTGGGTCGCTTCGAGCAGATCCTTGGCGAGCGGCCGGAACTTTGCCCGCTGCTCATCTGATTGCCGCAGCCGGCGTTGCCAGGCTGTGAACTGCCGGGCCGGCAGCTCGCTCGCGGCCCATGCCCAGGGCCAGGTCACGCGGCGGTTGCGCAGATCGTCGCACCGATCTGACCCGTCGAGAAGTTCGCAGAGCTCGTCGAGGTCGTTTTTCATCTGCAGGCAGATCCCCATCCGGCAGCCGAAGGCGGCAACGGCTTGCAGCGTCTGCTGGTCTCCCGCGGCGGCGTGGGCACCGCACCACGCCGCCAGTGACGCGAGGCGGCCGGTTTTCCACCGCGAAATCGCCAGCGCCGTGACCTGGGCCTGCCGCGGCGAGACCTCGTCGATCCGCGTGGCCAGATCGATCGCCTGACCCTCGTGACACTGCCGTGCCACCGCGATGAATCTTCCCACGAGCGCTGCCGACCGGGCGGGATCGTCCAGGGCGGCTAACGCGAGCTCCAGAGCGCGGAAATACATCCAGTTGCCGGCGTTGACGGCCCGGGCAGGCCCGATCACCTGATGGAGCGCCGGCTGGCCGCGGCGAGTGAGCGAGTCGTCTTCGAAGTCGTCGATCACCAGCGAACCGGCGTGCAAGAGCTCGACCGCATCGACGATCAGCGTGGGCGCCGCGCAACGGCCGCCGGCGAACGCGTAGGCCTGCTGGAGCAGGGTGCCCCGCAGCCGCTTGCCGCCCACGCCTGGATAGAGGTCGGGGGCGAGTTGGAGGGCCTTGGACCAGCCGTGGCCCGTGCGGGCGGTCTGGTGCGCGGCGCCGGCGAAGCCGAGGAGATTTTGAGTCATGTCGGCAGCGGTCCAGGGATTGAGACAAACGATCTCGCGAAACGAATCGGCGCCAGGCCGATGGGCGGCCAGCCGATCATGATCCGAGCCGCATCGGTGAACGTGAAGCGATGGGCATAAAACCGGGCGATTCGCTCTTCTGGCAGGACACGGTAGAACCGCCGGAAGATCTTCCAGCGGTCTGCGGGCCTGACGAGGCAAAAGAGCAGACGGTTCAGAAAGCGGGCGAATCCGCGCCGCAGCCGGTCCTCCGCGGCCGCAGAGGCGACCTCCGCGGCGATCCGATCCGGGGAGGCCTGGGCGACGAGCTCCGCGAAGCGAACGGCCAGCGGCATGGAGTATCCTGTGGCGGCGTGGTACCAGCCGCCGGCATAGCCTCCGGCTGGCGACGGCCCTTCGCGTCTGGCTGCGGCTGTATAGGGCATTGGAAGACACCCCTGCTCGGTTCGGATCAGCTTTGCCGATCCTGAGTCGGCTTCGGCCAGCCGAGCCGAGATCAGTGCGGCGGCCCGCGATGTGTCGCAGGCCGGCTCCTCGTGGAACCGGGTGTATTCAAGCAGAACGCGATCAGGACCGAGCGGGAGTTCGTAGAGAAACTCAAAGCCCGCAGCCTGGTCTGCCGGAACATTCATGACGGTCGGTTCCGCTGCCGGCCAGAGCCGAGCCGTCTGATACTCATGCCCGATGAAGGTCTGGTAGCCGGTTCCGCCCGGCGACCCTGCCCCCGCACCCCCGCGACAGTCGAGGACAGCGCGGCAGGAAACGTCGGCGGTCCCGCCGAGCCTCACCGCAGTCGGCGAGAGGATCTCGCACGACACGCCGGTGCGAACGCCGAACCGGCCAGAGCGAGTTGCGCCCCCCGCACCGCCTGCCAGCGACAGCGTCGCCGCGCGAAGACGGTCGGACGTGATCGTCGCGTAGGCGATTTCAACCCGCCGCGAGAGCTTCGGAAACCGGACGCGATAGCCGGGCCAACGGTGGGCAACCAGCGGGTCGAACCAGCTTTTCGCCTGTTCGGCAATGTCTGTCTGGTGAAACGACCAGGTGTGATTGCCGCATAGCTCGTCGGCCCGTTCGAGGAGCAGCACGGTAGCCTCCGGCCTGTGCCATGCCAGAGCATGGGCCAAGAGACAGCCCTGAAGACCGCCACCCACTATACAATAGTCGAATTCCGGGGCCGCTGTCATAGGGCGCTCCCCACGTGGAGCGTCTGCGTCCGGCGCCGGGTAGACGACTCGCATAGCGGGGCGACGCCGTGCAGAAGCAGATGCGGGACGGCCACAGCGCTCAAGCCGACAAAGGTCGCACGGATCAGCATGCCATTCCAGCCCGCCCCACCGAGCACGAGCCACGCGGCCAGCCCGACCAAAGCAATCGCCCCCACGGTCAAGGGCGCGAGGCTGCGGACGAACTCCGACCAGCTCTCTCCAAGTTCCCGACGGAGTCGCTCAAGCCCCCGCGCCGAATGCCAGCCACAGAAATAGACCGGGAAGCTCACCAGCGGGCTCGCGACGGCGAAGAGCACCACCAGTGACGCGACCAACGCATTGTCGGCAAGTAAGACCCGCCGCCTCTGGCCGGTGCGCCTACTGGCCGCCAAGCCCTGAAGCATCCATGCTGCCGCCGCGAGCGGCAGCATGATCCACGAGCAAGCCGTCAGCAGGCTGGTGGCATGCTGGATGGCTGGGCCCGAGCCTCCAGGCGCCGCCAGGCCGAGGATCGCGGCGACGTCCCTGGCCTGAAACACCAGCGGCGTCCAGATCACGAGCCCTCCACGGGCGAATTGGAACACCGGCCGCAGGCCCCGCGGACCGACCGGGAACCGCGGCTCTTCCTGACCGAAGTGCCACGCTGAAGCCAGAAAAAAGGCCATGACTGTGGCGGCCGGCGCCACGAACCAGCCGCACACGACCAGCACCGCAACCGCCAGATACCCGCCCAAAAACACCGGCAGCCACGCCATCCCCAGAACCGGTTCGAGCCGTGGCCTGGCAAAGCGATGGTCGGCCGCGCCGTGCGGCAGGCCGATCAACGCGACGAGACTCGCCAAGACGCCGGCTGTGACGCCGGCTGTGGACTGAGAAAAAAAGCACGCGGCCCCGATCATAGCCCAGCAGAGCAAGATTACCGAGGCCGCGTGCATGGAAACACTATTCTCCCGCAAGAGGTATTCGACGCTCACGCGGCGGCATATGCCTCAGGCTGAGGCCGTCTTCGTGCTCTTGGATTTGGCGATGAGGTAGATCAGCACGCCGAAGCCCGCCTTGGCGGTCATGTCGGCGATCGCGTATCCAATCTGCAGGGCGACGACACCACCGGCACCCACGACACCACTGGCGGCATTCGCGGTCCCGGCCTTCGCAGCGAGAGCTTCGGGCGTGCCACCGAGCGCATAAGCGATCGGGTAGACCGCCCATGTGATCACAATGACCAACCGGGCGATCTCGAGGAGTCGGCGGGCCGCGGGTGGCTGCGTCTCCAGAGAATTCGTCAGTTCCGTCCAGAGCACGTACAGGATGTAGAAGAAGGGAATCGACGAGAGCACTCCCCACATGACCCGCTCTGACCACCGCGACGGGTCGGCGATCACTTCACCCGGATAGCCGAGCGCGATCATCAAGGCCGCCGCGATCACCAGCCGTGTCAGCAGGTTCGTCGCCTTGGCCGCCGGAAGCCGGAGCACAGCCACGAGTTCGACCATCAACAGCGGCACCGTCAGAATCCAGTCGGCATACCGATAGAAGTCGTTGAAGGCGGCGCCGGTTCCCTTGTACCCACCGTCCACCAGAGCATAAGCGTCGTGCCAGCTGTGGCGAATCATGAAGTAATGGTAGCAGGCGATCGAAACCACGAGGCCCGAAACCAGCAGGGCTGGCCGGTATTCCGAGTCGACATGCGCCCGGGACATGAACAAGAACAGCGCGGCTGCCCCCATCGTCGCGACCGTCATCGAGAAGATGTTGTCCACCGAGTTGTATTGAACCAGTGAAAGGTCGGGCATCGCCGAGCCCAACAAAAACAAGCCCTCTGTCATCGTTTCACCTGCTTTCTGTGTGGTTAAAAAATTCCCGCTGCCTCACGCTCCGGGCAAGCTCCATCTCATCCATTGGCAGGCTCTTTCCGGCCGACCGCTGGCACAGGCTGGTTTCACCCTGCGAGGCCTTTCGCACGTTCCCCAAACAACTTTGAAGGTTAGCCAGTGAAGAACACTTCGGCAAGTGGATGCCGGCCGAAAAACGGAATCTATCCCGCGGCGGCGGTAGCGCCACGGCATTGAGCTACGGGCGCGTGTGGCTGTTTTGGATGGCTCTTGGAGTTTCTTTTCCATGGGGCGATTGTTCGGTCTCCACTGGCGCTCGAATGGGATGGCAAATTCCGAGCCCGTTGAGGATCGTCAGGCCCGCGGCACAGGGGAGCGGCTCACGGCGCCGACCACCGAGCCGGGGCTTCGTGGTGCGTGGCGGCAAGATTTTCCGGCTGAGATTGGTGCTCGGCCCCCCTGAAATGACTTCAATAGCGGGGCTTGCGGCCGAGCTTTTTGAGCCGGTTGATGCGGAGCGTGCTGCCCCGAAACACGTTTTCAGGCCAGTCGCCGGCAGTGAGGATCGCACTGTAGATCGCCTTCTGCTCGTAGACGTTGACGCCGAATCCAGCCAGATACTGCAGCCGGAGATTGCCGTCGCGATTGATCTCCGCGTCGGCTAGCCAGGAACGCAACTGCGGTCCCGCGGCCGCGTAGGAGGAGAACAGATCAGCGGCATTGTCGCAGCCGATCTCAGCGAGCGATTCACGCAGCAGGTGGGCATCGGCCGCGCGGAGCCGGCCGTCGATCCGGTCGAGATCGATCGTCAGCGGACCATTGCAGCCGAGCAGGATCAGGTCGTAGCCTGTGCCTCCGGAGGTATTGCCGAATATCAGGCCGTCGGGAAATACCTGGAGAAACGTGGCGATCTCGCTCTTCACCGCCGGCGTGCCCGCCTCGTAGAGCTGCACAAACACCGTGATCACCCCGCCGGGAGCCAGATGCCGGCGTGCCAACTCGAAAAATTCCTGGGTGTAGAGGTTTGCCGCCCCACGCACCCACGGATCAAAAGGATCGCTCGTGATAGCGTCGAAGTGCTCGGTCGTGGTGCGCAGATAATGGCGGGCATCGTCGATCTGCACGGACACTTTTGGATTGCGGATCACGTCGTGGTTGATGCTGCCAAAAAACGCTTCGGCGGTACGTGGCACCTCTGCCTCGATCTCGCAGATCGTCTCCGCAGCAACGGCGGGATCGACGCTCACGCTCCCTGCCGTAACTCCGGCGCCACAGCCGATGACGAGCACGCGCCGGGGGATTTCGGGAACCAGTGTCGCCAGATGGCCGAGCATTCGTTGGAGCCTCATGTCCTGCGGTTCCCCCGAGGCCTGCACCTTGCCGGCGTTGTGGTAGTTGAGCGAGCCATCAGCGGAGCGGGAGACGGCTAATGTGCTCTCGGACCCTTCGCGAACGGCCAAAAACTCAACCGGCTGCTGGTGAAAGAGCGCGGCCAGCCGCCCCCAGCCAACGAGCGCCGGCGCAAGCCCCGGCACCCGCGGAACGAGCAGCACCGCCATGAGCAGGCCAGTCGCAGGGGCGATCCAGCGGCCAAGGCGGGTTGGCCAACGCGAGTCCGGGAGCGCTGGCGGAACAGCGACAACTGCCGCCAGAGCAGCCGCAACAAGCAACCCTTGCTGTGTGGCCCGGCTCCCCGCTCCCGGCAGCAGCCAGAGCGCCGCAGCAAGACTGCCCAGAACGGCCCCGAGCGTGTTGGCGGCGAGGACGGCGCCTGTCGCGAGGGGAGTGTTTCCTGAACCATGCGTCGCCGACGCGATGGCCAGCGGCAGGGTTGCCCCCCAGAGGCAGGCCGCGGGGAGAACGGCCACAAGGCAGCGGACACAATCGATCTGGAGTTGGGCCCAGGGGGACGGCGCCAGCCGCGGGTTGACTGGCCACTCGGGCAGGCCGAGCCCCAGGGCCCAAGCGCCAAAGGCGATGGCCGGCACCAGCGCCACCTGGCACCAGACGAGCCACGCCCGAGGGGGCTGCAGCGTGCCCGCGACGGCAGCACCGATCCCCATTCCACAGAGAAACCCGGCGAGGATGAGCGAGAAGGTGTAGGTTGTGCCCCCGAGGAGGAGCGTCAGCAGACGGGTCCAGACCACCTCGGCCGCCAGGGCCGTGGCTCCCGAGAGGCAGGCGGCCACCAGCACCCCCTGATCGAGTGTTGTCCGCAGGAACGGCTCTCCTCCAGCACGCCTGCCAGGCTCGCTGAGCCCACCTCCACCGAGACGTGTCGCCAGCAGGACCGCCAGCCCGGCGGCGGCGAGGTTGCAGCCGACTGCGACAAGCGTCGCCACGCCGGTGTCGTGCACCCGGAGGAGGTAGAACCCCGCGAGGAGACACCCCACCACTCCGCCGAACGTGTTGGCGGCATACAGACCGGCGACCTGCAGGGCGGCGCGACGGCCGTTGCCGAGAGCCCGGGTGGCGACGGGGAGGGCCGCTCCCATCGCCAGTGTGGGCATCAGCAGCAGGAGGCAGATTGTGAGCCAGTGGAGCGGTCCTGAAAGACTGCCTGCGGCGGCGATCAGGCCGGGAACGGCCAGGCCGCACAGCGCCGTGACAACCTCAAAAGCGGCGCAGGCCAGCAGGGGGGAAATCGTCACGGGGATCATGCGGGGCACGATCAGGGCTCCGGCTCCGAGGCCGGTCATGAACGTGGCGAGGACGATGGCGAGCGAGCGGGTCGTGCCGCCAACATGCAGGGCGAGCACCTGGAGCCAGACAATCTCATACACAAGCGCCGCAGTGCCGCTGGCAACGAACAGCGGCAGAAGGAGCCACGCGGATTTCATCGGCTCCAGCCAAGAGTGGGCCCCGGGGGTTGAACTGCCGGATCGTAGCAGTCGGTTGCCACAAGCGCCAAAGCGGCGGCACAATCCCCCAAACCGCCCTGAAATCGTCAGCCCATGCCGACCGCTGGATCGATCGGCTATTCTTTGAGGCTCGGAGGGATCCCCGCTTCACCATGCTCAGGGAGGAATCAGCATGCCAGATGTCGCAAGCCTGATCGCGCTGCATGCCCCTTGGGCCACCGTCGATCGCCAGTGGCGGCTCACGCCATTTGAGCAGTTCATGTGGATGGATGACCGGCCGGCCTTTCCCCTCGTGTTTGAAGTCGTGCTGCGGTTTGCCGGCCCGATAGACCCGGTCGCGATGGCTGATGCCTGGCGGTTTGCGATTGCCCGTCACCCGCTGTTGCGCGCCACCATCCGCACCAGGAGCGGCAGCCTGATCTGGGATGCCCCGGCAACCGGCTGGGTAGAACTGGCAGTCGCCGGTGCCGATGAGGAGCCTCCGGCCGATCTTCCCCGGATTGACCTCGAACGGGAACCGGGCCTGCAGGGCTCCCTGCGCGAGACGCCTGAGGGCTGGGATCTGGCGCTGCTCTTTCACCATGCCTGCTGCGATGGCCATGGGGCGCGAATGTTTCTGCAGGATCTTGTGCTCGCCTATACCGTCCTGGGAGGAGTCTCTCCGGAGGAGGATCCGTTTTTCCGTTCCGATGCTGCCCTGTTGGACGAGCGGGAAAAGGTTCCCAGCGCCGAAGGCGGGGGGAGGGCTGTGTGGCAGCGCCTCAAGCACGCGGCCCGCTTCTCCCTGCTGCGGCCCACACCAGTGGCGAGCAATATTTCCCCCGGCTTAGCAGGCTGTGGACAAAGTGCAGCATCGCTGGATGCGATGCCCGTCGGCCGTGGAAAACCTCGGCTTTTCCACCGGGCGACCGAGTGGAAAAAGTGCATAGAGGACTTTTTCCACGGGCGGTTAGCCCAGCCTGCCAGGCATCCATCAGGCTCCTCTCTCGGGCATCGCACGCACACGTTCTCTGCCGATGAAGTGGCGGGTATGGATGCCATCCAGCAGCGTTTCAGCGCCACCCGCAACGATATTGCCGTAGCGATGCTCTTCTCCGTGCTTGCTGGGTGGCAGCGGAGCAATCGAATCTCCCCACAGGCCCGGATGCGCGTCGCTGTGCCTACCGACATGCGTTCGCGCGCTGACGAGCGAATGCCGGCCGCCAATCGCTACACCTATATTTTTCTCGAACGCCGCATCGCCGACTGTGGCGACTGGGAATCGCTGCTGCCGGGGTTGCAACGCGATTTCCAGGAGCGCAGGCAGCAGGGACGGGGCATCCAGTTTCTCAGCTCGCTCAAGCGGGCCGCGCGCTTCCCTCAGGCCATGCGCTGGGTTTTGCAACGGCCCACCTGCTTTGCAACGGCTGTGCTCACGAATCTCAGCGATCCTTCGTGGCGGCTTCGCAAGCGACTGCCGGTGGATGCGGAGGGGCTCATGTGGCTCGGCAAGGCGCAGTGCCTCGACATCCAGATCCGGACGCCGCCGCTGCGGCCCGGCACGCGCTGGGGTTTTGGCATTTTCGAGTATGCCGGGAGGATGACGATCTCCTTCCGCTACGACGCAACGTCGATCACATCTGACGCGGCCGATGCGATTATGGAATGCTACGTCAAGCACTGGCAGACGCTGCTGGCAACCTCAGAGGGCTGTCGCCAATCGGCGATCGCATCAGCAGCGGAGTGATACGCGAGGCCCCAGCCTCCACCAGTGCCCCCGTCACAAGTGGCCCCGTCGCCTCGCACCTGCCGATCCCGCCGGCTTACGTGCCGCAGAATGTGCGGTAGGGTCCGCAGCCCCGTGGTGGGGCGGCGCGATAGGCAGCGTTCTCAGCTGATTCGATCCAGGGCGCCCGGATCGCAGCCAGCAGTCTGTGGGCGACTGACAGATCCCCCGACTCCGCTGCCTGGAGGGCTTCCTCAACCTTCTGGTTGCGGGGGATCACCAGTGGATTCACACGCCGCATCCGTGTGGCGGCCTCGGACAATGATCCGGGCTGGCGCTTCAGCCGCTCCAGCCAGCGGGTGCTCCAGTCGTGGAAAACAGGAAGGCTCCAAGGCTCGCCAGTGGCCGCTCCCGATTCAGCCATGCCGGCAAGGGCGGCAAACGTGGTGGTGAAATCGGCCCCCGCCTCATGCATCTGCCCGAGCAGCGCCGTGAACAGATCGCGGTCTCCATTTTCCTGGGTGATCAGGCCGAGCTTGGCCCGCGCTCCGGCGAGGTGATGCCGCTCGAACAGTTCCGGAAAGTGTGCCAGCACGCCCTGCACTTTTTCCAAGGCCGCCTCCTCATCCCCCCGCACCAGCGGCAGCAGGCTCTCGGCCAGTCGGGCGAGGTTCCAGTGGGCGATCGCAGGCTGGTTCGCATAGGCATAGCGAGCCTGCTGGTCGATCGAACTGAACACCGTGGTGGGATCATAGGCATCCAGAAATGCGCAGGGGCCGTAGTCGATGGTCTCCCCCGACACAGCCATGTTGTCGGTGTTCATCACTCCATGGACAAAGCCGACGAGCATCCAGCGGGCCAGCAGGTGCGCCTGCCGGGCAACCACCGCCCCAAGAAATTCCGTCGCCGGGTCGTCGGTCGCAGCGAGGGTGGGATCGTGGCGGGCGATGGCGTGGTTGAGAAGCGCGGGGAGCAGGCCCGGCGGCGTGGCGCCCTGCTGGGCAGGGGGGTGGTTTGTCGTGGTGCCCGCGGGGGCCGCCCCCTGCGCGTCGATCGCCGCGGCATACTCAAACGTGCCAACGCGGATATGACTGGCCGCAATCCGGGTAAGGACCGCTCCGGGCAGGGGTGTGGTGCGCAGGACCCATTCGCCGGTGGCGACCACAGCGAGGCTGCGGGTGGTGGGGATCCCCAGGGCATGCATCCCCTCGCTGACACAATACTCGCGCAGCATCGGGCCGAGCGCCGCGCGGCCGTCACCGCCGCGCGAGTAGCGGGTGCGCCCCGAGCCTTTGAGTTGGATATCAACGCGTCGGGAGTCGGGCGTGATGTGCTCGCCAAGGAGAATGGCCCGGCCATCTCCGAGATTGGTGAAGTGGCCAAACTGGTGGCCGGCGTAGGCCTGGGCAATCGGTTCCGCGCCCGGCGGCAGTGCGTTGCCGGAAAAGATCCCCTCTGCCACCGCGAGCAGAATGGCCGGATCGAGTCCCAGATCAGCCGCCAACGGTTCGTTGAACACCGCCACGCTCGGATCACGGACCGCCTTTGGCAATGCCGGAGAGAAGAGTTGCTCCGGCAGCCGGGCATAGGAATTGTCGAACCGCCAGCCTGCATCCCCGCCTGCCCCGTGCATGTGTTCTGTTCCTGAAGTTCTGGGTATTTCTGAAGCGCCGGCATCCCGCCAGCAACACTGTAGCCTCTGCGAGCTGCTATGCTCCCCACCGGCTGTGTATCGGCGGCTGCTGCGGAGAAATCATGGCGATGCGGAATGCAACTGATGACTGGCGATATTTTGATGCGGGGAAAATTCCGACCAAGGCCTCAACGCCCCACCTCGACAGGCTGCTGGCACAGATCGGGGCAGCGGCAGACCACGGCGGTCCAATCGCGCTGCTCGATGTGGGGTGCGGTGACGGGCGGCTCTCAAAACGCCTGTACGACCAGGGCTTGTGTGTGACGGGAGTCGATATCAGTCCGGCGGCGGTGGCAGCCGCCGGCCGCCTCGCCGGTGCTCAAGGAGGGGCGACGCTGCGTTTTGCAGAGGCCGACTTCGCTGCCGACCAATTTCCCCGGATCGAGGGCGGGCCGTTTGACGTCGTGGTCTGCCAGCTTGTGCTGTCGATCATCGGCGACGACCGGAATCGGAACAACCTCCTGCGGCATATCCGCGCCCTGCTGAGGCCGGATGGGTGGCTCTATCTCTCGGCCTCGGGTGTGTCGGATGCGATCAATCCCGGCTACGCCCGGCTGTATGCCGAGGATGCACTCCTGACGGGCGAGCCCCACAGTTATTTCTCGCGGAATGAGCAAGGCGAGGTGCTCTACATGACCCACCACTTCACGGGCAACGAGCTGGAAGATCTGCTCAAGGCGGCGGGCTTTGGGCAGATCGAGGTGAGCCTTGAGCGCGAGGCGAGCAGCCGGCGGCCGGAGGAAGCGGCCTTTTTTCTCTACGCCACCTGCCGGCCGGCCTGAACGCAGGGCGGCCGTCTCCACCGTTGCCGGGGGAAAGGTTGTTGGCAGCACTGGCGTCAGGCTGCGGCGCTGGCCAGCCGTTCGTGGAGTGCCGTGGCTTGCAGCAGGATGCAGCCCTGCAGGATCTCTGGTTTGCCGGGGCTGCCGACCGCTGCGGTGGGGCAGGCGATCAGCCCCCTGAGCCGATGCCAGGTTTCCTTGAGCGCGTGAGGAACCGAGCAGGCACTGACATTGCCGGTGCGCCGCGTGAGTCCATTGATCAGTTCTCCCTGCACGCCGTATTCTTCGAGCTTCATCCCGGTGAAGCGAACGATCCCGGAACCGGCCTGATGAGGCACAACGAAGTTCACGTCGGCGCCGGAGAGTCCGCTGGCGGAGAGCGCCTTGGCAACGGCGGCCGACATGGCCCGCGGGGCGATTTCGGCGATCGCCATGCCGTCGAGCGAATAGACCAGCCGCTGGTCGTCATGGCCGGTACCGCCGCCAGGAATGGGGAAAGCGACGGCGGGCCTCAGATGGAAATCAAAGGCCGACTTCTCGGTTGGCTGTTTCTCGGCATCGGCATGCAGAATCGTGAAATGCGCCGGATGGCGGCGGTTGGCCGGAGGGGCCAGCAGCGTGGCCGAGGCCATGTCGCCAAACAGGCCGGCGGTCTGGCGGCAGTTGTAGTCGGTGATCCGGCTAATGCGGCTGGCGGCGACAACGAGCAGGTATTGATCCTGCCGCAGAGCGAGCCGGGGGGCCCAGCGCCGGCAGATGAGGCTCAAGCTGCGGCTGTAGCCACAGCAAAACCAATTCAGGCCGATCGTGCGTGCGTGTGGCATTCCCAGCAGGCGGGCCAGTTGCCGGGCGGCGCGACTGGGGCGTTCCCCCGCCACCTCGGCCGGTTTCAGATGCCTGCGGGCGGTCGAAGCGGGAAGAAAGGAGGGGGAGACGAACACCATCCCGCGGCAGTCGGCCAGATTGCAGCCGGTCTCCTGCTGGAGTTGGCGCACCGCATGCAGGCCCATCGTCACCTCATCGTCGAGCGAGATGGCGCGGGCCTCGATCCCGGTGTGATGGGCAAACTTGCGGGGCATACTGGCGCCGAACCAGCTGTTTTCCAGTTCCCACTGGGGCTGGTGGAGAGCGATGGCGGAGATGCCCAGGGGTGTGGTGGCGGAGGTGTCCATCTGAAGCGGGGCTTTCGCTGGGGAAAGGCTGCCGGCGGCGTGCGCAGGGGCGGGATTGTGGCGAGTGTCGGCCGCCGGGGCCAGCGAGAAATTCGGCCCAAAGAATGCGGGCGGAAGCTATTCGCCAGCCCGACGAGGCCCTGGCTGGCATTTCCTGGGGCGACAACCGCCGCACCCGGCTGCCGATCACTCTATCCACAGCCCGCGAGACGCTGCGGGGGGGCGGGAGTCCGGTTTGGTCAAGAAACGGTGGTCGCATGCGGCGCATGTGCCGTCTGCCCCCGTTTGCCCACCTCTGGACGGCCCCGGCTCAGGATCCCGCTGGCGGGGCGGCGAGAAGGGCTTCCAGGGCCTTCATCCGCTCGCGATCGTCGGGCTCGAGCCGGCTCTCCACGAGGCCGACCTTCCGCGCCTCAAGCAGTGCCTGGCGGGCTCCCTCCAGATCCTTGTCAGCAGCGAGTGCGCAGGCGAGATGCAGGCTGATGGCGGGCGAGGGGGCAAGCACCGCCTCGCGCAGCACCTCCACGGCGGCGCGTGAGTCGCCGCGGGCCAGCAGCGCCAGGCCCTGCGTGTCAAGAAGACTCGGAACTGCTCCCACCTCGGCGATCGCCTCCTCCGCCAACTTCTGCGCCTCGGCGGCGGTCTCCGGACGGGCCAGCAGCATGGCGAGGTTGTTCTTGAGGATCACTTGCTGAGATGTGGAAAGCTTTTCCTGCGCGAGCATCTTCCGGTAGGCCGCCACCGCGTCCGGGTTGCGATTGAGAGCGGTGAGCAGTTCGGCTTCCAGCATGGAAAGTTCCTGCCCATCGGGATCGGCTTGGCGAGCGGCGGCAAACCACTGGTTCACCCGGTCGACGTCGGCCGCCGTGGCGGCTGTGCCCGCTTCTTTGAGAAGTGACACGGCAGCCCGTACGAACTCGACTCGGGTAAGGCTCTCCCGGTTGGCATCGAGCAGATCAAACGCCTCAGTTGCCCGGTCGTGGCGGGCCAGAAAACCGGCGCGGGCGAGCATGCCTGTGGGCGACTGATCGGCAACTGCCGCCAGCGTTTTATCGGCGGCCTGATCAAAGCCGAGTTTTTCCATCAGGGCCACGACCTTGAGGATTTGGTCCTGGTTGTCGGCCTGCTTGGCGGCGACTGCATAGAGCTTGCGGAGCGCCTCAATCGCGGCCGGCTGATCTCCCTGCGCCACGGCAAGCTGCGCCTCCAAGGCGTATACAGCAGGTGTTTTGGGATCCCGTTCGGCCAGCGTTTTCCAGACGATTGCCGCCTCGTCGGTCGCACCATGGCGGATCAGTTTCTCGATCGTGGCACCGAGCATGGCCGACGGCGTCGCCGGCTCGGCGGCAAGACGCAACAGATCCTCGCGGCACTCCTCCCAGCGGCCCGTCTTGTCGAGCAGTTCTGCCCGCTGCATCCGTTCGGCAGTGGTCAGCGGTCGCTGGGCGGAGAGTTGCGTGAGGGTTTCCAAAGCCAGCCGCCAGTATTTCGGCTCAGCCCGGGTTGAAAGAGCGCTGATCTCGAAGGTGAGATCATCGCTGGAGGGCTTGTCAGCGGCGTCGGTGTGGGGGGCGAATTGTGTGAGTGCCTGCTCAAAATCGCGGGATGTTCCACTCCTGCTCGTCAGATCGGCGATCGCTCTGCGGGCCGCCTTCCGCGCCCCTTCCGCAGCCGCACCGCCGTCGCCTGTGGCGAGAAAATCCTGAAGAACCGCACAAGCCTCTGCGGCCTTGCCGCGACCAGCCAGCCATTCCGCCAGGCCGAACCGCAGATTGATCTCGTCGGGGAAGCTGGCAACCGCCTCGCGCAGGGTGCGCTCCGCATCCTCGGGGCGTCCCAGCAGTGTCTGCCCCCGGGCCATTCCGAGTGGTCGGGCAGGAGGGGAGAGCTGTTCGCTCATCCGCGCAAGCGTCCGCTCGGCCGCCTCGCGATCACCACTTTCAAGCTGGCAGGAGAGGAGGGAAAGCCAGCCTGGCAGGCTGGCTGTATTCTGAACGACGACGCGTTCAAGGGCTTGGATGGCCGGGGCCGATCTGCCCGCCTTGGCGAGCAACTGCCCAAACCAGAGCAGGTCATCAGGGGAGAGTGGCTCGTTGGACGCGATGATCCGTTCTGCCAGTGCGGTGGCAGCATCGGCCCGCCCTGCGCCAAACTCCACCTCGGCGGCCAGCCGCGCAAACCCCGCCGGCACCTCCGCTCCAAGCCGTTTGAGAGCCTCGCGGGCCTCGTCATAACGACCTGCCTGCAAGAGGAGCATGACTACGTTTCGGGTGAAGGGGGCGTTGTCGGGGCTCAACTCCAGCCCCTTCTGCAGCCTTTGGATGGCAGCCGCACGGTCGCCACGCAACAGCTCCAGATCGGCCCACAGCCGCTGAACCACGGGCCAGTCGGGCCGCTCCTTCTCCGCCCCGGCCAGCAGATTCTCCGCTGCGGTGAGTTGGGCAGAATCATCCTCTGGTGCCTGTGCGGCAGCCGGTGTTTGGGCAGTGTTCGTTGGGGTGACCGGGTTTCTGCGGAGGGAAACTGCCAGCAGCAGCTTGGCGGCTTCGGTGGCGCGGGCCTGGGCGCTGTCTGGCCCGCAGATGCGGGCGATCTCGGCCGCCGCGCTCGTCGCCTTCGGCAGATCGCGCTGGTCGCACGCCAATTCGAAGAGGATGGTGTGAGCCGGAAGATCATCGGGCTTGGCCGCCAGCAGCAATTCCAGCGCGTGTTCGGCTCCGGGCTGGTCCCCGCTGGTAAGCCGACTGGTGGCGACCGTCACCAGCAGCCGCGACGCATCCTCCGGCGGTAGAGCCGCCGCCTTCGCCTCTATGTCTGCAAGCACGGCGGAGCGTTCCTCGCCTGGCATCCGCGCCGCCAACCTGGCGCGCCACACGAGCAGCCGCGGATCAGCGGCGGTTTCCGGCGGCACCCGGCCCCAGAGCTGGAGGGCTGCGGCTGGTCCCTCGCGGCGAAGTGTCGAGGTCAGGAGGCGGTCCCAGAATTCAGACTGTGCTGCATGAGCATCGATCATCCGATCCAGCAGAGCCGAGGCTGCCGTCGGATCTCCTGCCGTGAGGAATTGGTCGTACCGCAGCAGCGCCACCTGCCAGGCTGGCATGATCTGCGCGGCCTCGACTGCATCGATGAGTGACACGACCTGCGACCAGTCGCGGTTCTCCGCCGGCAGTTTGAGTTGCTGGTTGGCTCGCAACTGCAGGAGCGGCTGCCAGACCTGCGGCTGCCGTACCAGTTGCTCGGGGCCGAGTTCCGTGGCGATCGCCTCGAATTCAGCAAGCGCCTCCTCGGGTTTTCCGGCGGCGGCCAAACCGACTGCTGCCGAGGCCCGCGCTTCAGGAGACCCAGGACTATGGTCGAGAGCGCGCTGCCGGGCCTCCACCTGCAGATCGACCTTCCCCATCCGTCCATGGCATTCCGCCAGAAGGAAGTTGACCTGTTTTCGCAGCGGTGCCGACTCACCGAGCACCAGGCGCAGGGCCTCCAGCTTTTCCACCGCCGGCTGCCATTGCTGCTGGGCGACCAACAGGCGCGCCGCCAAGAGCTCGATCGCGGGATTGGTCCTTCCGCCGTTTTTGGAGAGGCGGGCAATCGTCTCTTCTGCGTCTGTCAGTCGTTTCGTCTCGATCTGGATGTTTCCCAGCGAGAACAACACGACGGGGTTTTCTGGCAGGCGCACTGCAGCCTGCTGCAGAACCTCAAGGGCTTCGAGCGGCTTTCCCTGCTCAAGTGCCACCTCTGCCAGGCTCATGTCGCCATCGGGCGATGTGGGAAACTGTTCGCGGAGTTCGCCCGCGCGCCGAGTCGCCTCATCCCAGCGGCGGTTGGCCTTGGCGATGGCCACGGCTGTCGTCAGCAACTCGCGGTCCTGGGGAGCGATCTCCAGTGCCCGATTGATCGACTGTTCGGCCCGGGTTGGATCGGAGTGGCCGGCATACCAGCGGGCCTGTCCCAGCCAGGCCAGGCGGTCTTGTGGAGCCGTTTCCTCCAGTCGCTTGAGAACCTGCTGGGCCGCCGGGAGATCCTGCTGTTTGTCGGCGAGGATCGTGGCCAAAATCAGTGAAGCATCGGCGCCGTAGCGCCCGACTTTCCGCTGGGGATCGAATGTTTTGCCGGTCGGATCGAAGCCCGCCAAGCCGGCAGCCAGAGCGGTCGCTTCCGGAAGGTTGTTGTTGGCGAGGCAGGCCCGGGCCTCGAGGAGACTGATTTCATCAAGATCGATTCCGCTGGCGGCGAGCGCTGCGGCCGGCAGGGCCGCGGCCGCCGTCCGCAGCAGGCCGATCTCCCGCCGGGCGGATTCGAAGCTGCGCATCTCGAGCAGAACCACCGCCAGCGAGCGGCGCAGTGGCAGTGACTTTGGATGGATCGCGATGGCAGTGCGGATCGCATCGACCACCTCCTGCCGCTGCTCCTCGCTGCTGCCTGCTTTGAAGGCGGGGACCGCCAGTGCCGCGGCATACTGCGCCTGCGCTGCGGTGTCGTTGGGCGCCTGCCTGAGATAGGTCGCAAAGAGCTTTGCCGCTTCCGAGGTCTCACCGGCGGCGAGGCGTTCGCGGGCCTTGGTGGCCAGTTCTGCCACCTGTTGGGCGCGGCGGGCGCTGTAGAAGCGGGGCAGCACAACCGCCGCAGCCGCCACGGCTACCAGAGCAACGAACAATCCAAACAGCCAGCGTTTGGTGGTGGGAGTCATGCCGAGATGATCCTGCAAAAGTGGGGAGAAAGAGATGGAGAACCCAGCCACACAGTGGCTGATACGGGAACGCCCTGGTTGGCCCGCGAGTTCCTGGATCAGCGTTTTGTGCGGCCAGTCTTGGGGCCAGTCTTGGCCTTGGTCTTCGCTTGAGTGCGAGCAGGCTTGGTGGCCACAGCCTTGCGGCGAGCGGGGGCTGGTGTCTTGGCCCGGGCCGGCTTCTGAGCGGGCGTTTTCCTCGCCACCGGCGGCCTCTCCCGGCGTGCCTTGGCTCCCCGGGCGATTTCATCCAGAAAGTCGTTCACAGTGGCGGCGAGATCGGCTGCGGAAAGGGGTTCGACCTCATCGATGACAAACAGCGACAGTTCCCCGCGCTGCTGCGCCATCATGAGCGCCTTGTACTCCGCCAGCGACAGATCATCGTGGTCTTCGTCCTCGCTGGAGAGAAACTCAAAGCCGACGCGGGCGACCGCATCCCAGCCGTCGATATGGAATTCCACGCCGTATTCACGGAATGGGATGTTTCGCACGATCGAGTACCCCCGCGACCGGAACAGACGGGCCAACAGGTCGCAGCCTTGTGTTTCAGAAAGGAAGTCGGGCATGGGGGAATGTCTCCGGGAACCGTTGGGCCTGACGAGGAAGAACAGTCGGGCAGAATACCCGATTCACTCGCCGTTGGCGATCTGCGCTTGGGCGTGTGGCGGCTCCAGCAACCGATCCTTCTGCCGCCGGTTGAGCCGCTTGATGGCTGCTTCCCGCTGCAACGCCACCGACCGGGAGGGCTGGGCCTCCTGATAAACCGCCTCGACCGGCAACCTGCTGCGGGTGTAGCGAGAGGCCCGCCCGACGGCATGGGCCTGCAACCGTTTTGGCAAGTTGTTGGTGATGCCGGTATAGAGCGAGCCGTCGCGGCAGCGCAGCATATAGACAAGCCAGCCGGCTGGTGTGGGGGAGGGCGAAGGGGGGCTGGGCGTCACGGGAAAGGGCCTCGAGGATATCGGTGGCGGCACGCCATATTGACTTTTTTTCAGCCAGAATATTTGCTGATAGGGGATCTCTTTCGTCTTCATCAAAAAGGTTTTTTCAACTCCCTTGGGAGCGCGATCATGGCGGGCAAATCAACGTCGACAGCCGCACGCGGTGTCGTCGGTCAGGAAGGGTTTTCAGCTCCTCCGCTCAACCTGCTTCAATCCCGGCCCGGGATTGCCAATTACTACTTCTATCGGGAAGCCCTCTCGCCTGAGGAGATCGAACGCATCCGGGCCCTCGTCGCGCCGCGGGGCATGCGGGCGGGGAATGTCAGTGGCGTGATCGACGCCAGCTATCGCTCGTCACGCATCTCCTGGATTCCCCGCCGCCCCGACTCGGAGTGGCTGTATCAAAAACTGGTGGCGTTTGTGCGGGATGCCAACGAGCAGATGTGGCAGTTTCACCTGACCAATCTCCTCGAGGATATCCAGTTCACCGAATACGATGCCGACTACGAGGGACACTACGACTGGCATATGGATATGGGGGGAGTGGAGTCCTCGACCCGCAAGCTGTCAATGACGATCCAACTCTCCGATCCCGGGGATTATGCAGGGGGAGAACTGCAGTTTCTCCTCAATCGCACCGTCCATGAAACAGACCGATCCCAGGGCACGGTCGTGCTCTTTCCATCCTATCTGCTGCACCGGGTCAATCGGGTGACCCGTGGACGCCGGCAGTCGCTGGTGCTCTGGATCCACGGGCCCCCCTTTCAATGAATGGCTGAAGGAACGCCGCGGTGTCGTGTCGATCAGCCGGCCCGTTCAAAGTCGGCCTGCAGATCCTCAAGCAATTGGTCGTAGGCATCGACACGGATCAGGCCGTAGCGGGGCAGTTCCAGATCGACGATGGCCCAGACAGTCAGCGAAACGGCCAGAGCGAAGATGAGGGTGGTGGTCCAGTTGACCTGCGGTGTCCCCCCCATCGCGATACCGGCGAGCAACGAGGCCACCAAGGCCACGCCCACCAGCACCCAGACAATCGGGAGGGGGAGGTGGTTGTTGGCCGCTGCGAGGCGGCTGGTGGCGGCATCAAACATCGTGTTGAGCGCCCCGATCACAAGTGCCCCTGCCTGCGGTGTGACGCAGCCGGGTTGGGCTGCCACGGCCCGCTGCCAGATGGCAGCCCGGAGGCTGGATGTCAGGGCGGCCAGAGTCGGCTGCTCGGCCGTGGAGAGCCGCCCGGGTGTCTGCCTCAGGCGGGCCTTGAGATACTGGCGGAAATGCTCCCGCATCGGGGGCTGGTCTTCCGCCGGCAGGCAGTCGATCCGCAGCCAGGCGGTGCCGATTGCATTGGCCTCATTGACGATGAGATTCCGGCGCGTCTGCAGGTGATCGCCCGCCATTCCGAAGGCAAACGCCAGCAGCAGCCCCAACAGGCCGAGCACCGCGCCATCGATCGCGGAAATCCCCTCTTCCGATTTTCTGCCGAGCGTGGCGATCTGCCAGATGGCGATTCTGCGGCCCAGCACGACCGCCACCACCATCAGCACGCACAGCGCCAGCGGGAGGAGGATGATCAGCTGTGGCGGAATGTCCATGGCCCTGGAAAAACCTGTCGAGGAAAACGGATGGGACGCAGAACTATATCATCTGTAGCACACCCTCTCCGGCTGGCGTGAGGCCCCTGCCCGGAGGCGGGCCGCGGCAGCAGCACTCTTCAACCATATGGTTCAGCCCGACGAGCCACCCGCCGGCATCCATTGCCCCTCTCCGCCTGGCGGCCCAGACACGGGGGGCTCGCAGAGCGCCGTGCCTGTGCTGCAGCCCCTGCTCTGGTTGGCAGCGCCGATGCTGCTCGGGCAGGCGGGACAGGTGCTCCTGCAACTGACCGATACAGTCATGATCGGCCACGTCGGGCCGGTGCCGCTGGCCGGCGCGGCGCTGGCGGGCAACTTTGTGATGTTCGTCCTCTACTTCGCTTACGGTGCCCTGGGGGCAGTTTCGCCGCGGATCGCCGGAGCCTTCGGAGCCGGTGCCACCGCCGAGGCGGCCCGCACGATGCGGGCGGGGGTGTTGCTGGCGCTGGCGATCGGGCTGGCCATCGCGCTGACGCTCGCTGGCGTGTCTCCGTTTCTGGGGCAACTCGGACAACCGGCCGAGGTGGCCGCATCATGCCGGGGCTATCTGCTGCTGATCGCCTGGTCGCTGCCGGCGGCCCTGATTGCCGTGGTGCTCGGGCAGGTTGCCGAGGCGGTTGACCGTCCCTGGCCGGTGCTGGGGTTTATGGGCGCAGCCGTGGCCTTCAATGCCGGGCTCAACTGGCTTCTCATCTTCGGTCACTGGGGCTGCCCGGCCCTGGGGCTGGAGGGGGCTGGGTGGGCGACGCTCACTGCCCGTTGGCTTCATGCAGCGGCGCTGGTGATCTGGATCTGTCTCGATCGGGGGATGCGGCCGTTTTGGAGCGTGCCCGTCGGCCGCAGTCTGTTCTCGCTGACCGGCCAGCTCTTCCGGCAGGGGTTGCCGGTGGCGGCGCAGGATGTTGTGGAGGGGGGATCGTTCGCCGCCGGATCGTTGATGCTCGGGTGGGCTGGCACGATGGCGCTGGCGGCCAATCAGGTGACGATCGGAATCGCCTCGCTGGCGTGGATGATTCCGGTGTCGCTTTCGATGGCGACGGGGGTGCGCGTGGCCCAGGCGGCTGGCGCAGGGGATCTCGCCACGGCCCGACGCACAGGCATTGCCGGTGTGGCGCTGGGGGCCGGGCTGATGGCGGCCTGTGCGCTTGTTTACACCACCAGCGGCGGGTGGCTGGCCCGCTGTTTTACCGACGATGAGGAGGTGGCCCGCCTAGCCAGCACGCTGGTGGCGATCGCTGGCATCTATCAGATTTCTGACGGCATCCAATCGGTGAGCCTGGGGGCGCTGCGCGGCTTGATGGACAACCGCGTGCCGCTGGTGGCAAACCTCATCTGTTACTGGGGCCTGAGCCTGCCGACGGTCTATCTGCTGGCCTTCCACTTTGGCTGGGGCGCCGCCGGCGTGTGGGCCGGGTATCTCCCCTGGATGGTGCTGACGGGGCTCTTTTTTCTGTGGCGATTTCTCTGGCTCACCCGTGGAGCTGGGCCCCTTCCCGCTTCAACCACAAGCCGGTAGTGGCAAACAGCAGGCCGCTGGAGAGGAGGTTCACGCCAACAAAGACGCCGAGCAGAATGCCGGCGGCGGCCGGCTTGGTCGTCAGCAGCAAGCCGGCCAGCACGCCGGTGACCAGCCCGTCGAACAGCAGCCAGCCCCAGGGAAATTCCCGCCCGAGTTCACTCCGCATGGTGGTGGCTGCGGTGAGCTTGGCGGCGGCCTCAAGCAACAGGATCAAGCCCAGAAACACCACCAATGCCTCGATCCCCGCCTTCGGCAGCACCAGCATGGCTGCGCCCCCCATGATCGACAGCGCACCGCACAGGAGCGTCAGCCAGAAGCCGCGACGGGTGAATGTGCCCGCCGCCAGCGCGACCTGTGCGATGCCCGCCGCGACGAGCGTGACTCCGCAGAAGGCATCGATCACTGTCGCTGCGGCCCAGGGGGCGGCCAGCGACAGCAATCCCAGCAGGACGAGGACAGCCCCGGCCGCCAGCGACCAATTGGCAACGCGTCCCAGGATGCGGGGATTGTCGGTTTCGAGGTCGGCCATGGTTTTGAATCCTGGGGAAGAGAGGAAAGAAGGGCGGCAGGGCCTGCCCGCTCCAAGGAGATAAGTCTACCTCCCGCGGAGGTAGGCGAGGAGATCGTAAATCTCCTCCTGCGAGAGCGTGTCGAGGAGGTTGTGCGGCATGAACGACACCTGTGACGGCGTCGTGCTCTCCAGTTCTTTCAGTGTAAACCGCACCTCGCTGCCGCCGGGATCGTTGGGATTTGTTGCGATCATCAGGGTGTCGCCCGCCATGTTGACGGTGCGGCCGATCACCGTCGTGCCGTCGGTTTTGGTGTAGATAAGCAGCCCGTATTGCTCGTTGATCACCCTGCTCGGATGGAGGATGTTCTCGAGCAGGTCGCGGGGGCTGTAGCGGCTCCCGGCAGTGGTGAGATCGGGGCCCCCCAGGCCTCCCTCTCCCTGAAAGCTGTGGCAGGCGATGCAAGCGGCGGCGCTGAACAACTGCCGCCCCCGATCGAGATCCCGCGGCTGGGCCAGAGCGGCTGCGAGGCCCGGCGCCAGATCGTCCATGCTCCACTGTTTCACCAGTGGTCGGTTGATTGAAGGTACGGCCGGGCTCGGCTGCCGGGCGGCGGCGATCTGGTCGGCATACGCCTCACGCTGCGCGTCGGTGAGCATGGCCACCACAATGTGGAGCAGGTGGTCGCGCATCCCCCGGGCTGTGGCGCCTCCCTTCCACTGCGGCAGCAGCACCGTTGCAATCTTGAAAAAACGTTCGCGGAGCTCGGGCGTCCAGGCAGCACTGTCTGCCGACTTGACCAGCGCCTGCGTGTACGCCACCTGTTCCTCTTGAGTCCGGCTTCGCTCCAGCAGATCGAGCGTCGGGACTTGGAACGTGTTGCTGTTAAGCGCCGCGGCCAAAGCTGCGATCGCCTCATTGACCCTCCCGTCAGGAGATGGCAGGAGTGGCTCGAGTGTGGCCAGCAACCGCCCGGCCACGGCGGGGGAATATCGGCCGTGGCGACTCGCTGAGATCGTCAGGATGCGGAGATACCAGGACTGTTCATCGGGGGGAAGCGATTTGATATCCATCCGCTCCAAAGCCTCGAGCAGCAGCGGCTGTACCGATTGATCGCCATCGGTGGAGCGGGCGAGGGCCAGGAGCGCCTGCAGGGCCGTGCGCGGGTCATGCTCGCTGAGGGCGCGATCTTTCCATTCCGCCACCGGTTGCCATTCGAGCGCTGCCCGGGCCGCCCCCCGGATCGCCCGGTCGGCATGGCCCAGCTGCGGCCAAACTTCTTCAATCGCAGCCGGATCAGCCCGGCCGTGAAATCGCTCCAGTTGGCGGCGCACGCGTTGGGCTGCGGCCGTCGCCTCAGCGAGCGGTTCGACGGCGGCGGGCGCGGTCGATTCGGCGCCGGTGTAGACAACGCGGTAGAGGCCCGACTGCGTGCCTCGGCCGCCGATCAGGAAATAGAGCGCTCCATCGGCGGGCGACACCGCCACATCGGCGATGGGGAGCCCCTGGGCGCTCAGGAAGGGTTCTGGGTCGGCTGTGTAGCTGGCCCCCTCGGGCTGGAGATGAACGGCGAACATCCGGCCGTAGCTCCAGTCGCAAGCAAAGAGCGCCTGCTGATAGCGGGCAGGAAACGTCGCGCCGGAGCCGAAGCAGACCCCCGTGGGGGAACCGGGGCCGATGTTTTTCAGCGGTGGCTGGATCTCTTCCCAGGCGGGCGTCCAGCTCCAGAGCATCTCCCCGGCCCGACCACCCCAGCCGGCGTCGGCGCCGCTGACGATCTGCCGGATCGCCGTGGGACGGTAGTTCGGGAGGCCCAAATCATTTTCCAGATCGCTGTCGAAAGTGAACAGATCGCCATGGTGGTTGAAGGCCATGTCGTAGGCGTTGCGCAGGCCCATGCAGAGATATTCCATGTTCCCACCGTCGAGATCGGCCCGCACCACCCACCCGCCGGAATAGGGCTCTGGAGTGAAGCCGTGATCCCAGCTGTCGCGGTTCCAATGCTTTGGTGTGCAGCCCGCGCTGCAGGGAAGGCCGTTGCGATCGCCGCTGATCATCACAATGGAGCGGCCATCCGGGGCCGGCACGACTGCATGCAGGCTGTGTTCCACCCAGTTGGCGGCGTCCCCGGTCACCAGCGGAAATTCGTGGAGCGTCTCCGCGGAGTCGAGGCGGTCGTCACCATCGGTGTCGCTGATGCGCAGGAGCCGGTCGGGAGTGGGGTTTTCCGAGGCGCGATCGCCATGCTGGATCAGGTAGAGGCGGCCCTGAATAAAGGCCATGCCTTGGGAAAAGCCCCACTGATCCGACACCACCTCGACCGTGGCTGGGGCGACCGACCCGGCTGGCGGTGGCGTGATGCGAAAGAGTCGCATGCCCTGGTCAGACGCGTAGATGCGCCCCTTGTCGTCGAAGCACATCGCCACCCACGATCCCTGCTCGCGGGGCACCGAATAGATCCGTTCCACGGCGAAGCCCTCGTGGATATGGATCGCCTCCGCGGGGGTCGCCTCTTCGGCGACTGCAGTCGAGGCGTGGGGCGTGATCGCCAGCAGGCAGGCCACGAGAAGAGGGCGGATCATAATGCTTCCAGTCGCTTTTTTTGAGGGCGTTGCGGGCACGGCGGTGCCGGTCGCCGCTGGGGACTACAATCAAAATCAGTCTTTCTATACTACCCGGATCCCGTTCTGCATGGATTCCTCATCCCCTCCATCCAAGGCCACCCCGGAGGCTCCTTCGCGGGCTTTTTCTGGGAACGACCGGGCTGATGCCACGGTTGTCTCGGCACGTCCGGAGGGTGCTGGAGCGCAGGTCAGTTCGGTCAATGCGATTGGGAGGGCCCTCGAGGGGCAGAGCCTGGGCCCCTACACCCTGGAGAGGTTTGTAGGGGGCGGGGGAATGGGGGCGGTGTTCCGGGCGGTCGACACCACGCTCGATCGGGTCGTGGCCGTCAAGGTGCTTTCGCAGCAGCAGTCGTCCGACGCCGAACTGCTGCGGCGGTTTCGGAATGAGGCCCAGTCTGCCGCCCGGCTCGACCACGAGAACATCGGCCGCGTCTACGCGGTGGGTACGGAGAAGGGCTGGCATTTCATCGTCTTCGAGTTCATTGAAGGGACCAACCTCCGCGAGTTTGTCGCCGCCCATGGGCCGTTGGAAGTGCCGCTGGCGATCCAGTTCACCGCGCAGGTGGCCGATGCGCTCGAGCATGCCTCCCAGCGCGACGTTGTCCACCGCGACATCAAGCCCTCGAACATCATCATCACGCCGGCCGGCCGCGCCCGGGTCGTCGATATGGGGCTGGCCCGGATGCAGGCAGTGGCGGGGCGCGAGGATCTCACCGTCAGTGGCATGACGCTCGGCACATTTGACTACATCTCGCCGGAGCAGGCCCGCGATCCCCGCGATGCCGATGTGCGCAGCGATCTTTATTCGCTCGGTTGCACGCTGTTTTTCATGCTCGCCGGCAGGGCGCCCTTTTCCGAGGGAACTGTGGTGCAGAAGCTCCTGCAGCACCAGCAGGGGGAGCCGCCGGATGTCTGTGCGCTGCGGCCCGATGTGCCTGAGCGGCTGGCGGGGGTGGTGGCCCGGTTGATGGCGAAGCAACCGGCCGACCGTTACCAGCGGCCCGCTGGCTTGGTGGCCGACCTGCGGGCCGTGGCGCATGAACTGGGGTTCGATATTGCCGATCTGAAAGTGGAGGCGGCTGTCGAGGGAGAGCCCGTGGCCCGGCCGCGGCGCTCCCCCTGGCCGTGGCTGGTGCCACTGCTGGGCTTGGCCGCCGTTGTGTTCGGACTGTGGGGAATGTCTGTCTGGCAGCGGCTGCAGGGGGCTGCTGTGAGGAGCCGTCAGGCGGTGGTGAGGGGAGGTGATGGGCAGATAGAGCCGGCTGTGACCCAGGAGGAGGCAGTCCCGCTGGAGGGGGTCGGTGGCAGGCGGGTGTGGCGGGTGGTGGAGGTACCGGAGCAGCCGGGCGAAGTTGGCTCGTGTGCGGAGGCCCTGCAACAGGCGGCCGACGGCGAAGTGATCGAATTGGCCGGCGACAGCATCCAATGGGGAGCGCCCTGTGCGGTGCAGGGGAAGAGCGTCACGCTCCGGGCCGCCGCTGGATGGTCGCCAGTGGTTCGCTGCGTCCCTGACATTTCCGAGCCTGGGGCGGCCGTCGCAGACGCTGTGGCCACCTGCACGATTGAGTCGGGCACGCTCACCTTCCAGGGCATTCACCTCAGGATGGATGTTCCCACCACGCCATCCCGGCCGGCAGTCATGATCGCTTTGGCCACGGGGGGCGTGTTGGAGTGTTCGGATGGTGAATTGGAGATGCGCCGCCAGGCGCCGCTGCCCGGGGGGCGTCCGAGGAGCCCTCCCGCAGGCGACGAGGAGGCGACGATTATCAAAGTGCTGGGACAGCCCGGCACCGGGGATGCGCGGGCAGTGGGGCCCCGCTGCGGCATGCGCATGGACCGCATGAACGCCAGTGGCTACGGGGTCTTTCTCGATGCCTCGGCGGGCGGGGTTGTGGATGTCGTCTGGTCGGGTGGACGGTGCGTTGTCGGTCAGCGGTTTCTGATTGCCAACGGGGCACTGTGGACCGCATCGCGGGGAGCGTCGATCCGGTTGGCCCTGCGCGGTGGGCTGTTTGCCTGCCGCGAGGGTTTTGTCTGGTTGAGCGATTCCCCGGAGCGGCCGCTGCCCCCCCAGCTCCATGTCTTCGCCGGAGACTGCCGTTTCCTCACCCCTCCCGGCCGGGCCTTTTTGGAGCAGTCGGGGATGGGGGCTCCGGATGGCTATCGGGGGGCGATCGAATGGCTCGACGGCGGCAGTCGCTATGAGGGGAGCGCACTGTTTCGCAGGATCGATGCGCTGGCCGAACGGGAGGAGATCGACATCCACGCCACGGCGCAGGGGCTTCAGCATGTGCCCGGTATCGCCGGCTGGGCAGAGGGGGCTGAGTGGGAGTTTGGGGATCCCTGAGCGGAAGGGGCTGGCGGGCGACGGCAAAAACCGGCCGCTGCATCCCATTTCTTGACACCTCGGCAGCCTTCTGGTTCTAGTAAAATGAATCCCCGTCGGCCGGGGGCCAAGTTTCCCCAGCTGGGATGCCGAAAGACTTCCAGTCAAAGCGGCGGCATCAGGGTCGGAAGCATGGCCGGTGGCCGTTGGTTCGGGGCTTTTTTTACGGACAGTCAGGGAGACAGCATGATGATGTCAGGCAGCGTGAGGGTTCGCAGCAATACCGGTGCGATTCTGGCAGGTGTGGCAGTGGCCGTGATGGCTGGCGCCGCAGCGCGGCCGGCATATGCGATCAAGCAGTTTGCCGATGAATTCAAGGCTGTGTATGTGAAGGCAGACAGCGCCGATCCAGCGGAGAAGGCACTGGCTACCGAAGTGGAGACGGCCAAGTGCAACGTCTGCCATGTCGGCAAGAGCAAGAAGGACCGCAACGCCTACGGCCACGCCTTGGCCGATCTGCTCGACAAGAAGGAAGACGCCAAGGATGTGGCCAAGATCCGCGCGGCGCTTGAAAAGGTGGCCGGCATGCCGAGCGACCCGGCCAAGCCCGATTCGGAGACGTTTGGCGCCCTCATCAAGCAGGGCAAACTGCCCGGTGGCCCGGTGGTGCAGGAGTAAAGGAAAGAGCCCTGGATTCAGGGGTGTTCCTCGAGACTGCGGTCGCAGCCGGAGTCGGTCGGTCTCACTCACTGATGAGTGTGGTTGGACCGACCACTGGCGGTTGAGGCTTTGAGGAGGAGTTCCTCCAGAGCGGGATAGGCGGCGATCTCTCCGGCCAGATCGGCCGGTGCAAAGAGCCGCACCCGCTTTACGATGTGGTCAAATTGCTCCCGAGCCAGGCTGCGCACCACGGGGGAAAGTTCCGCCAGGGTGTGCCAGGGGGGAGCGGCCTCCTGATGCCTAGGGCGGCCCCTGACCTGCAGGTTGAACTCCACCTCCCGTTCGGCCGGGGGAGCGTCGACGATCAGCAGTTCGGGGGGAATCGGCCGCCCGAGTGCTGCCGCCAGGCTGGCCGCCAGGCGGGCCGACACCTCCGCCTTGTCGGCATACGAGCGGCCGGCGAGTGCCCGATGGAGGTTCGGGTGGCTGAGGGCGTCAAACGTTGTCACCCGCTTGAGAAGTTCCCGGCTGGCGCCAAACAGGCCCTCCACGAGTGGTTCCGTAGGAGTTCCCCGGGCCGCCGTCTGGAGCCACTCGATGCAGGTTCGGTCATCCATCCGGATCAGGTGCGGCACATCGATGTGGTCGCGCAGCAACCACACCGCGCGCTGCAGCATGCAGGTGGCGGCGCGCACGGCGTGGTGCCAATAGACCTCGCTGAACATGACATATCTGGCAAACACCATCAGTTCTGCCGCCGTGCGTCCCTTCTCGGTGATGGCCAGTGCCTCCCCGGCCTCGTCGAGGCAGAGGCTCGAGAGCAGTCGTGATTGGTCGAAGTGCCGGCCATAAGGCACCCCCGCATGGAGGCTGTCGCGGGCGAGATAGTCCATCTTGTCGACGTCGATCGGGCCGGAGAGAAGCGAGTGGAGCAGTCGGCCGGCGCGGTCGGTGGCGGTTCCTTCGATCAGGGCGGCGACGCGGGCAGGATCGAGCCGCCACAGGGAAGTCAGGATCTCCCTCGTCTCCCCCTGACTCAGCAGCGAGGCCACGAGGGTTTCGTGTCGGGGCAGTTCCTCCAGCCCCATGTCTTCAATCGGGTGGCAGAAGGGCCAGTGGCCGATGTCGTGCGCAAGTGCCGCCACCGTGAAGGCAGCGGCGTCGTCTTCGCTGATGGCAGCCACAAACCGTTGGTCGCGGCGGAGGTGGGCCAGAAATTCAAGCGCGAGGCGATACACCCCCAGCGAATGCTCCAGCCGGGTATGGACAGCCCCGGGGTAGACCAGCGCCACCAGTCCCAACTGGCTGACTCTTGAAAGCCGGTGCAGGGTGGGGGTGTCGAGCAGCGCCCGCACGCGCGGCGTGAGCGGCACCGTCACATCTGGGGGGATGCGCACCCCCTGCACAGCGGAGTCGAGGGCGAGCAGTTCTGGAAGATTGTGGTACGACATGCCGACGCCTGGCTTTTTCGACCGACAGTTTGTGCATCACACCGGCGGATAGCCGGCCAGCCAGCGCAGCAGTGCGGTCACCATAACATAGAAGCCATAGTGCATGGCGCCAGTGCCCCAGTCGAAATCAAAACTCACCAGGCTCGCCAGCGCCCCGACGAAAAAGAAGATGGGGCCGATGAAGAGCCACTGCCACATCTCGGCGGTGAGATCGGGGGGAATCATGCCGTGGACCGCCCACAGCAGCGCATAGACGGCGCCACAGCCAAGCGTCCGCAGCCAGAGGTTGCTGCCGCTGTAAGGCTCCAGTTCCTTGTCCCGCATCGCGGCGTAGCCGAGTCCCGCGCAGGGCCAGGCCACGGCCAGCGCCCCCACGCCGAGCAGCCATACCGGCAGTTGGCCGGGGCCACAAGCGAAGCGGGCCAACACCGCCGCCACAAGCAGCGCCACGGCGCCCGCTCCCATGCCAAACCATTCCAGAGGCGAGACCACCACATCGATCCGCTTTAGAGGCGCTTCCGGTGCCCGCCCGGTGCCGAGGGAGGTGGTGACAGGCGCTTCTGGCTCGTGGATCGTGACCGACTTGATCGGCGCGGCCGGGATCGTGATCGGCGCCTTGCACTTCGGGCAGGGGCCGGTTCGCCCAGCAAACTGGTCGCTGACTCGGAACGTCGCCTTGCAGGCGGAACAGAGAACCTGAATCGGCATGGGGCCACTCACTGGGATTGCCACTGGAAGCGCTGCCAATCCACCAGCGGGAGGCGGAAGTCGCAGCGCGACCTCGCGGGCCACGTGGGCAGTGTCAGAGGCGGTGGCACGGCCGTCAAGCACAGGCTCCCTTTTCGCCGTGCCGGTTCGCTGCGCGGCCTGCTACACTTCAAGTCCACTGCCGGAAACGAGGGTTGTTTCTCCCCGCCGTCTCGGCTTGTCTGGGAGTCCTGCTGGGAGTCCTGCCATGGTTGACCAACCCACCCCCCGCAGCGCCGCGAGCGGGAGCGATGGAATCTCGTTCTACTGCCCCAGCGGCCATCGCATTCTCGTGCCGCGGACGCTGGCCGGGAAACGTGGCGCCTGCTCGAAGTGTGGCGTGGATGTCACGATTCCCCTCACCTCGCAGCCCGCCACGCCCCCCCCTGACGGGCAGCCACTGACCACGAATGCATTCATGCCCGCAGGGAGACCGGAAGCGGAACCCGCGGGCCCTCAGCCGGAACCGGATCAGCCGCTCGAACCACCTCCAGCAGCCTACGCAGCCCAGGACTACCCACTCCCCCCATTTGAGCCTGGCCAGGAAAACCCCACAGCCATGCTGGTGGCCCGATTGTGGGTCGAACGCGAGCATGGCGGCATCGTCGAACTGCACCTCACCGGGGGGAGCGTGATTCTGCCAGAGTGGTTTGAAACGAACTGGTCGCGGGGCACCCATGGGGTGTTTGCCAGCCAGGCAGTCGACGGCTCGGTCACGCTCACCGCGGTGGCCTGGGACACCATTCAGAAGATCGTGGTGCGGCAGGTGCAGGGACTGCCCGACGGGATGTTTGAGTGAGAGGGAACGTTCTAATCCTCGTCGAGATCACCTTCGGTGATCATGGTGAAACCCTTGCTGCCGAGGGTCTCCAGCCCCATGTCGGTGTTGTCGACCATGAGCGCCACTGCCGGCCTGCCGCGGGGCCGCACGAGGATTGGATAGGCCTGGATGATGTTTACCTCGGCCTGCAACAGCGCTGTGCAGACGCGCAGGAGCGGCTGTGGACAGTCAGACAGTTCCACGCCGATCAGATCGCTTTCGATGATCGCCAGGCCAGCCCGCTCGAGGATCTCCCGACCCTGATCCGGATGGCTGACGAGAAACCGCACAAATGCGCACTCGCCCGAATCGTTGATCGACAGCGCCACGATCCTTACTCTCGACCCATCGAACCGGCGGACCACTTCGAGCAGTTGGCCGACCCGGTTTTCCAGAAAGACCGTGAACTGTCGCAGCGTTGGCCAGTTGCGTCCGCGGGCAGTGGCGAAGCCGACCCCCGCACCGTCACTCGAGTCGCCAATGCTCACGTTCGCCTGCTCCGTCGGAAGGAAGGAATCAGCACAGCGCTTGTTTCTGCGCTGGAAAAGATACGCTGAAAGAGAATAGAGTCTCCGCAGGCAGTCGGTCAACGAACCTGCGACGGGCGCGGGAGCATTCCCCGCCGGCCCGAGCATCCCCCGAGGAGGCGAAAAACCTGTGTCTGCAGCATCCCATGAGATCGAAATTCGGGTTCGGTATCAGGAAACAGACGGGCAGCGGCGGCTGCACCATGCCAATTATTTCACCTATTTTGAGATGGGACGCACCGAGATGCTGCGGGCCCGCGGGGCGACCTACCGGCAGTTTGAGGATGCCGGCCTGATGATGGTGGTTTCCGAGGCCAACTGCCGCTACCGGGCCCCGGCCGAATACGACGATCTGCTCACGCTGCGCACCTGGATGGAGCAGATGGGGGGGGCGAGCATCAAGCATGGCTACGAAGTGATTCGCGACGGGGTCATCATTGCTACCGGCGCCACCGTGGTGGTGTGCGTTGATACCGAGGGGAAGGTGCGCAGGCTCCCCGAGTGGCTGGTGGAATGAATCGGGGTGGCGGCCCCCTTCACGCCGAAGGTTTTCTGGTCTGCCGCTGCCGCATCGAGTGAATGGCGACTGTGATCTCCAGCGAGCTATCCCAACAGCGGTTCAAAGACAAACCGCTGTTCGCCGCAGAGGAATTGCGACGGCCCCGCCATTTTCACCGGCGCCTCCAGTTTCACCCACAGCCCATTGAGCCCGCGGTTGATCATCTTCCAGCCACGGGGTGTCAGATGCACCTCGGCATGGAGGGGGCTGATGAAGGGATCGTCGAGGGCGATCGCTGCCGCTCCGCCGGCGCGACCGATGGTCGTGGCCCCCACACACTCGTGGCGACGGCCCAGATGATTCGAGCGCACCTCCACCAGACAGGCAGAGCCTGTGGCCTGCACTTCAAACAGCAGTCGGGTGGCGCCGAGTTGCACAATGGAGCCGTGGCGCAGCCGGGCGGCGGCGGCCCGCACGAGCGTCCCCGCGGCGCTCCCCTCGTCGCTGAGCTGCCAGGAGCCGTCTGGAAGCCGATCGATTCGCGCATGGCGGGCCGACATCGCAGTGTCGTGTGGGATTACAACCTTCCCCTCGCTGCGTCCGATCACCACCCAGTCATCGCGGATGCGGATTGTTTCGCCCGTCTCGCGGCCGTCATCCACAATATGCAAAAGCCCCATCGCTCGCCTCTGGAGCGGATGAAAGATCGGGGCTTCGGCACTGGTGTCGGCTGCGGTTGGCGGGGTGTCACCGACCTCTGGTTCGGCTGGCGGAGCCGCCTTGAGCAGCTGTGCCCAGCTGTCGAATGATTCAAACAGGGTGCTCACCTCAGCGGGGCGCGGGGTGGGAATGCTTTGAGCGACAGGGGGATTGGGATCTCGGACGGCCATGGCCAACACCTTGCGTGACAGACAGCCCCCTCGCGGTGCACGCTGGCAGCTGCCTCTCTCTCCCAATCTACGACGTTGACAGGGAATTCCACAGTGGGCGACGGGAGCCGGCGGAGTCGCTCCTGGTCGCTGCATATGACTCAAGGCGGTAGACTGAGGCCCCGCCTGTCGCCTTCTGGCCGATCTGTCGCCCAGCAGGTGCCCCACACCCAAGGAGTTTCCGGCATGAATCAGGCCGTCGATCCAGTAGCCCAGCGGGCCCTGTCGATCAATCTCGAGAGCGGCGTGTACGGCACGTTCGCCGAGATCGGTGCCGGCCAGGAGGTGGCACGCTGGTTTTTCTCGGTGGGGGGAGCGGCTGGCACGGTTGCCAAGTCGATGTCGGCCTACGACATGAAGGTGAGCGATGCGATCTACGGCAAGGCCACCCGGTATGTTTCCCGCGAGCGGCTCGAGGAGATGCTCAACCACGAGTTCACGCTGTTGCGGGAGAGGCTCGATGAGTCGCGTGGCCCGTCGATGCGGTTTTTCGCCTTTGCCGACACAGCTGCGGCCATGTCCCATGCCGGCAACAACGAATGCCACGCCTGGGTTGGTATGCGCTTTCAGCACGCCCCGCGCAGCGAGCCCAATGATGTGCTGGTGCACGTGCGGATGCTCGATCCCGGGAACTCGCGCCAGCAGGATGCCCTGGGCCGTCTGGGAGTGAACCTGATCCATGCCTGTTTTAATCAAGCGAAAAATCCCAAACAGTTGCTCGAAGCGCTCATGCAGGATGTGGGGCGCGACCGGCTGGAGATCGACTGGGTGCAGATGAGCGGGCCGGTGTTTGCCGGCGTTGACAACCGGCTGATGGCCCTCCATCTGGTGCGGATTGGCACGACCCCAGCGGTGCTCTTTGATGTCGATGGCAAGCCGCTTCTCGCGGCCGACGCGATTCGCAAGAAGCGGGTGCTGGTGGAACGGGGACGATTCGCCCCGGTCACCCGGCTCAACCTTGACATGCTCGCGCAGGCTGCCGCCCAGTTTGCCCAGGACACAGCCACGCCAGAGACGACCGCGCCGCCGCCCGGAGCGGCGCCTGCGCCACAGCGCGGGGGAATCGTCGAGATCATGGAGATCACGATGAACAATCTCCGCGACCGTGGGCAGGTGGAGGACGCCGACTTCCTCACTCGCGTCGATCTGCTGTCGGCCGTGGGCAAAATGGTGCTGGTGAGCGATCTGGGGCCGTTCCATCGGCTGGCCGACTATCTCGCCAAGCGGAATGTCGATAAAACTGGCATCGTGCTGGGGGTGCCGCTGCTGCGGGAACTCTTTAACGAATCACACTACCGCGATCTGGGCGGCGGGATTCTGGAGGCGTTTGGTCGGCTGTTCGCCCATTCGGTGCGGCTGTATGTCCATCCCACCCGCGACATGATCGACGGCCGGATTGTGACGGCCGACACGCTCAATGTGGCGCCCCATCTGACGCATTTGCTGCGCCATCTCCTGGCCAATGGTCTGGTGCGTTCGTTGCCCTATGAGGAGTCGTCGCTGCGCACCTATTCCAGCGAAGAGGTGCGTTCGCGGATCTGTTCCGGCGATCCCTCCTGGAAGGATCTGGTCGATCCGGCAGTGGCGAAGATCATCTCCAGCACCGGCTACTTCGGCGCCCACTGCGAACTGCCGCAGTAGCTGGCGGCGAAAGGCCCGGCGGCCCCCCATCACCCCTGTGTTATCGCCACTCGACGAAAGCGCTCTGGCCGGGGGCGATGTCGATGGCCAAGGAAGGGGCGGAGGGAAACGTGCGGTTCGAGCGCCACTCCCGCGCTTCGCGGAAGCCGCCCCGGGGCTTGAGTGTGATATGGGCTACCGCAGCCGGATCAACTGTCACTGGTTCATTCGGTTTTTTGGCAATGCCAGCATTGTTGATCAGTTCGATCACCCAGCCGCTGGCCGTACGGTTGACCTGATATTGAATGGCATCCCCCGTCACCTCCACCGGCAGGAGATCCCCGGAGAGTTTTTCCAGTCTGGGGGTGGCGATCGCCGCCGGCCGGCCCGTGGCGGGGTTTGTCCAGGGATCGAGCACCTCCACCCGCCCGCCCCCCGAGAGGCTGGTCAACTCGACAAACCGTGCCCCGAGCGCCTCTCGGTGGGCTGGTGAGACCAGCAGCGTGCAGCCCTGCTCGACCGAGTGGCGGAGCTTGGCGAGCGTGGCGTCGTCAAACTCGATGTCGCCCGCGAGGAGCAACACCTGATAGCTGGCCAGCATTTCCGCACTGGCGCCGGTCAGTTGCACATCAAACATTTCGCCGTAGGGAGTGGGGCGCAGATAAGCCGCCTCGGGATTGTCGCGATTGGGCGGGGCATGGATGTGGTCAGCGCCGGGAAAGAGCTGGGAGTCGAAGAGATCGCGCAGCTGGCGGTCGCCGGGAGTGGGCTCCAGAATGCCCCAGGGCTTGTCCATGTAGCCGTTGTAGCCGGCCAGATGGTCGAGCAGAATCGCCACAGGCGTGAAGGGAACGCCCCTCTGGTGCTCCTGCATGAACTGATACACCTCCGCTGCCTTGCGGCCGTGGGAGGTGAGCGTCCAGGGAGCAGCGGCCTGCTCGAAAAAGATGCTGATGCTGTTTTCGGGAGTCACCATCGCGGCACCGGCAAACCACGAGTGCAGCCAGAGCCGCTCGTAGAAGCTCAAGCTGTGGCCGGCGTCGAGGCCTCGGGCCATTCCCCCTTCGCTGCGCAGCGGGCCGCTGGTGGTGCAGGCACCGGCAAACCATGGGCTCACCTGCACGGACCAGGGCTTCTGCCACTGTCGGGAGGCGCCTCGCGCGAACGCCAGTTTCGACTGCGTGAAGGCGATGTTCTCGCCCAGCTCCAGTCCGATGCACCGAGCCCCCCACTCGCCTGCATAGGCCTCGTAATGGGAATGCCCGTTGACGCTGATCACGCGGTCGAGAAGATCGCGGCAGCGGTGTTTGAAATACCGCTCCACCGCCTCGTAGCACTCCCGCTTGCCGCTGGGCATCTGGTCGTAGCCGCTGAAGCCCGCCGGCTTCATCAGATGTTTGAAGGCGTCGAACTCCGCGCCATACACATCCCGCCACCACTTCTCGTTGTGCGACAGCCGATGGAAGTAGTAGCCCCACTCCCCCAGCTGCACGGCGGTGAATCTTCCCTCGCGGTCCATCGCTTCCCAAGCGGACGCCTCCGCCGCGCCGAGCACGCAGCGGCCACCATCGATCTGCATGTCGGCGCAACAGGTGCTCACAACCGGCCAGCCGGTCGTGGCGAGCATGTCAAACAGCGGCTTGGCGTGGGGGGCGGGCCCCGGCCCCGGGTCGAAGCCGTTGCCCAGCTTCTCTTTCCGCATCACCGCGATCAGCTGTTCCAGGGCGGCAAGCTCTCCCGGCACGCCGTACATCGTGAAGGCGCAGCCGGAGTGGCCAGGCAGGGACCGCAGCCCAAATCGCTCAGGCAGCGGCACGGCGGCCGCGGCCACGAGATCTTTCAGACAATCGGCCCAGAGCCGGTAGCCCGCCGGACTCAGATGCACGCCATCGGGGGAGATCTCGGCCGGCAGCGTGCCGTCAGGCCTGAGCAAGCGCAGGCCAACATCGGCAAAACGCACCTGTCCGCCGTCGGCGAGGTTGGCGATCAGCCTGTTCACCTCACCGATTTTCAGTCGATCGGGGCTGGCGGAGGAATGATCCTTGGGAAACGTGCCGAGCAGAAGGATCTCCGACTCCGGCAATTTCTCCCGCAGCCGAGCGACAATTGTCTCGATGCCGCGGGCGATGTCGGCGGCGGAGTGATGAGGGGAGGCGACGATATTGTTGACGCCAATCATCAACACCACCAGTCGGGGGCGGAGCCCGTCCACGGCACCATGGTCGAGCTGCCAGAGGATGTGCTGCGTCTGGCTGCCGGCGATGCCGATCGAGGCGGCCCGGCGGGGCACAAACTCCTGCTCCCACACCTCCCGGCCGATATCGCGCCAGCCGGAAGTGATCGAATCGCCAAGGAACAGAATCTCCGGTCCTCCCGCCAGCCCACGCACTTCGGCCACGCGTTCCCCATGTCGCAAGCACCATTCGTCATTGGGCCGCTGGGGCACCGCTGCATCGGCGGCGCCGGGAACGTGGACCGTGCCAGCAGGCCGGATGCCAGCCGGGACGATCGAGAGAGCCTCCTCCTGTTCCATCGCCAGTGAAACCTTGCCGTCAGCCACGGGCAGATTCGCCTGGCGGAGCGTGCAGCCGGCGGTTGTGATTGCGTAGAGATCAACTGCCTTCACATCCTGCCAGTCGGCTGGCAGTCGCCAGGCCTTGCCAGGAGTTCCTCTGTTTGACCAGGCGATGACCTCCCGCGGATTCCACAGCGCCGGCACGAACAGATCGTCGTCGGCCCGGAGCACAAAATCCCCCTGACGGATCGTGCGAACCCCCTCCTCCGTGCGGGCCACGACGCCATCGCCGTAGGTCAGCACATCGTTTTTGAACGACAGGCGGTCGTGGCGGCTGAGGAAATACCAGGGAAGCGTGGTGCGGCAGAACATCGCCAGGAAGCCGGGCATCGTTTCCTTGTCACGCTGCCAGATCTCCTCTGCGTGCATGCTCGAGCCAAACCGGAAATCGCCATCGTTATCCCGGTCGGTGCGGCCGCGGGCCATCAGCCGCTCAGGGATTCTCATCTGATAACCGCGGTCGCCCGGATACCACCATGACATCGCCTGCAGTCCGGTGAAGCCTTCGCCCGGCGGATGGGCCCAGAAGATCCCCTCGCCGGTCACATCGAAGCCCCGGTCGCGCCAATACTGAAAAATCTTCCGCTGCGTCTCCACATATTTCTCAGGCGTCAGCCCGCCATGCTCGGGAAGGGCGTGCCAGGGGCTGACCGGTTTGCCATTATCGCGCTGGGCGATGAAGACATCGATGTGGATCGTGTGGCCATCCTTCAGTTCGGGCACCATCTCGATCAGCCGGTCGATCCGGCGCTGTGCCAGCCCCGCCTCCCATTCGCGGGGATAGACGACGTTGTACATGTCGTCGCCCACGATCTGGATGCCGGGCACGAGCAGCTTGCCCTCCTCATCCTTGGCCAGCAGATCCTGCTTGACATACTCATCCCACAGCGGGCTATGGCGATAGGCATCGACCATATTGATATGGAGGCTGACGGTGGTGTTGTAACGCCTTGCCTCGCGGATGAGCCAGCGCAGGCTTTCGAGCGCTGTGGCGTCATGGGGCAGTTTCAGCCGCGGGTTGACCTCGTCCCAGGCGGGGTAGCCATGGTCATGGCCCCCTTTCTGCCAGCCGACGAGGTAGACGATCTTGGGGATGCCGCGGGTGAGGTTGTCGGTTTTGCGGATCACCTCCAGCGCCTCCTCAAACGTGCAGAGCACATCATGCGGCTTCTGGAAGAGCGGCTCTTTTGCCAGTCGCTCCACCGGTTCCCCTTCCATTCCCAGAAAGAGCTTTGTCACCAGACACTGGTGGTAATCGCGGTAGAAGGGGGCGACCACCACACTCGTGCTGGCGGAATGCTGCTTGCCATCCCGTTCCAAGGTCGCCTGAATGCGGGCGACGCCCCCTGCGCGGGGCAGAATCTGTCCGTTTTCAATGGTGACAACCTCCACGCCGCCGCTGGCCTCGGTGGTGGTGGCGGTGATTGCGGCGGCCGCCGGATCGATCGGCAGCCGTTGCCCAGAGGAGCTGACGGCAGTGAGGGTGATTCGCGCGGCCCCATGGGGATCGCGCACGAGTTGGAGCGTGGGCCTGTCGAGGGCGATCTCAAGGCGATCGATCGGCATGGGCTCTGCAGCCGATGCCGACAGCGTGGCCAGTGCTAGCAGGCTGCCGATCAGGTTCAGCATCGCTGGATGCGATGCCCGTCGACCGGGGAAACCCTCGACGTTTCCACCGGTCGACCGAGTGGAAAAAGTGCCGGGACGACTTTTTCTACGGACAGCTGCGATGAGGAGCGGGAAGAACCAAACAGCCGGGATCGTGCGCATGGGGTAAAAATTCCTGCAGGAAGAAAACCAGCCACCCAGAGGGGCGGTGCCGGGGGGCATGATTATGCCACGAGAATGGGTTGCACAGGCAAATCGGGCCGGATGCGGTGGAGGGGGAGCGAGATACCGCCAGCCGGCCCCTCGGCGGGGGGCGTTCCTATGGTCGCCCCAGTGGGCTGTCTTCGATCCCGAGGGGCAGGGATGACTTTCACCACGGAGAGTTAGAATGAAGGCTCGTCGGGCTGTGGATCAAGGGCGTGTCCCGCAGCCAGGTTGAGTTCCAGCGAGAAGAACTCGCGCCTCCAGCGATCTTCAGATCGACAACGCACATTCGCCCTGGTGCAGAAAGTGGCTCATGAAAAAGCGAATCAACATCCAGTTTCTGGCGATCATCGCTGGTTTGCTGGTGATCGCCACAGTTGGCGTGTTCGTGATTCACCGGATTCAGGTGCGGAGGAACATCGACGGTCTTGCCCGACTGGCGCGGGAACGCGTGGCGGAAGGCAAGGCAGCCGAGGCCATTGGATTCTACGAGCGCTATCTGGCCTTTCATCCTCAGGATCGGGAAGCGACCGCGGAATGGGGCGACCTTCTCCTGGCGGAGGCCGGGGCCCCGACCGCCAGCGGCCGTGTTCGGAAACGGGCGGCCGCGGGGATGGAGAAGGCGGTGAACAGCAATCCCGGTGACGCTGTCAGGCGGTTGAAGCTGGCGGAGTTTCTCCTGAAAAATGGTCGGTTTGAGGATGCCCTCGACCATGTGCAGATGCTGCGGAAAAATCTCACCGCCGCCGAAAACCCGCTGGCGGCGCATGCGAGCGAAACGCCGAAGACTCTGGCCGAAATGATCCCGGGCCGAGTGGAGGAAAAGAGGATTGATCTCTCCACGAATCAGGAAGCAGCCCACCTGGATTTGATGGCTGCCAAGGCTCACGCTCGGCTGGGGAATTTTGAGGAATCGGCCGCCTTTGCCAGCGATCTCGTGGGCTTCAATCTGGAGAAGCGGGAGTTTGATTCCGAATGGAAAACGCTGCCTGAATGCGGCGAGGCCTACGAACTGTTGGCGGCGCTCCTGGAGCAGCGGCTCAAGGATCCAGCTGCGGCCGATCGCGTGATGAAACAGTGGATCAAGACGCTCCCGGAGGATGGCAAGGCCCGACTGGCTGCGGCGCAGTGGAGCCTTGGTCATGGGGATACGGAAGCGGCCGAGCAGTATGTGGCCAAGGCCGCAGAAATGCTCCCCAACAATGCGGATGTGCTCTTCACTTCATTCCAGATCGCCCTGAGCGAAAAAAACTACGAGCGAGCCGCCACGATCATCCAAGATGCAAAGGGGCGGTTCCCAGAGCGGGTGCTTCGCGCCAGAGCCCTGCTGGCGCTCAAGCAGGAGAACACCGACGAGGCAGTGAAGGTGCTGGAAGGGGGTGTGGAGAAGTCGGCCAACCCGGAGCAACTCCTCGTGATGCTCTGCGATGTTCTGATCCAGACCAACCGGCTCGATGATGCCGGAAAGAAGATCGATCAGTTGCGGGAACTTGCCGGTGCGAAAAGCCCACCGGTCATGCTCTTTGACGTTCGGCTCCTGATGGCCAAAGGCCGGTGGCTGGAGGCGAAGCAGAAGCTGGAGAGCATGCGCGACAACTTGGCAGATTCCAACGATCTGCTCCGGCAGGTTGACCTGATGTTGGCGGAGTGCCTCAAGAATCTGGGGCAGTTTGACGAGCAGCTCGAGGTGGACAGGCGGGTGGAGGCGGAGGATACGGAGTCGTTCATAGGAAAGGCGCGAATTGCCGCCTCTCTGGCGGCCTCCGGGCGGACCGACGAGGCTCTGGCAGAATACGAAGCCATCGTGGCTTCGGTTCCTCAGGAATCACTTGCCACGATGCCGCAGGTGTGGGGGCCTCTGCTGCAGCTCCGGGCGGGTAAGCAGCTCAATCGCAAAAAGCTCGACCGCGACTGGTCGAGCGTCGATGCGCTGCTTGGTCTTCTCCTCCGCATGGACGCAATTGCGGATGACGACAAGGCGATTCTGGAGGCCAAGGTTCGTTTTCAGAAAGGGGAGGTGACTTCCGCCATCGAGGCGATGGAAGCGGCCCTGCGGAAGACCCCAGGCAATCAGCGGCTCGCTGCCAGCTTCGTGGGCATGCTTTTGGAAGCCAATCAGGTCGACAGGGCATCCGAGGCGCTCGCTGCGTTCCCAGCGAGTGATGAGACCCGCCTCGAGCGGATGTTGTTGGAAGCCCGTCTTATTGAGAAACAAACCAAAGAAGATACGACGCAGCAACTGGCCCGACTCGAGAAGGATGCGCTCGCTCTTCCGCCACCTCGGGCGCAGGAAGTGCTGGCTGTGCTGGCATCGATTCATGCTGCCGGCGGACGCCAGGCCGAGACAGAGCGGCTATGGAAGCAGATGCTTGAGGCGAATCCGGGCGATTTGCGGATCCTGCTGGCCCTGTTTGGGATGGCGCGCGAGCAGCAGGATCTCGACAAGGCCACGCGCTATGCCGCGGAGATCGGCCAGTCGTCGGGCTCCGACAGCGCGCAGGCCAAAACGGCCCAAGCGGCACTCCTGCTCCTGCAGGTGGCGGTCGCCCAGCAGGCACGGACCGAAGGGCCGAAGCTCTCTGCGGAGGAGAGCGGCAAGCTCGATAAGGCCTACGACATGCTTGTCGACGCGGAGAACGACCGCCCCGATTGGCTCCAGACACAACAGCTCTTCGCCGATATCGAGCGCCTGCGTGGCAAACCCACCGCCGCCATCGAACGGCTGCAGAAGGTTGTCACGGCCGGCACGCGGAATCCAGCGGTTATCAAACAGTTGGCGAATCTGCTCTATGCGGCCGGGCGGCTGGATGAGGCGGCCCGCACGGTTGACATGCTCAGTGCGTCGGATATCTCGGGCATGGAGCGACTTTTCGCCGATCGGGCGGCCAGTGAAGGTAAATTCGCCGAGGCGCTGGCGCTGGCGCAGAAGATCGTGTCGCCTGAGTCGAAGAATGTGGGCGAGTTGGTTTGGCTGGCGCAGCTCTCCGCTCGGGCCGGCCAGGGGAAGCAGGCCGAGGGGCTCTTTGCCCGGGTGTTGGAGCTCTCCCCTGATCAGCCGGTGGCATGGCTGGCGGTGGCCTCGGCACAGGTGCAGGCGGGGAATCGTGAGGGGGCCGGGCAGACCGCCTCGCGGGCCCGCGAGGTGCTTTCGAGTCCGCAGCGGGAATTGGTCTCGGCGCAGATCCGCGAAATGCTCGGCGAAGTCGGTATGGCGGCGGAAAACTATGCGGCAGCCGTGGCAGCGGCGCCTGACGATCCGGCGGTGGCGAGGCAGCGGGCGGAATTCCTGATCCGCCGGGGACAGTCGAAGCTTGCTCAGGAGGAGCTGGAACGCATGATCGGCCAGGGTGGGGCAGCCTCGACGCCGCAGAAGACCTGGGCTCGGCGAACCTTGGCTGGGCTGGCGGCAGAAAGTGGCAGCTACAAGGAGATGTGGAAGGCTCGGGCGCTGCTCAAGCCGGCCGCCGGCGACGGTGAGGATATCCAGAGGCAGAATCAGGGGCTCGAGGTGGCATTGCTCGCCGCCCGGCCTGAGCCAGCCTCTTGGCTGGCAGCTCTCGATCTGGCCGACACAATGCGAATCCAGGGACCGCTCCCCGGCAATCTGCGCCTGTTGCTGTCTCAGATACTCGAGAAACTCGATCGTTGGCAGGAGGCGCGCACTGAGCTGATCGATCTGGCCGGTGCGCCGAATGCGGCGGTGCAATTGCAGGCATTTGTCACCGAGCGACTTCTCGCCCACGGCGAAATCGCCAGTGCAAAAACCGCCTTGGAAAAGCTGCAGGCGACCGATCCCGATTCGCCGGCCACGCTGGCCATTGAGGCCCGGGTGGCGCTGGCCGCCGGCGATAGGGCAGCCGCCGTGGCGGTGGCTCGGCGGTTGATGCCGACAGCCGATGGCCCGCCCCAACGCGACGAACAGTTGGCTGCCACCGCGGCGCTGATGGAGGAACTCACGTTTGAGAAGGCTGCCGAGCAGGTGTTCGACCGATATGCCGAGCAGTCGCCGAAGGGGATGGTGGAGCGGGCGAAATTTCTGGCGCGGCAGAAGCGGGTCGATGAGGCCCTGACGCGTCTTGGTGAAGGGTGGGGAAAACTGCCTCCTGCTCAGATCATTCAGATTGCCCTCCAGCTTGTGCAGGGGGAAGGCAGGCCTGCCAATCCCGAGTTGGTAGCCGCGCTGGAAGCCTTGATCGACCGGGCGCGGCAGGAGGATCCGGGCTCAGCTGTGCTGCTGATGACTGAGGCGGGTGCCAAGGAATTACTGGAGCAGCGCGAGGATGCCATGCGGATCTACCGTTCGTTGCTGGAGGGGGATCGGTTGCCCCCCATGCAGGCGGCGCTGATCTCCAATAACCTCGCTTACAATCTGCTGGCCAATCCCAGCCCCAGCGACGTGGATGAGGCAAAAAGACTGATCGACTCTGCCATCGTGGAGCTGGGGCCGAATCCGGAACTGCTCGACACGCGGGCGCTGGTCTGGCTGGCGGCGGGAGAGCCGCAGAAGGCAATCGCGGATTTAAAAGAAACGCTCGTGCTGCCGACAGCGCAAAAGCAACTCCATCTGGCGGTTGCGTATCTGGTTTCTAAAAACAGTCCGAATGCCCGCATCGCCTTCGAAAAGGCAGCCAAGCTGGGACTCGATCCCGCCAAGCTTGATCCCCAGGACAGGGCGATCCTGGAGAAGCTGGAAGCAGCCTTGGGCAAGCGGAATCGGTGAGCCTGCTAGAGGCCACTACCGCCGCACCGCGGATGCACTTGAGCCTCCGCCTGCGCGGCACTTTTCCCTGAATCGACCGCAGGAAAACCCCGAGGGTTTTCTGGATCGACCACCTCCGCATCGAGCGGGGCATACACACATTCACTGGGCAAAGAGGGACTCGAACCCCCAACCCCCTCGGTGTAAGCGAGGTGCTCTAACCAATTGAGCTATTTGCACGATCTGCCGTCCCGCGCTCGGCCTGAATGGTTCTGGCGAGGTCGCGGGAGCAGGTCTAAGAATCCGATTCTACCCGGCTGCCACCACAACGCCATGGCCAGATAGCCCTCACGCTTTCGGCGGCGGCACCACCGTGCGAATTCCCAGTTCCACCAACTGCTTTGCTTCCACCGGCGAGGGGGCGCCGGTCATCAGATCACTCGCCTTTTGCGTTTTCGGGAAGGCGATCACGTCGCGGATCGAATCGAGCTTCCCCAGCAGCATCACCCAGCGATCGATCCCCAACGCGATGCCGCCGTGCGGGGGCGCCCCGCTGCGCAGGGCGTCGAGCAGGAAGCCAAACCGCTCCCGGGCCATCTCCGCCGAAATGCCCAGCAGCTTGAACACCTTCTCCTGCGTCGCCGAGTCGTGGATGCGGATCGTGCCGCCGCCCGCCTCCGAGCCGTTGATGACCAGATCGTAGGCCTGTGCCCGGCAGCGGGCCGGATCGCTCTCGAGGGCCTGCAGATCGGCGGCCCGGGGGGCGGTGAAGGGATGGTGCATCGAGGCCCAGCCGCCGCTTTCGGCATCATGGGCAAACATCGGGAAATCGACCACCCAGGAAAAATGCATGCTGTTGGGATCGTAGAGCCCAAGCGTCGCTCCCAGCCGCTTGCGGAGCGTGTGGAGCGCCTTGCAGGAAACGTCGAACGAATCGGCGACGATCAGCACCAGATCCCCAGGCTCTGCAGCCAGCTTCGCCCGCAGCGCCGCTCCCACCTCTCCCACCAGATTCTTGGCGACTGGCCCGGAGAATTCGCCCCCCGCCTCCACCTTCAGCCATACCAGACCCTTGGCCCCTGCCTCCACCGCCAGGGCAGTCAGCTCGTCGAGCTCCTTGCGGGAGAAGCGGGTCGCCCCACCCGGCACGCGGATGCCGCGCACCCGCCCGCCCGATTCGGCGGCTGCCTTGAAGACCCGAAACTCGCTGCCAGAGGCTTCCGGAGTGAGATCGACGATCTCCAGGCCGTAGCGCAGATCGGGGGCATCGTGTCCAAACCGCTCCATGCATTCATCCCAGGTGAGCCGCGGCAGTGGCACAGGCACCTCGAGCCCGAGGATCTCGCGCGCGGTCCGCTGCACGAGCCCCTCGATCACTCCCATCACATCGGCCGATTCGACAAACGACATCTCGACGTCGAGCTGCGTGAATTCGGGCTGCCGATCGGCCCGCAGATCCTCGTCCCGGAAGCACTTGGCCACCTGCACGTAGCGGTCAAATCCTGCCATCATTAACAGCTGCTTGTAGAGCTGAGGCGACTGCGGCAGGGCAAAGAACGCGCCGTGATCAAGCCGGCTGGGCACGAGGTAGTCGCGGGCGCCCTCTGGCGTGCTGCGGCCGAGCATCGGCGTTTCCACATCGATGAACTCAAGGTCGTCAAAATAATCGCGCATGATCTTCACGATCCGGTGCCGCAGGAACAGGTTTTCCTGCATGGCCGGTCGGCGCAGGTCGAGCCAGCGATTCTCCAGTCGCACCTCCTCGCCCGGCAGATCGGTGGCGCCCGGCTGGAAAACCGGCGTCTCGGCCTCGTTGAGCACCTCGAGGTGCTGGCAGGAAACCTCAATCGCCCCGGTGGCGAGTTTGGGGTTGGTGGTGCCGTCAGGGCGGGCCCCCACCGTGCCCCGCACGAGGATCACCCATTCGGGCCGGACGGTTTTCGCCAGCGCGAGCAGCTCAGCTGAGTTTTCCGGGCCCACCACCACCTGCGTGCGGCCCCAGCGGTCGCGGAGGTCGATGAAGATCACTCCCTTATGGTCGCGAACCCTGTCAACCCAGCCACAGAGCGCCACATGAGCGCCGAGATTTTCCGCACGCAATTCACCGCAGGTGTGACTTCGAAGCACGCAACAAACCTTTCAAGACGACAGGGATTTCACGACACCAGACCGAGCCACTTGAGGCTGCGGGGCCAGAGCCCACACAAAACTGTCGCCGGAAGAGAAGGCCGGCACAAGCCCGCCTTACCCACGGGCTACGACTGCCACACCGAGAGCACAAGCAGCGTGACCGCCAGCAGAATCGCGACGGTCGCCACCGGCACCGCTCCCCAGAGAATGAGCGTCGGCACCAAGGCCCCCAGTTGGCTGCCGGCGAACACGGCCGCCAGCGTGAGGATTGCAAAGATGATCGTCAGGGCGAGGCTCGTCCACGCCAGGATTTTTGTCAGCACGTTTGCTCACCTCGCTGCCGGTTTTGCACGCCGCGGGGCAGCCCGCTCGCCGCCAGACCGCTCCGCACCAAATTCCAGTTGGAGCTGTGGATCGCCGTCAGAGGAGAGTTCGCGAAACAGCATGCTCGGCTGAATGTCGCGGTTGTGCTGGTATTTCTCACTCGAATATTCAGTGATGTCGCCCAGAATCTGGTGGAAGAAGATCTGGCAGATCGACACGCCCGGGTAGATCTTCACCGGTTGAACGGCGAACATTTCCAGCGTCCAGTAGCCGCAGAAGCCGACATCGCCGAAGCCGGCGGTGACATGCACAAAGAGGCCAAGGCGACCGATGGAGCTGCGCCCCTCAATCATCGGGACGAAGTTGTGGGTTTCGGTGCGCTCGACGGTGCGGCCCAGATAGAGCTGGTTGGGCGTGAGCACGAGGCCATCTTCGGGAATGCACACCCGCTCCACCCGATTGCTCTTGCGCATGTCGAGCACCACCTCCTGATAAACGAGCAGTTCGTCGTGCAGGGAGAGGTTGTAGCTGTTGGGATTGAGCTTCGCCTCATCGAAGGGATCGATGATGATGTTGCTCCCGAGTTGCTGCCTGATCTCATGGCCGGAGAGGATCATGAAAGGGTCTCGTGGGAGCGAGGGCGGAACAGAGCGGGGCGACTGAGCCCAATTGTACGCTTTTTTCAGCCGGTTCCCATGGGGCCGCGGCGGCTCTTGCCGGCGGCTGGCTGCACGCCTATTCGCGGGCAGATATCGGCCAGAAGACAGGCCCCGCAGCGCGGAACACGAGCGGAGCAAACACCGCGGCCATGCTCGATCAGCCTGTGGCTCCAGCCGATCCAGTGGGACTGGGGCACCGCGGCGATCAGATCACGCTCGGCCCGCACGGCGTCGGTATGGCGGGTGAGGCCCAGCCGGCGGGAGAGCCGCCCCACATGGGTGTCGACCACCACTCCCACCGCCGTGTGGAACGCGCAGCCCAGCACCACATTGGCAGTTTTGCGCCCCACGCCCGGCAGTTTCACTAAAGCCTCGAGCGATTCTGGAACCTCCCCCCCATGCCGGTCGACCAGAGCCTGGCAGCAGGCGAGGATATTCTTCGCCTTGGCGCGGAAGAAGCCGGTGCTGTGGATCATCTCCTCGATCTCGGGCTGCTCCGCTGCGGCCATGGCCTGCGGGGTGGGCCAGCGGCGAAACAGGGCTCCCGTCACGACATTGACCCGTTTGTCGGTGCACTGGGCCGACAGAATCGTTGCCACAAGCAATTGAAACGGGGTGGCGAAATCGAGCGAGCAACGGGCCTCGGGGTGGGCTTCCGCCAGACGCTCGGCCACGGTGGCCGCTTGCCGGGCACGGTCTGCCGCTGAACGAGGCGCTGCGGGGCGAAGGGTGCTACGATTCATGGGAATGTCCAGACCGTCCTCAGGAGTCGACCATGGCAGCGAGCGATCCGCCGCCCCTCTACGACCCGCTCTATCTGCAGGGCATCGAAAAATTCAATGAGTGCGATTACTACGAAAGCCACGAGGTGTGGGAGGAACTCTGGACCGAATACCGGGGGGATTCGAGAAAATTCTATCAGGGACTGATCCAGGCGGCCGTCGCCCTCTATCATTTTGGCAACGGAAACATTCGCGGCGCCCGCAAACTTCATACAAGCGTCCACGGCTATCTGGAGCCCTACGCCCCGGTTCACCTCGGGCTCGATCTGGTGGGGTTTCTCCGGTCGTTCGACACCTGCCTCGCCGAAGTGGCTGCCAGCACGGAAGAATTTCCCTCCATCGAACTCAATCCGGAACTGCTCCCTGAAATCCACCTCGATCCAGCCCCTCCAGACGTAACGTAAACTGCCCGTGGAAAAAGTCATCTCCGAATCGAAGTGATGTCAGACGAACCGTTGGCCTTCTCTCCAGAACAGTTTTCCGGCTTGGCTCGGGTTTTCCCGCTGCCGAATATGGTGATGTTTCCCCACGTCATGCAGGCCCTCCATATCTTTGAGCCCCGCTACCGGCAACTGCTTGAGGAATCGCTCGCGACCGATCGGCTGATTGCCCTTGGCGTGCTCGCCCCCGGCTGGGAATCAGACTACGAGGGACGTCCGGCCCTCCATCCCACCGCCTGCCTCTGTCGCGTGGCAACGCACCAGCGCACCGATCAGGGGACCTCGAATGTGCTTCTGCTGGGGGTGCGCCGACTGCGGCTGGGCCGCGAACTCCCCAGCCAGGAAACCGGGAAACTGTTCCGGGTGGTGGAGGCGGAGATCCTCGAGGACGCCGCCCCCAGCGACATCACAGCCAGCGCCGCGGCGGGGCTCCAGCGGGAACTGCTCGCCGCCTTCAAGCGGGCGATACCGAAGATGCCCGATGCCTACGACCAGCTCGATCAGTTGCTGGGCAATCAGATCTCCCTCGGCATGCTTAGCGACATCGTCTCCTACACGATCGAACTCGACATGAACTGGAAGCTGCGGCTGTTGGCGGAATGCGATGTGGTGCGCCGCACGCACCTGCTGCTGGAGGCATTGTCAGGGCGGACGCCAGGCACCCCCGGCCGGCCGTTCCCGCCGCTCTTTAGCCAGAACTGAAATTTACGCCCGCAGGGCCATCCATGGCCCCTGCAGGCTTGGGCAGGCGAAGGCGAAGCCAAGGTTCGCCTAGCCTGCCGGGGCCCGCCGTCCGGGCGGGTTGGCTTCGCGCCCGCAGGGCCATCCATGGCCCCTGCAGGCTTGGGGCATTCGGAGTCACAGCCGAGGTGTGCCTCGAATGCAAGTGCCCGCCGTCCGGGCGGGCGGCGGGCACTTGCAATCCCGTGTGCATCGATCATGTCGGGACGATTTTTTCACCGACAGCGGCGAATACAGCCTGTTTTCCGTAGGCCCGCTGTGCGGCGGCCGCGGGGGATTAAACTGAGGGCATGAAGAACAACAGCAGTCATTCCGGCTCCACCGGCTCAAGACCACACGCTCAAGAGTCTGCCAGAGCCTTTACCGGCGCGGCCGAAGGCTGCGGCGACGATCTTGAGGCCGCAAACTCCGCCGCCGGCACAGCCCCTGTCGACCATGCCAGAATCGAACGGGCCGTCCGCGAAATTCTGCTCGCCGTGGGCGAAGATCCCGACCGCGAGGGGCTCCTGCAAACCCCCGCCCGCGTCGCCCGCATGTATGCCGAGATGTTCAGCGGGCTCAAGGCCGACCCTGCCGTCCATCTGCGCACCGCGTTCACCGAAAAATATGACGAAGTGGTGCTCGTGCGCAACATCGCGTTCAACTCCGTCTGCGAACACCACCTGCTTCCCTTCATGGGCCATGCCCACATCGGCTACATCCCCGACGGGCGGGTTGTTGGCCTCAGCAAGCTCGCCCGGCTGGTGGAGGTGGTTTCCCACCGCCCGCAGGTGCAGGAACGGATGACCGAAACCATCGCCGATCTGCTGGTGGAAGATCTCGGGGCCAAGGGGGTGGCGGTGGTCGTGGAAGCGGCGCACACCTGCATGACGATCCGCGGCGTGCGCAAGCCCGGCAGCGTCTGTGTGACTTCGGCGATGAAGGGGCTCTTTCGCTCCAATGTTTCGAGCCGCGCTGAGGTGATGTCGCTCATTTTCGGGAGCCGGACGCCATGACGCCGAACACCAAACAGGCAGAGGCCTGCGCGTGACACTGCTGATCGATTTTCTTTGCCGGTTTGGCTGGGGCCTCTCCCTGGCGCTGGTCCTCACGCCGGCAGCCTTGGTGCCGGGGGGGTTTTTTCGCGTCAACCTGTTGGTGGTGATGGGGCTGGCCACGTTTGCCAGTCTGCTGGCAGCCGGCCTATCCAGCGAGAGCGTGCTGGCAGGAAGCGCGGCGGCAGGTGTGGCCGGGAGCGTCTGGCTGCTGGCGGCCGTGGCGGCGGTGGTGGCTTGGGTCGGAGGCATCCTCTGGCTGGCAGGGAAGGAGAAGGGGGGCAGTGGAGCCTGTGCCCTCTGCGCGATTCTGTTGGCAGCGGCGGTGTGGGGGAGTGGTGAGCCGACGCCCGTGGCCGCAGGCAGCCGCCTCCTCTCCGGGGCTGTGGTGGGCCTCACCGTGCATGCGATGCTCTTGGGCCACTGGTATCTCAACGCCCCCGGGATGCGGGTCGATGCGCTGCGCCGGATGATCGATCTGGCCCTGGTGGCCTGGGCCCTCCAACTGGCGGCGGCCGGGGCCATGCTTGCCGCTGCCAATCTGGCCGCCGCAACCGCCGGCAGCCCGGGGCTTGTGGGCCAGCCTGTTGGAACCACCACCATGGCGCTTGCGTCCCTGCGCTGGCTGGCGGGGCTGGTTGGCCTGCCGGTGCTGTTGTGGATGAGCCGCAAAACCCTGGAAATTCCCAATACGCAAAGCGCCACCGGTATTCTGTATGTGGCCTGCCTCGCGGCGATCGTGGGCGAACTGGCGGCCCAACTGCTGGCCGCGACCGCTCGGTGAATCGTTCGGGCCCGTTGGTCCTCCGGAACACAACTCATGCACATCACATTTGCCTGCCCTGCCTGCGCTGCCACTGTGGCGATGAGGGGTGTCGAATCGGCCACGGCGCTTGAATGCTCCGCCTGCCGGGCCCGCCTGCCGATTCCGGCTGATGCTCTGGTGGCCGGCCCCGACGGTGAGCCGCGGCTCCAGCGGTGTTTGGTCTGCCCCAGCACGGAGCTTTTTCTGCGCAAGGATTTTCCGCAGCGGCTGGGGGTGGGGATCGTGGTGGCAGGACTGGCGGCGAGCTGCGTGACCTGGGCTTGGCGAGAGCTGCTGATGACATTCGCCATTCTCTTTGGCACTGCCCTGATCGACGTGGTGCTCTACTTCTGCGTGCCCGATTGCCTGACCTGCTATCGCTGCGGCGCCCGCTACAGTGGGGATGGCAGCGAAACGTTTGGCCCCTTTGATCTGGAGACGCACGAAAAACACCGGCAGCAGCTAGCCCGCCTGCAGGAACAGGCCAGCCGAAAACCAGCCGCTCATGCCTGAATGCCCCACCCCAACAGGTCAGTCTGTCGCCATGCCCGTTCCTTCCAGCAGCACTCTCACCGTCGCCCTCTTTGCCGGCATGGCCGAACTGGCCGGCGCTCGCAGCGTGACTGTGGCTTGGAGCGGGGGCAGCGTGGAAGACCTCCGACGCGTGCTGGGAGTGGCCCACCCGAAGTTGATCCCCTTGCTTGAGCGCAGCGCCGTGGCCGTGGCGGGAAAATATGCCGCCGACACGCAGCAGGTGGCGACCGGAAGCGAGGTGGCGATCATTCCTCCGGTGAGCGGAGGGTGACGATGTCGAGCCGATCACCGCAGCCTGAAATGCTCGTGCGCCGCCCCGTCGATGGCCAACGCCTGCTTGAGCAGGTGGCCGATCAGGACGCGGGAGCCAACATTCTGTTTGTCGGCACCACGCGTCGCACCACCGGCAGCGAACTGACCGTGGGGCTCGATTACGAGGCCCACGAACCGATGGCAGCGGCGGCCCTTGAGCGACTCAAAGTGGAGGCGATTGAGCGCTTCGCCCTGACGTCCTGCGCGATCGAGCACCGGCTCGGCTGGGTGCCGGCAGGGGAGGCGAGCATTGCCGTGGCGCTCAGTTCGCCGCATCGCCGCGAGGCCTTTGCCGCGGTGGAATGGCTCATGGAACGGATCAAGGCGGAGGTGCCGATCTGGAAATGCGAGGCGGGAGAGCATGGCTCGCGAGAGTGGGCGCATCCCGGCGACATGCGCGGCGTGGCCGCTGGCCCGGCGGCGACAGGAGGCCCCTCATGACCGACGCCTCCCTTCCACCAGCAGTCAGCCAGACAATGCCCCCGGCCTCTGCCTTGGTCGATCGCTTCGGGCGGGTGCATACCGACCTGCGTTTGAGCGTGACTGACCGCTGCACGCTGCGCTGCACCTACTGCATGCCGCTCGATGCGACGTTTCGGCCGCGGGAGGAACTGCTCACCGATGACGAATGCATCCGGGTGGCAACTGTCGCCGCGCGGCTGGGCGTTCGCTCGATCCGCGTGACCGGCGGCGAGCCGCTGTTGCGTCCTGGGCTCGCCGGGCTGGTGGCCCGGTTGGTGGCGCTTCCCGGTATGGAAGAGGTGGCGCTGACCACCAACGGTCTCCTGCTGGCCCAGCAGGCAGAGGGGCTGTTTGCTGCCGGCCTGAGCCGGTTGAATGTCAGCCTCGATGCCCTTTCGGAAGAAGTGTTTGAACGAGTGGCCCGGGCGGGCGGGCTGGAGCGGGTGCTCGCCGGCTTGGCGGAGGCGAAGCGGATTGGCTTCCGGGCGATCCGCATCAATGCCGTTTCGATCCGGGGCCTCACCGAATCGGAGATCGTGCCGCTGGCCAGCTTCTGCCGTCGCGAGGGGTTTCATCTGCGTTTCATCGAATTCATGCCGCTCGATGCCGACAGCACATGGTCGAACGAGAAAGTGCTCTCCGGGGCCGAGGTGCGCGAGATCCTGGAGCGGGAAGTGGGGGCAGTCTTACCCCGGCCGCGCACCGATCCCAGCCAGCCCGCCGTCGATTTTGACTTCGCCGATGGGGCCGGCAGCGTCGGCTTCATCGATCCGGTGAGCGCTCCCTTCTGCGGCCAATGCGACCGGCTGCGGCTGACGGCCGACGGCCAGCTGCGCAACTGTCTGTTTTCCACAGTTGAATGGGATGCCCGCGGGCTGCTTCGCCGCGGCGGTGCCCCTCTGGATATTGATGGCGCGCTTGCAACGATGCTCCGCGACTGCGTGCAGGCCAAGCATGCGGCCCATGGCATCGGTGCTGCCGATTTCCACAAGCCCCAGCGCGCCATGTATCAGATCGGGGGCTGAGATGGATTCCCAGCCTGTGCGCCGGTATCTCGATAGCGCCGCCACAAGCTGGCCGAAGCCTGAGGCTGTGCTGGCGGCCTCAGCTGAAGCCGCCCGGAGTGTGGGGGCCGCGGCTGGCCGGGGCACCCATCAGGCGGCCCAGGCTGCCGATCGAATGCGCCGGCTGGCCCGCCGCCGCGCGGCAGACCTGCTCGGCGGTGTTGATCCATCCCGGGTGGCCCTCCCTGCCGGGGGCACGCTCGGCCTCAATATGGCGATCCACGGGGTGCTCCAGCCGGGCGACCGGGTGATCGCCACCGCCGCCGACCACAACGCCTCGCTGCGGACGCTGCACTTTCTGGCACAGCGGGAGGAGATCGAGCTCACAGTGGTCCCTTGTGACAGCCGGGGCTGGGTCGATCCGGCGGCGATCGAGCGGGCGTGGCGGCCGGCCACCAGATTGGTGGTCTGTTCCCATGCTGCGAATGTGACCGGCATGGTGCAAGATGCGGCTGCCATGGCGAATATCGCCCACGGCCGGGGGGGGCTGTTGCTCCTCGATGCCGCGCAGACGCTCGGTCAGATTCCCTGCGACGTCCCTGGCTACGGGGCCGACATCGTCGTGGCGCCAGCCCACAAATGGCTGCAGGGGCCTTCCGGCGCGGCAATTCTCTGGGTAAGGGAAGGGATCGATCTGGTTCCATTGGTGCAGGGGGGCACCGGCACCCAGAGCGACTCTCTGGAAATGCCCGAGGCGTTCACTGACCGCATGGAGCCTGGCACCCCCGATCTCCCGGCGCTGGCTGGCCTGACCGCCGCCGTCGACTGGCTCGAGCGATTTTCAATTTCCGCTGTGGCAGCCCATTGCAGAAGTCTGGCGCAGGCTGCTGCAGATGGCCTGCGTGCTGTGGCTGGAGTGCGCGTGATCGGCGGAGGGCAGGTGGGGGTGCCGATTGTGAGTTTTACAGCCGAGGGCTATGATCCGGCCGAGCTTGCGCTGCTCTTGGAGCAGTTGGCGGGCATCGAGGCGCGGGCTGGCTATCACTGCGCAGCCCTGGTGCACGAGCACCTCTCCACGGCGGCCGGCGGCACGCTGCGGGTGAGCTTTGGACCACACAACACCGATGAGGATGTGGCGATCTTGGTGGAAACCATGGGTCAGCTCCTCCAGAGAAGCCTTTCGAGTTCCGTGGCGGGCGCTTTAGGGAGCGACCTGTCTTCCCGATCAATCCCCCCTTGGCAGAAATAAACGGACCATGGCAGGCATCAAAAAAGAGGTTTGGTATTCGGGCGGGCTGCGCTTTGAGTGCACGCAGTGTGGCGATTGCTGCTCCGGGTCTGAGGGATATGTGTGGGTGAATCAGGAGGAGATCAACGCCATGGCCAGCCGGGTGGGGCTGGAGCCGAAGGTGTTTGAGGAGAAGTATGTGAAGCGGGTGGGGGTGCGGCGATCGCTGAAGGAGCGGCCGGGTGGCGACTGCGTGTTGCTCGATGAGCAGACCCGCAAGTGCACCGCCTATGAGGAGCGGCCGCGGCAGTGCAAGACCTGGCCTTTTTGGGATTCCAACATCCGCACGCCTGAGGCCTGGGAAGAGACGGCCCAAGCCTGTCCGGGCTGCAACAATGGCAACCTCGTGCCGCTGGAAACGATCATCGAGCAGGCCTCCAAGATCCGGATCTGAACCGGTATCGGCTAGCGTGCCGAGCACGCACGCACGCTAAGCGCGACTGGCCGCCGGGAGGGCGGCCTCACAGAAGCGGGCGGAGGCCCGCCAAGCGAAAACGGGCATGATGCCCGTGTTTCGCGTGAAGCGGCCCGCCGGGAGGGCGGCCTCACAGAAGCGGGCGGAGGCCCGCCAAGCGAAAACGGGCATGATGCCCGTGTTTCGCGTGAAGACGACACGCAAAAGCTACGCAGGGGCTGCCAAGCCTCGCTAGCATCGTGTACAAACGTCCTACTCCTTCGGGTGGTCAAATCACCAACGCACAAGCCGTCGAAGACGGTCATTCGATTGATCGCCCGCACAGTGATCTCGTAACCGGGTTCCCTTCTCCGGAAAAAACATGGCGCTGAATCGCTGGCAGACTCTGCCGAAAAACCAACTCAATCGTCTTTTGGACCGCAGCCATACGCTGCAGGGCGCCGTTCTTGTTGGGTTAGACGGCCTGTTAGTTGAGATGCAGGCAAGGGCAATGAATGTCTATGCTGAAGGTATCCCGTGGGGATTGGCCGTCCGGATTTCCGGAATGGCAAAGGGCACTGTTCGCGAATCGCTCGATCGCATCAGCGGAGCATTTCGGGCGGCCGGTATTCCTGACTCCCAGGCGGAAATCTTGATCAACCTAACTCCGCCGGAGATTCCAAAGGATGGAACATGGCTGGACCTTCCCCTTGCGTTGATCATGCTGCAGGCGACCGGTTATCTGCCAGATCTGACCGAAGACAAGGAAAAGAACTTTGTTGTTGTCGGCGAACTTGGTCTGCACGGAGACATTCGCCGTATTCCCGGCGTGCTTTCGTTGGCTTATTTGGCAAAAGCTGGACAGAAACTCATTGTTCCCTTCGGCAACGAGAAGGAAGCCGCTTTGATAATGGCCAAGCCAGGCCATGACGGATGTGGAGTCTTTGCTGCCAAGAAACTAATGGAAGTAATCGATTTTTTCTCTGGCCGAGGAAAACTGGACAACGCGCTGAGCCAGCGCATCTCGTTCGAAAGCGTGGTGGAGAAGGCGATTGATTTTGGGAAAATACGCGGCCAGAGTGAGGCCAAGGACGCAGCCATCATTGCGGCCGCCGGTGGCCATAACTTATTGCTCATTGGCCCGCCCGGAGAGGGAAAATCGCTGCTGGCGAGCGCAATGCCAGGAATTCTTCCCCGATTGACGGACCCTGAAAAAGTTCAGCTGACACGGATCTACTCGGCCGCAGGGAAGCTGGATCGAGATGGGCAAGCCGTCACGCGACGGCCGCTGCGAACCGTTCACCACACGGCCTCCAAGCAGTCCATCATCGGCGGAGGTTCTGGAGTGCCTCGGCCCGGTGAGATCACCATGGCCCACTTGGGAGTGCTTTTTCTCGACGAAATCGCCGAGTTTCCAGCGGCAACTCTTGAGGCTATGCGACAGCCTCTTGAGGCCGGAGAAATCACCGTAACCCGGGTTGCAGGAAGCTTTACGTATCCCTGCCGATTCGCGCTTCTGGCGGCCATGAATCCATGCCCGTGCGGCTATTACGGCACGGAGCGCTGCAGTTGCAAGCCGGATGCGGTTCGACGCTACCTCGGCAAAATCAGCGGCCCGATTTCAGATCGCATCGATTTGCAGGTCACTCTCAGGCCGTTATCCACGGACGAGCGGTTTGCTGCTACGGAGGACGGACAGTCTCCGAAATTGCGCGGCCATGTGGAGGCGGCGAGGCTCCGGCAGGCGGAGCGGTTTAGCGGCACGGACATTCCGTTCAATGCGGCGATACCGGGCGGCGCCGTCGTGGAATACTGCCAGTTCGGGGAAGCGGCTATGAAACACTACAGGCAACTGATCGAAGAGAACACGCTGTCAACCCGATCAATGGATCGATTAGCCAAGGTGGCCCGAACCGTAGCCGACTTAGCGGGCAGCGATTCGATTGAGCCGAAGCATGTCGCCCAAGCCGCCAAGTACGTCATCGGAGGAGTGCTCCGAGAGCAGTATTGAGATGCAAACGCGACATATTATCGGTATCGCAGGGCTTGTGATCGCCCTTCTTGGAACGATCTTCGACCTCATCGCGGTAACGGCATTTGCCCATTTTGTTCTCGCCACAGGCATTCTGCTGGCGATGGTCGGTTTTCGGGCGGAGCTAGCCCCGCTGCTCGCAACTTGGACAAAAGCGTTGTTGCAATGTTTGTGGAGTCTTGGCCGTTGCCTTGCCCGTCTCTTTCAGTTCTTGTTCATCAGGGCATCTGGCGGGCGGAAACGCGGATCACTGCACCGATGGAATGACCTCGGCGATTTCGATTTTGAGGTCGTCGGAGAATCGAATTACCAGCCAGCGTTGACTGCTGTAACTGGCGGCCGTATCGCCGGGTCCGAGGGAATTTTTTGCGAAGCGGAACTGGTTCCCGAATCAAACAACAAATTCGATTCCATGGCAGTCGCGGTATCCGTCAACGGCAGAAAAGTTGGCTACTTGGCGCGGAGTGACGCCAGAGAATTCCGGGATCGGCTGGCAGATTCTGGCCTGACCGGCCAAGTAACGGTCTGCCAAGCAATGATTCGCGGCGGAGGCCGCCGCCGCGACGGTGAGGCAATGAGCTACGGCATCTGGCTCGACATTGAGCCATTCTGACGTGCGGTGAACTCTAGGCGGCCTGCAGTTGGCTCGGCGCCTAGCTTCGTCACGGCTCACGCGCTGAGAGAGGGCGCCACGCGGGACTGGCCGCCGGGAGGGCGGCCTCACAGAAGCGGGCGGAGGCCCGCCAAGCGAAAACGGGCAGGATGCCCGTGTTTCGCGTGAAGCTAGGGCCATGGATGGCCCTTCAGGCGCTATTTACAGTATCCCGCCGTGCGTGCGGTAGGCGGTCATGTGCGACGGCTGATCGAGGAACCAGATGCGTTCCCACTCGTCGGTGATCGCCCGCAGATCTTCGGAGGTGAAGATGAGTTGCTGGGCCCGGCGGACCGGATCGCCCGAATACATCGGGATGAGGCAGCCGGTGCTCATCGGGAGCGCCACGGCCGCCAGCAGAATCCAGCACAGTTTCCTCATCACTACGTCCTCCATGACGGACTCAACCAACTTGCTTGAACGACCCGGCGATATCCGCCAGTCGATTCTCTTGCCTGCCTGGCCGGGACATCCTGTCCGCAACCGCTCATCCACCCACTGCCAAAACCGATCTAGTACCACGCGGCTCGTCTGAGCCGCAATCCATCGTCTGTCGCGGGGACCTCGGATCACCAGCCTCGCGAAACCCCCGCACCCACTCTCACTCCGCCAGTCTGCCCAAACTCTTGTTCGATATTTTTTTCAGCCTGTTGAGGCGGCTGGCAGTTGCTTCAGCCTCGACTCATTCCTCTGCTGTTCGATCGGTTCCTTCCGGCCGGGGGGCGGTTGGTTCCTCGGTTGCTCCCTGTCCGGGGGGCGAGTCCTCTACTGAGGGCGTCTCCTTGTCCCGGCGATAGTCGCGAACCTTGGCCTCCATCTCCTTGCCCGGCTTGAACGAAACCACGCATTTGGCCTGCACCGGCACCTTTTCTCCGGTGCGCGGATTGCGGGCCATTCGGGCATCCCGCTGTTTGATTTGGAACACTCCGAAATTTCTCAGCTCGATCCTGCCCTCCCGCACCAACGCATCGATCAGAGCATCGAAGGTGCGTTGCACCAGTTCCTTGGTGCGAAGTTGGGGAAGATCGAGTTGTTCGGCAATGGTCCGGACAATATCTTTCTTGGTCACGGTTCCGGTACTCCGCACGAGTCATCGCGGGTTGCTGGACTCCTACCGACCAAGGTCGATAGCCAGCCCAAAAACCCCCGAGGAAATTCGTCCGAAGTCTATGTCTGGCAAGCAGTAGTGTCAACAAGTGGCAGCTCCGTTGCAGCCTGATACCGGCTCACCATGCCTCCTTATCGTCGTCACAATCGGCAGACTTGAAGGAATCGGAACAATCGGACCAAATCGTTCATCTGATGTGGCTGTGGCGGCCCAACCTGAGGGCGGCGGCCTGCTACAATCGGTGGCCCCGCCATCAGCTACGCCCGCGTGGCCAGCGATTTCGTCTCTTTGCGGCCTGTTCCCGAGCTGGTCAACAACTTTCATCATGCCCCCAGCCGACCGGTTTGCCGCAGCTCGCCCAGCCTCCGAAGGCTCCCCTGTCGAGCCACCGCCGGTCGATCTGGCGGTGATGATCGGCAGCCTGCGGCTGCCCAACCCGATTCTGGTGGCGTCGGGCACGTTTGGCTACGCGCGGGAGATGGCCGGCTATGTCGATCTTGCCCGGCTCGGCGGGATCGTGCCCAAAACGATCACGCCGCTGCCGCGCAAGGGGAACGTGCCCTGGCGCACCGTGGAAACCTCCGCCGGCCTGCTCAATTCGATCGGGCTCGACAACGACGGCATCGACGCCTTTCTGCAGGCCCAGCTCCCCTTCCTGCTCGGCTGTGGGGCGCCGGTGATCGTGAGCATCGCTGGCGCCAACCAGCGGGAGTTTGTGCAGTTGGCCGATCGCTTGGAAGGGGTGCCGGGCATCGCGGGCTTGGAGCTGAACATCTCCTGCCCCAACGTGAGCCATGGTGTCGATCTGGGGACTGATCCGGAGCTCTGCCGCAGCGTTGTGGCGGGCGTGCGCGGGGTGACGCGGCTGCCTGTGATCGCCAAGCTCACGCCGAATGTCACCGACATCGCCAGCATCGCCAGGGGGGCACGCGACGGTGGCGCCGATGCCCTCACGCTCATCAACACCTGCCAGGGCATGGCGGTCGACTGGCGGCGGCGGCGGCCAATGCTCGGCAATGGCATCGGAGGCTTGAGCGGACCGGCCATCAAGCCGATTGCACTGCGCTGCGTGTATCAGGTGCGCAAGGCTGTCGACCTCCCGATCATCGGCGTGGGGGGCATCATGACGATCGATGACTGCATGGAATTCTTCGTCACCGGCGCCACGGCTGTGCAGATCGGCACAGCCAATTTTGCCGAGCCGATCGCCTCGATGCGCCTGCTTGAGGCGTTGCCGAAAGCGCTTGCCGAGATTGGCGCCACCTGCATGGCTGATCTGATCGGCACGCTGCGGCCGCCGGCCGGCGCCGCTGTGCCCGCCCCACCTCCCCCTCCAGGAAGCCCACCGCATGCCGCCTGATTCCACCGCCGCTCCCGCCCCGGTGCGCGTTCTGTCGGGCATCCAGCCGACAGGGCGATTCCACTGGGGGAATTATTTCGGTGCTATCCGGCAGTACATCGACCTGCAAGCTGCCGGAGAGTCTTTCTATTTTATCGCCGATCTGCATGCCCTCACGACCGTTCGCGAGCCCGCTCGCCTCCGTGCTCTCGTGCGCGACGCCGCTCTTGATCTCGTGGCACTCGGCCTCGATCCGGAGCAGGCGGCGCTGTTTGTGCAATCGGATGTGCCGGAGGTCACGGAGCTGACATGGCTCTTGATGACGGTCACTCCGATGGGGCTGCTCGAACGGTGCCATGCCTACAAGGATAAAAAATCGCGCGGCATTGCGGCCGATGCCGGGCTGTTCACCTATCCGGTGCTGATGAGCGCCGACATCCTCGCCTACGACGCCACCGTGGTGCCGGTGGGGGAAGATCAGGTGCAGCATATTGAGGTCTGCCGGGATCTGGCCGGCACATTCAACCACCTCTACGGCGAGGTGTTCACGCTCCCCAAGCCGAGGCTGGTAGACAGCGGCGCACGGGTTCCGGGCACCGACGGGCAGAAGATGTCCAAAAGCTACGACAACACGCTCGATGTGTTTGAGGACCTGCCGGCGCAGAAGAAGAAAATCATGCGGATCACCACCGACTCGCGGCCGCTGGAAGACCCCAAAGATCCGGCGGATGATCAGCTCTTCGCACTCTATTCGCTCGTCGCCCCGGAGCCTGAGCGGCAGGCGATGGCCGCGCTCTACCAGCGCGGCGGCTTTGGCTATGGCGAGGTGAAAAAGGCGCTGGTGACTGCCGCTGCCGATTACTTCTCCGCTGCCCGCAGCCGGAGGGCTGCTCTGGCGGCCGATGCGGGGCGCATCGAGGCGATTCTCGAGGCTGGTGCCGCGCGGGCCAGGCAGAAGGCGGGCGCGGTGCTGGCACGGGCCCGGCAGGCCTGCGGGTTGTCGCGGGGATATGGCTCCGGGAGGCAGGCATGAACGTCTTGGGGATCGGCACCGACATCACCGAATGCCTGCGGATCGCGCAGATGATCGAGCGGCACGGCGAACTCTTTGTGGGCCGCGTGTACACGTCGCTGGAGATCGAATACTGCCGCAGCCGCCGGATGGCCACGCAGCATTTCGCGGGTCGCTGGGCCGCCAAAGAGGCGGTGCTCAAGGCCTTGGGCACCGGCTGGCGCCGGGGCATCAGCTGGCGCGACATTGAGATCCGCAATGCCCCGGGGGGGCGGCCCCAGACGCTGCTGCAGGGGGGGGCACTCGATGTGGCCGAGAAGCTCGGCATCGAGTGCGTGCTCATCAGCATCTCCCACTGCCGGTCTCACGCCACCGCCTATGCGGTGGCGCTCGACGAGGTGCCGACCACGTTCAGCGACGATCCCTACGGGTCCTGAAGCGGCGGGGGACTGCGTCAGGCCTCAAATGGCGGCAGGTGCGCCACGCCCCCTTCGATGCACAGGCTGGCCAGCGGCGCGCCATCAGGCACGTTTGTGACACCGTCGCGGCGGGTGAGCTGCAGGCGGGTCTGCAGACGCATATGTTCCTGAAGCTGTTTTTCCAGGGCCTCCCGCTGCGCCTCCGGCAGCTTGGTGAATGCTTCCCGCCCGCGGCATTTGGGAAACGCCCGGCAGCCGAGCCAGGGCCCGCGTTTCCCATCGCGCAGATTCATCAAGTTGCCACACTTCTGGCAAGCGATGTCGGTCAGCACCGGAGGGGGCGACGGGAATTTGAGCAGCCCCTTTTTGTCGATGTTGAGGATGAACGGAGCCGGCTCCGCGGTCTCGGCCGCTGCCTTCTTGCCCTTGGGCTTCACCGGGCGGGGCTTGTCCTCCACGAGGAAATCGCCAAACCTGCCGGTGCGTTTGACCATCGGCACCCCCGCTGGGGAGAGCAGATCGATCTGCTCGGGCAACAGCGGCCGCCGCTGGCGGTCGACCGGCATCGCGAACGTGCAGGCGGGCACTTCCTTGATTTTGGCAGGCTTGCGTGGCTTGGCCTTCGCCCCCTTTTTGGTCGGGGCTCGCGCGGCGGCCGCCGCAGCTGCCGCCTTGGCCACGCCAGCGGGGTCGGGGATCTTCTCGTTGTAGCCGCTGCAGGAGAGAAACTCCCCCTTGTTGCCCAGGCGAAACTCCAGCCGTCGATGGCACTGCGGGCAGCCATAGGGGGAGGGATCCGACTTCGCCTTCTCGTGCTCCTGCTCCATGGCGCCGGCAAGTTTTGGCGTGAGTTCGTCGTAAAACTCATGGAGCATTTCTGTCCAGGGCTTGTCCCCCTGAGCCACTTCGTCGAGCTCCCGTTCGATCCCGCGGGTGTAGCCGATCTCGATGAATTGATCGCGGAAAGCGCGCTTGAGAAATCCGGTGACCGCCTCGCCCACAGCCGTGGCTTGGAAGCGACGGTCTTGCTGCACGACGTAGTTTCGCTTCTCGATCACATTGATAATGCTGGCGTAGGTGGAGGGGCGGCCGATCCCCTCCTCCTCCATCTTTTTGACCAGGGTGGCTTCGGTGAAGCGGGGCGGAGGGGCCTGAAACTTCTGCCGCGGCTCGATGTCGAACGGGGCCAGTTCGGTGCCATTCTGGAAATCGGGGAGCACCTGCTCCCCGTCGTCCCTGGGGGTTCCGCTGATGGCAAAAAAGCCATCGAAACGGAGCACGCGGCCGTTGGCCTTGAACACAGCGCCGGTGTCGCGATCGGTGCGCCGCAGGCGGACGGCGGTCGAATCCCACTCGGCGTCGGTGGCCTGGCAGGAGATAAAACTCTGCCAGATCAGGCGGTAGAGCTTGAGCTGCTCCTCTGTCAGCGCGCTTGAGACGCTGTCGGGATCCCGGAAGGCATCGGTGGGGCGGATCGCCTCGTGGGCCTCCTGGGCACTTTCGTTGCTGCTGCTGAAAACGCGTTGTTTTTCCGGAAGATATCGAGGCCCGTGCCGCTCCTGAAGATAGCGCCGCGCCATCTCCACCGCCTCGCGCGAGAGATTTGTGGAATCGGTACGCATGTAGGTGATCAGGCCCACCCGTCCCTCGCCGGGGAGATCGATTCCCTCGTAGAGCTGCTGGGCGATGCGCATCGTCCGGTCGGTCGACATGCCCAGCCGGCTGCTGGCCGCCTGCTGCAGCGTGCTGGTGATGAAGGGGGGATAGGGACGCGACCGGGTGCGGGTGATATCGATCGATTCGACGGTGTAGCGGGCCTTGGGATCGGGCCGGCCGGTGAGTCGGACGACATTCCTGCCCCGCCCCTTCCCGGAGGAGTCGATTTCGCGGGCCAGTTGCAGATCGATCAGGCCGGCGGCGGCTGCGGCTGATTCGGCGCCGATAGCCAGATCGGCGCTGGACATGTTTTCCGCCTCAATCTTCAGCGGCTTGCCAGCCACTTCCACCAGATCGCAGGAGAGGGCCCTGTGATCGGCCAGCCATGCCATGCGGTCGCGCACCAGCGGCGGCCGGCCCCGCTCGTCACGCTTGGCCAGCAGTGTCTGCCACTGGGCATGGAGCGATGTGGCCGCGGCCACATCAAACGTCATGCTTCCGGAGATCTCCCACGATTCGTTGGGAGTGAAGGCCCTGATCTCCTGCTCCCGTTCAACCACGATGCGCGTGGCCACGCTCTGGACTCTCCCGGCGCTCAGTCCCCCCGCCACCTTTTTCCAGATGATCGGTGACACCTGATAGCCAACGATCCTGTCGACAATGCGGCGGGCCTGCTGGGCCTCCACACGGGGCATATTGATGACGCGCGGCGACTGGAAGGCCCGCTGCACCTCCGCCTTGGTGATCGCGTCGAAGGTCACCCGTTTGGCGTGGAGCGGGTCGACATTGAGAACCTGGGTGAGGTGCCAGGCGATCGCCTCCCCCTCCCTGTCAAGATCGGTGGCAAACCAGACATCATCGGCCCCTTTGGCCAGCCGACGCAGCTCAGCCACGGTCTTGGTCTTCCCCTCGTCGATGACGTAGGTGGGAGCAAAGTCATGGTCGAGGTCGACGCCGGGGACTGGCTGTTTGGAGCCTTTGGGGGCTTTACCCGGCAGGTCGCGAATGTGGCCGATCGAGGCTTTGACCACGAATCCTGGGCCCAGATATTTTTCGATGGTCTTGGCTTTGGCGGGGCTTTCCACGATGACCAACTGGTAGCCCTTGCCGCCGGTCGGTGCCGCCGTGGTGCTGCCAGAGGGGCTCTTCGCGGGGCGTTTTGCTGTCTTTTTAGCCATGGCGGGAGCGGCCCGATTCTGCTTGAGGAGCGGTAAAAAGAACCCCCGCCGGTGATGTTCCGGCGGCTGGGCATTTTGGTACGGGATTGGCGCACACAGACCGTTCTCTACAATCGGCCACCTGTTGCGCTCGACAGACAGCGTTACCCTCCATTCTCTTCCCTTGTCAAGGCTCGGCGGTTTTGTTGCCGTTCGAGGTCAGGCTCCGCCATGGCCGGTTCTTTCGATCTTTTCCGCAAGTATCAGCGTTCGCTGCTGGTTTTTGTCGCCATTTTGGCGATGCTCGCTTTTTTCGTGCTCCCCCCCTTTCTGCAGATGGGCAGCAGCGCCCCGGCAGGGGATCCGGTGGCGGTCCACTGGAGCGGCGGCGATGTCCGCGAGGACCAACTCGAACGCAGCGTAGCCATGCGGTCGGTGCTCAACCGCTTTCTGGTGGAGAGTGCTGTCGCCGCCGGGCGGGATCCCTCGCAACTGCCGCTGTTTCCCGATAACGAGCAGGCTGTGATCCGCTCGATGCTGGTCGGGGAGGAAGGCCGGAAAAACGGGCTGGTGGTGAGTGACGTGGCGATCAACGAGTTTCTCTCCGACTGGACCAACAACCTCGTACGCCAAGAGAAATTCAACGAAATTCTCGCCGGGCTGCGGCTCGGGCCGATGGCGGTTTCGCAGCGCGATCTGTTTGAAACGCTGCGGGCAGAACTGCTCGCCCGCAATACACTGATGATGTTTCAGGCTGGTTTTTCCGGCGATCCGCCCGGGTGGCGCTGGGATTATTTCAAGCGTATGGAGCAGGCGGCGACGATCGAGGCGGTGGGCGTGCCGGTCGGCCTGTTTGCCGATCAAGTGGCCCCCCCCTCCGAGCCGACGCTGCGGGCATTTTATGAGAAATACAAAGAAGATCTCCCCGATGCGCGCAGCGAGAACCCCGGCTTCCGCGAACCCCGCCGGGTGAAGTTTGAGACGCTGGTAGCCCGGCGCGAGGCGTTTGTGGAAGAGGCGGCCCAAGCCGTGACCGACGCCGAAATTCTGGAATTCTACGAAAAGAACAAAACCGCGATGTTCCGGGCCAAGCCCGCCACCGAGGCGGCTGCCAGCCAGCCCGCAGCAGAGGCACCCGCAGCAGAGGCACCCGCAGCAGAGGCTCCCGCAGCAGAGGCTCCGGCAGCGCCGCCCCCTGAAACGCAGCCGGCAGCAGCAGCCACCGGCGCTCCGGCGGCCCCAGCGGCTGAGCCGGAGGGGGCCGCCCCCGTGGCAGCCCCGGCGGCCGTCGAAGAACCGCCGGCCGCGGCGCCGGCAGCGGAGACTCCCCCCCCGGCTGTCCCTGCTGCCGAGGCGCCTGCCACGCCTGAGGCGCCTGCCACGCCGGCACCGGCGGGAGCAGCGCTGCCGCAGAGCCCCTTTCGGCAGGTGGCGTTCAAGCAGCCTGCTGCGGCCGAGACGCCGGCCGCTGACGCTTCCGCCCCCCAGACGGCAGTGGCAGCGCCCGCCTCCCCTGCCGCAGAGCCGGCAGCTCCGGTCGAGGTTCAGCCGCTGGAAGAGGTGAAGGATAAGATTCGGGACCAACTGGCCCAGCAGAAGGCCAACATCCGGATCGACAATGTCTTTGCCGCCGTGGCCAAGGATCTGACCGACTACGCCGCAGATCTGGCTCTCTGGCAGGCACAGCAGATTGCCGGCCGGGAAGCTCCCCGAGCCCCCGATTTCGACAAGATCGCCAGTGTGCAGGGGCTTCAGGCTGTGCGTTCGGAACTCGTCACCGCCCAGCAGGCCTTTGACGGCGGCGGGGTGGGGCGGAGCTTCGATTTTGTGGCCGATCCAGGCAGCCGGTTCGGGGTGCGTCAGCTCAATTGGCTGGAAAGCATGTACGGCCCCAACACGCTCTCCCTGCGGCCGATAACCACTCGCGATTTTGAGGGCAACCGCTACCTCTCGTGGAAGACCGAGGACCAGCCGGAGTTCGTGCCTTCGTTCACAGTGGTCCGGGCCAATGTGGAAAAAGCCTGGCGGATGGTGGAAGCCCGCGGATTGGCTGCCAAGCAGGCCCAAGACCTGATCAGCCGAGCTGCAACGCAAAAGGAACCGCTGGGAGCGGTGATCGCCGGCCAGCCCGCACTCCAGGCCTTGCAGGCGGTGCAGGTGGGGCCGTTCCCCTGGGTGGCGCCTGAGGCCCTCGCCAATGGCAATGCGGCTCCCAGCCAGCCTGAGGGGCTGTCCTTCCCCGGCAACGATTTCATGCGGACGCTGTTTGCCCTTGAGGCAGGTGGGGCAGGGGTGGCTTTCAATGAGCCGCGAACTGTCTGCTATGCCTTTCGGATGCTTGCGCTCGATCCTCCCGAGCAGGTGCTCAAAGAGCGCTTCGTCGAGGGGCGAGCCGATCAGCGGCGGATCGGCATGGTGGCTCAGGGAGAGTTCACCGGCGCCTTCCAGCAGTGGATGGAGGGCGTGGAGAAGCGTTACGACCTGCAGTGGAAGCGGCAGCCCCGCCGCTAGCATCAGCGCCGCGGCTTGAGCACGATGGTGGCCAGAGGTGGCAGCGACAGGCTGAGCGAATGGGGCCGGTTGTGGTGCGGTTGAGGCACCGCCTGGAGCGAGCCGGCGTTGCCGACGTTGCTCCCGCCATACCAGGCCGAATCGCTGTTGAAGACCTCGTCGTAGATGCCCCCCTGCGGCACGCCCACCCGGTAGCCGGCCCGCGGCACCGGCGTGAAGTTGCAGCAGACCACGAGGAAATCGTTCGGGTCTGCTGCCAGACGGATGAACGCCAGCACGCTGTCCTGCCAGTTGCTGCAGTCGATCCAGTCGAACCCCCGAATGTCGCAGTCGAGTTCATGGAGCGCCGGTTCGCGGCAGACCAGGGCGTTGAGATCTGCCAAGGCTTTCGCGACGCCCTGATGGGCCGCCTGGTCGAGCAGATGCCAATGGAGACTCGAGTCGAAATCCCATTCCGTCCACTGGCCAAACTCCCCCCCCATGAACAGCAGTTTCTTGCCCGGGTGGCACCACATATAGCCATAGAGCAGCCGCAGGTTGGCGAATTTCTGCCACGGGTCACCCGGCATCTGGGTGAGGAGCGATCCCTTGCAGTGCACCACTTCGTCATGCGAGAGGGGGAGGACGAAGTTCTCACTGAAGGCGTAGATGAGGCTGAACGTCAGTTCGTCGTGGTGGTAGCGGCGGTGGATCGGATCTTGGCGCATGTACCGCAGCGTGTCGTTCATCCACCCCATGTTCCACTTGAGGCTGAAGCCGAGGCCACCGGTATCGGTTGGCCGCGAAACACCGGGCCAGGAGGTTGATTCCTCGGCAATGGTGACCACCCCCGGGTGGTGCTGGTGCACCTGCACGTTGAATTCCTTGAGGAAGGCGACCGCCTCCAGGTTTTCCCGGCCACCGAGGCGGTTGGGCAACCATTCCCCCTCTTTGCGGCTGTAGTCGAGGTAGAGCATCGATGCCACAGCATCGACCCGCAGCCCGTCGATGTGGTAGCGGTCGAGCCAGAACAGGGCGCTGGAGATGAGGTAGTTGGACACCTCATGGCGACCGTAATTGAAGATCAGGGTGCCCCAGTCGGGATGCTCCCCCTGGCGCGGATCCTCGTGTTCGTAGAGCGCCGTGCCGTCAAAGCGGCGCAGGCCGTGGTCGTCGCGGGGGAAGTGGGCCGGCACCCAGTCGATGATCACACCGATACCCGCCCGGTGCAGGCTGTCGATCAGCGACATCAGCGCCTGCGGCGGACCAAACCGGCTGGTGGCGGCAAACATTCCGATGGTCTGGTAGCCCCAGCTGGCCGAGAGCGGGTGTTCTGTCGGGGGAAGAAACTCGACATGGGTGAACTGCTTCTCGACCAGATAGGGGACCAATTCCCGTTCCAGATCGACGTAGCTGAGCCAGCGGCGGGGATCGTCTCCGGGCCGGCGCCAGCTGCCGAGGTGGACCTCGTAAATATTCATCGGGGCGGTGAGCGGATTGCGCTCGGTGCGGCGCGACAGCCACTCGCCGTCGTTCCACTGGTAGTTCCCCAGATCGACCACGCAGGAGGCGGTGCGCGGCGGCAGTTCGGCGGCGAAGCCGTAGGGATCGGCCCGGTCGACGGCCCGCCCGGCGGCGTGCACCCTGAATTTGTAGAGCGACCCGATGACGACCCCAGGGATGAACAGCTCCCAGATCCCTGCCGGACGCCTGTGCATCTGGTGGATGCGGCCGTCCCAGTTGTTGAAATCCCCGACGACACTCACGCTCTCGGCGTTGGGGGCCCAGACCGCGAAATTGACCCCCGCCACCCCATCGAGCCGATGGAGGTGCGCGCCGAGCTTCTCGTAGCTGCGCCAGTGGCGGCCTTCGTGAAGCAGGTGGATGTCGAAGTCTGTCAGCATGCCTGGGAACGCATAGGGGTCGTACAGATCATGCTGTCCGGATGTCGCGTCGTCCACTCGCAGCACATAGGACGGCTTTCTTTCCCCGGTGGGGGGGTCGGTTGTGGTGAGCAGGCCCTCGTAAATTCCAGACCGATGCATGCGGCGCATCGGCTGCGAGGTGGGCCGTCCAGAGGCCATCTGCTGCACGATCCACGCCCGCTTGGCCTGCGGCAGAAATGCCCGCACACGCTGCGTGCAGGTGCCGGTGCGGGGATCACGAGCCACCGTTTCCGGGCCGAGGATCCGGCCGGGTTGGCCGTGGTGCCCGGCGAGGAGGGCCTGCCATTCAGCGGGATCGAAGGGAATATCCGACACGGCTGGAGTTCCGCGGGGCCGACTCAGGGAGAGCTTCGGGGTGCCGGAGTGGTATCGTCTGGCGGTGCAGGGAGTATCAAGGGCGGCCCCTGCCGCCGCGCCACGTGGTATGGTTCGGGCAATCGGTCCACGAGGTGTGGCCTGGCGAAGGGGCTATGAGGATTGCGCGGACAGGCTGCAGGGCGGAGCAACAGCAATGGAATTTGAACGCTTCGCGCCGGTCGAACGGCGCATCGACATCAACGGCCGGAGCTTCTCGGTGTGGCGGCCCCCCGATATGGAGGCGCTGATCGACCTGATCGCCTTCGAGGACGACGAGCGGATTCCCTACTGGGCCGATGTCTGGGAATCGGCGATCGTGCTGGCCGAGGAGTTGGCCGACACCAATGGCAGCGGCCAGACGCTCCTGGAGCTCGGCTGCGGCCTGGGCCTCCCCGGCCTCGTGGCGGCCCAGGCCGGATTTGCTGTCACGGCCACCGACTACGAAGAGGCAGCCTTGGAGGGGGTGCGCTACAACGCCGCCAGGAATTCCCTGCCCACCCTCACCACCCGCGTGCTCGACTGGCGCCAGCCCCCAGCCGATCTGGGCCTCTTCGACCGGGTTGTGGCGGCCGATGTGCTCTACGAGACGCACCATCCTCAGAGCTTGGCGCAGGTGATTGCCGCCACGCTGGCCCCTGGCGGCACCGGATTGGTGGCCGATCCCTGCCGCCTCAAGGCTGCCGCGTTTCCCGCCGCCTGCCGCTCTGTGGGATTGGCCGTCACCAAGACAAGGGCCCGCCGGCCGCGGGGAGCGACCAGCGGGCCTCATGTCGAGATCCATCGGCTGACCTGGCCAGCGTAGCTGGCTCCGTGGATACACCGCCTGTCGATCAAGCGTCAGGCAACGAGACGCACTTCCCGCACCTCGCCGGTGATCCCCACCACAAATTCCTCAAAAATCTTCACGTCGAGCGCCGAGGCGCTTTCGGCCTCCGGGTGGAACTGCGTGCCGATGGCCACCCAGTTCTCCACACAGCTCTCGATCGCCTCGATGACCCCGTCCGGCGCCCGTGCCGTTACCTTGAACGAGCGGGCCACATCGTCGATCGCCATATGATGCATGCTGTTGACCCGAATCTCACCGTCGCCGTAGACCCGCTCCATCACCGAACCGCGTTCCACCAGCAGGGCGTGGCGGTGGGAGAGATCGATCGGATCCTTGTGGGGAATGGCCTTGGGGAGATCCTCAGGGATATGCAGGAAGAGGGTGCCACCCTCGGTGATGTTGAGCAGTTGCATACCGCTGCCGACGGCCAGCACAGGCATGTGGCGGCGACAGATGTGCTTGGCCAGCATGCGATCAAAGTTTTCCCGCCGGGCGTCCATCGGCCGGACCGATGGATGGGGCATATAGCCATCGCGCCGAGGATCGAGATCGGCCCCCCCGACGAGCACCACCCCGTCGAGCAGGTCGAGCAGCCGCACCACGTCATCCTCGTCTTCCAGCGGGGGGAGAATCACTGGAATGCCCCCCGAGGTGGTAATGCCGTCGAAATATCCGGCGGCGACGAACGACAAGGCGGAGTGCTCCTTACGGGATGGACGGTAGTCGGTGTTGATGCCGATGAGTGGTTTGGCTGCCATGGGATTCCTCTGGATACTCGGGGAGCGGACACGTTCCAACAGTTCGCACGCGGGGTGGTCGATGCGACCCCCGGCCTGCCGGCATGGCTCGATCCCCCACCGAGCTCCCCCAAAGCTGGCTGAAATTGTCAGAACATGACGCTTGTGCTGCGGCTGGCGTGTCCGGGTGCTTGCGCGGTTGGACACGGGCCTGCTCAGTGAAGCGTCATCCCTAACGCCTTCGACCTTCTTCGATAAGGAGCTTTTCCGGCGGGCGGTGCCATCCAGGCATCCGGGCCAATCACCCACCGAAGGATGATTGGGCCAGTTCCGACGTTTGAGCTGCTGCCGGCCCGAGGAAAATCTGCTGATGTCGCAAGGTTTCCGTGGCCGGCGGGGGAGAACGTATCGCCCGCAAGAGCAAGCTCGAACTGCCCTGTTGATTTTGTGGTCGGCCGCCCCGGCGACCCCCACATCCAGTGCTAGCATGTCCGACGCTAGCATCGCCATGGATGGCTTTATCGGCGCCGAGCATGCATCACCGGCCTTCCTGATCGATGTTCGGGGAGGGGGTGCCCGTGCCCCAGGAGCCGGCTTTCGAGTGAGCGAAAGGCCCGGAGGGCCGCAGCGATCGGCAGGCGTCGGGCATGGGCAGTCCCGGACCTTGAGCGGCTTCGATTACCGTTGTGCCCCGGCTGCGGGACGGCAAAAGTCTCGTCGCTTGGGCCGCAGCGGCCCTACGCTCCTCGAGCGTTCGCCGACCCCTCCGCCTCCGTCATTCGATCCTGGAGCTAGTCGTCGCTTGAGCTATCCCACATCCGCTCTGGCCACAGCAGCCTTAAGCGGCGATCCAGATCGCGCCGGAAAAGCTCCGCAGCCAGGTGAGCTGGCGTTTGGCCAATTGGTAGGTGCGCTGCTGGGTGAGCTGGATCGCCTGTTGCGGTGTCATGCGGCCTGCCAGCACCTCCAGGGCCTCGGTGTAGCCTGCCGCCTGCCGGGCCGTGGCCCCGATGCCGCCGGGCCCGGCGGCGGCGGCGCGAGTCTCCTCGATGAGTCCGGCGGCAAACATCTCTTCCACCCTACGGTCGATTCGCTCGCGCAGCGTTCTGCGTGGTTGATCGAGCACCATCATCCGGCTGGCGAAATCCTGATCCTGCGGCCGATTGTCAAACCACGACGACGGGTTCGGCCGGCCCGTCACGTGCACAATCTCCAGAGCGCGGATGATCCGCCGGGCATCGCGGGGATGAATCCGGGCGGCCGCCACCGGATCGGCTTGCGCCAGACGGGCGTGGAGGGGCCCGGGGCCCGATTGCTGCACCTCTTCCTCCAGTCGCTGGCGGAACTCCGGATCCCGGGCCGGCTGCGGATCGAGACCGTCGCGCAGCGCCCGTAAATAGAGCGGAGTGCCCCCTACGAAGAGCACCTGTTTTCCTCGGGTGCGGCAATCTTCCACGGCGTCGGCGGCAGCGGCCAGCCAGCGGGCCACGGTGTAGATTTGGCCCGGTTCCACCAGATCGAGAAGGTGGTGGGTGATCCGGGAGCGTTCCGCAGGGGAGGGCTTGGCGGTGCCGATATCGAGCCCACGGTAGACCGCCATGGAGTCGACGCTCACGATTTCCGCCCCCATTCCGGCTGCCATTTCGACGGCCAAAGCTGTTTTTCCTGAGGCCGTGGGGCCGGAAAGAATCCAGCAGTCTTTTCCCAGAACCGGGCTGCGCAGGGGGGAATCCGCCTGAGTGCATGCTAGATTTGTGTCGCTGGAGGGTGTCCCCTCCGGCTGCGGCTGGAACGGTGGAGTGCTGGGAGCCATGGGCATGCGTCGTCTGGGAGAAACCCTCGAAAGCCTCGAGCATGTGATCCTATCGCGCCGCAGCGAACCCGCGGACCGTTCCTACACCAGCAAGCTGTTTTCCGGAGGCGCCCCCCTGATCGGCGCCAAGGTGACCGAAGAGGCGGAGGAACTGGCCCGGGCCGCGGCGGGCGAAACGGGGGACCGGGTTGTGTCTGAGGCGGCCGACCTGCTCTACCACATGCTCGTCCTGCTGGCGTTTCGCGATGTACCCTTGGCGAGTGTCGAGGCGGAGCTCAGCCGGCGCTTTGGCATGTCAGGCCTTGATGAGAAAGCCTCACGTGCTGCGGCTGCCCAAAACCCAGGTGGAGATGCCACGTGAGCGACCACGAAGCCGAACGCTTCCTGCGGATCGGCCTGCCGAGCAAGGGGAGGCTGGCGGAGATCTCCGCCCAACTGTTCAACGAGGCGGGCATCACCTTCCGCCGCTCCGACCGCAGCCTCTTCGCCCGCTGCCGCGACATGCCGGTGGAGTTGACGTTTCTGCGCGCCGGCGACATTCCCGTTCTGGCGGCTGAAGGGGCGATCGATCTGGGCGTGACGGGGGCCGATCTGGTGGCCGAGAGCGGGTCCGACCTGATCCACCGCCTCGATCTGGGCATTGGTGCCTGCCGGTTGGCGCTGTGCGTCTCCGACGAGGCGTCGATTGCCAGTGTGGCAGATCTGGCGGGGCGGCGGATCGCCACGAGCTTTCCGCGTATCACCCGGCAGTGGCTGGCAGAACGGGGAGTCGTGGATGTCCATTTCGTGGAACTCTCCGGCAGCGTCGAGGTGATGATCCAGCTGGGAGTGGCCGATGCGATCGTCGATCTCGTCGAAACCGGCAGTACGCTGGCGGCCAACCGCCTGCGGGTGTTTGCCGAGATCGGCCGCTATGAAACGGTGCTGGTGCAGAACCGCACTATCTGTGACCAGGCGCTGGCCGACAGGATCGTCCGCCGACTTGAGGGGATCGTGATCGCCCGTTCCTACTCGCTCCTGGAATACAACATCCCCCGTGCCCGCCTCGCGGAGGCCGAAGCGATCACGCCCGGCTTCAATTCCCCCACCGTCAGCGCGCTGGAAGATCCCCACTGGTGCGCCGTGCGGGCGATGGTGCGCCGCGGGGAGGCTCATTCCATCATGGAGCGGCTGGAAGTGTTGGGTGCATCGGCAGTCATTGAGACGCAGATTGCCAACTGCCGGCTGTAGAGCCGCGCGACGCAAGATCTCCGAAGATCAGCCGGCCGCCCCGCACTGTGGCCACCACCCGCGTGGCCGGATCGAGCGCCGCGACATGGGGGTCGGCGTGTCCGGGGGGGGCTTGGAGCACAATGAAATCAGCTGGCCGGCCGACGGCGAGCTGGCCGCAGCGGTGTTCCAGCATCAGAGCCCAGGCCCCGCCGCGGGTCGCCGTCCGCAGGGCCTCTGCCGGGCTCATCATCCCCGCTTCCACCAGCGTGCGGCACTCGGCCAGGATCGAGAGATCGGGGTTGGAGGCACGGCTATCGGTGCCCACCGCCAGCCGAATGCCTGCCTGACGCCAGTGCCCGAGCGGCGGGAGCGCTCCTGCCAGCCGCAGCGTGGTCCGCGGGCAGACCACCAGGCAGAGCCGATCGCGGTGGCGGATCAGCCGGTTGAGTGCCGTCTCGTCCAGAAAGGTCCCATGCACAACGCTCCCCCGCGGGGCCCGGGCCAACTGGCTGATCCAGTCGGCAGCCGAATGGAGCCGCGGGGCGGGGCTGACCGGCCAGACGCCCAATCCCGCCAGCAGGTTCTGGAAGGGGCCCCCGCCAGTAGCGACAAATTCAGCCTCCGCGCGGCTCTCGGCCAGATGCATCGCCACCGGGAGGTGCCCAGCCACAGCCGTACGCACCAGCCACCCCCCCAGCCCGGCCGAGACGGAATAGGGGGCATGTGGGGAGAGACCGCCCAGGGCGTGGCGGAGATGATTCAGATCGCGCGCTACGAGGCTTTGGAATGTCGCCGTCGGCCTCCAGCCCAAGCCTTCCCGGTAGAGGCGCACCCGCGGCCCGTGCGGGGGATATCCTTGAGCAGGAACCGCGGTGGCAATCTCCCCCAAGGCTGTCACTCCGGCCGCTGCCGACTCCTGCAGGCCAGCGCTCAGCGCCGTCGCAAGCCGCGTCTGTTCCGCTGCCCCGGGCAGGCGGGCCCGCCGCAGCCTCACCACCTCCTCGATCCAGTCGGTGAGATTGCTGCCGGCTGGCAGCGGTGCTGTCAGATCGGAGAATTCCAGATGGGTATGGGCGTTGATCAGTCCCGGCAGGATGATCGCATCCCCCAGATCGATCACCGGTCCCGAGGGCCGGCGGTGGCCGATGCCCTCGATCCGCCCGCGGCCGATCCGCAGCCAGCCGCGCTCCAGCGGCGGTCCCTGCAGGGGGAGGATGGAACGGCAGGTGATCGTCACTCCGGCCGGGAGGTTCCGGGCACCGGAGGGGGCGCTTTCGGGGCCCCTGCCGCCATCGTCCCCAGACCCGCTCACGGCGCCGCCACCACTGGGAGCAGGGAAGCCCGCCTCGGCTCCACGGCGGGCAGCAGTTCCTCCTCGGGGAAGAGTTCGTAGAAGACATTGCGACGCCGCGGGATCCAGCCGAGCGAGGCGATCGCCCCGCGCATCTGTTCGAGTGTGAGGTGGTGGACAGTGCCGGCGGCGCTGACGACATTCTCCTCGATCATCAGGCTGCCCATGTCGTTGGCCCCGAAGAGGAGAGCGAGTTGGCCGATCTCCGCCCCCTGCGTGACCCAGCTCGACTGGATGTTGGGGATGTTGTCGAGATAGAGCCGGGCGACGGCCTGCGTCTTGAGATATTCAAATGGGCCGGCGGGCGGGATGGAGGCCATCTCGGTGTTGTCGGGCTGGAACGACCAGCAGATGAAGGCGGTCAGGCCGCCTGTCTCATCCTGCAGGGCCCGCAGCCTCTCGAGGTGTTCGACCCGTTCCGCCAACGTTTCAATGTGGCCGAACATCATCGTGGCTGTGCTGCGGCCGCCGAGGGCATGCCACTGGCGATGCACCTCCAGCCAGTCGTCGGTGAGCACCTTGCCACGCGTCATGGCATGGCGCACCCTGTCGACAAGGATTTCGCCACCGCCGCCGGGAAGGGAGCCCAGCCCTGCCCGCGCGAGGCGCTGGAGCACCTCCCGCAGCGGCAGTTTGGCCACCTTGGTGAAGTGGTGGATCTCTGGCGGCGAAAACCCATGAATGTTGATCTGGGGAAAGCGCGCCTTGATGTCGTGGAGCAGTTCCTCATACCACTCAAGCTTCAGTGTGGGGTGGAGGCCTCCCTGCATCAGAATCTGATCGCCGCCGAGGGCCACGGTCTCTTCAATCTTCTCCAGCAGCACCTGCCGATCGAGCACATAGCCTTCCGCATGCTTTGGCGCCCGGTAGAAGGCGCAGAAATCGCAGACCGCCGTGCAGATGTTGGTGTAGTTGATATTGCGGTCGATGTTGTAGGTCCGCCACGGTTCCGGGTGCAGCCGCTTGGAAACCGCATGAGCGGCCCGGCCGATCGCCGCCAGTTCACGCGATTCAAGCAGGTGGAGGGCATCTTCCGCGGCCAGCCGTCGGCCGTTGACGGTGTCGTCGAGAATGCGTGTGATCGCGGGATTCATGCAGTGGGCCTGAAGGTGGGCACGGGGCCAGAGACGGGAAGGAGTCTCCCGCAGGAACAGACTCTGGTGAGGGTCAGGGGGACGGTGCAAGGACCATTGTACTGGCAACGTCGAGACCTGCCGGGGCGAGCGCGAGCTTGGAGGCATACGCATAGAAGGCCGCCAAGGCGAGGCGTTCCTGAGTGCCGAGGCAATAGTGGAGATTATCCCGCAGGTAGCCCAGGCACTGCTGCACAGTGAGACCATGGCTGGCCGCCTCAGCCGCGGCAATCGCGGCCAGATGGGTCCTGCCGTGATCGCGAGCCTGAGTGAGCAGTCGCTCGATTCGGGCCAGCTCCGCAGCGGGCACATCCCGTCGTGCCGCCCACACCGCGAACACAAATGGCAGCCCCGTCCAGCGGCACCATTCGTCTCCCAGATCCCAGATCAGCTGGAACGAACCGGCCTGCCCGCCGATCGCCCGGTCGCCGATAAGCAGCACGGCATCGGCGGCCGTATCGGCCAGCCCGGCCCCCATCGGCAGAACTTCCACCTCCGGGCTGACGCCATGCCGCTCTGCCAGCAGGATACGGGCGAGTGTGGCGCTTGTCCGCGAACCCTCGTCGACCGCCAGTCGGGCCACCCGCCCCGGTGGCGTGCGGAAGAACAGTTTCACACTCATCACCGGACCGCGGCAGGCGATGCAGGCAGTGGAGACAACCCGGTAGCGATCTCCCCGGAACAGTTCGATGGAGGGAATGAGAGCCACGTCGAGTTGGCCGGCGGAGAGCCGGTCGGCCAGACGGCTGGGAAGGTCGACACCGTAATCGATTTCCGCAGAAGAGAGGCCATGCACGAGGGGCTTGGAGTTGAGGTACTGTACGGCTCCCACTCGCAGCAGGCCTCTCCGTCCCGACCGGACGCTGGCGATGCCCTCTGCAGGGCGCTGGTCAAGGAGGGAGGATTCGAGCAATCGATTCACCATGGGGGATGTCTCGCGCGCCTGACGGTGCCCCTCGGGCGGACCACGAGGGGCAGAAAAAAGGCTGTTCGCCGCCAGCCCGCCACCAGACAAACCGCAGGGACCGGCTGAATATAACCGGCCTGCCAGAAAGGAGGTTTCGGCCAATCGGGGAGGGCCGTCCTACCACCCCCTGAAGCCTGCGGGAAATGGGGGGCATGGGGAGAGACTTCAGCTCTTTTCCCCGCGGAATGCGTCAGGCTTCCAATTGTCGAAAGTGCCGGAGGCCAAGGAACAGCGGCAGGAGCGTGGCCACAGTTCCGAGCACAACAACCGCCGCCACGCCCGCCCAAACCCCCTCCAGGCTGCCAGCCCAGCCCACGAGGTCGGGGCGCCGTGTCCCCTCTGCGTCGGCCCCCAGCCCCGCCAGGTAGAGATGGGTCGGCAGGGCCGCCAACAACACCACCGCCATGATGAACAGCGAACTCAGAACCAGGGCCAGCGTGCCGCCGAAACCGGAGGCGATTTTGGAGGGGGAGGCTTCGCGCAGATCGGGCAGCAGGGCGCCCAAGCCGACAGCAATACCAGAGAGGCCCATGCAGAGCATCAGACAGCAGATTTCGTGGATGGCAACGACCGGCCAGCGGATGCCAAGCATCATGTCGCTCAGGAGAACCAAGCCGCAGCAGGGGAGCGTGCCGCCCACACAGGAGAAGAGGAATTTCGACCAGACGATCTGGTCGCGATGCACCGGCAGCAGATTGAGAATCCAAAACCGCCGGCCCTCCAGACTGATCATGGGAAACACAAACCGGGTGGTGAATGTGGAGAGGATCAGGCCCACGACCGCGAGATTGAGAAACCCGATCATGGTGGCGTAGGAGTTGTTGTAGGTGAAGCTGCGGATGTTGAGGAAATAGAGCCCCAGCAGGCCGAAGAAGATGACGAATTGCGACCATTGGGCAATGTCGCGGCGGAACAGGCGCAGATCCTTGACGATCAAAATCCGCAGTGGCCTGCCAGCCGCGGTGCCCGCCTGCGTGAGCATGCGATCAAACCAGCTGATCCGCAGCGGTCGCCGGGCCGTCACCTCGGCCGACAGCTGGCTGAAGCCCAGCCGGTAGATCCGCGCGGCCAGCCAGCCGGCCAGCAGTTGGAGCATGAGTCCGTTGCTGGCCAGCAACGCGAGAAACCGCAGCGATTCCATCACCGCCCCAGACTCCCCCTCGAGCGCTGTCTTGCCACTGGCGCTCTCGATGAGCCCCGAGGCAAGCCACCAGCTGGGGAAGAATTTCTGTTCCGTGATTGCCAGCCGCGACATCGTCTGCTCGAACCAGATTGGCGACAGGCTGTCGGCCCGGGCGGAGGCCAGGGCCGACCACCCCAGCCAGATGGCGCCCGCCGTTGACGCTGTGATCGCGATCGCCAAGGCATGCATGCGCAGGCGGGGCACACAGGCCACCGTCGCCATGCAGAGCATCCCCCCGAGCGTGGCGGGTATGACCACAAAGGCCACCATGAACGGCAGCAGCAGCAGAAAGTAGGTCCAGGGAGCGTTGCGGACGACACCATAGGCCACCAGCATGGGGCTCCCCAGCAGAATAAATCCCCAGCTGGAAAACCAGAAAGACTCCTGAAACTTATGGAAGAAGACCGCCTCAGGCCGCGCCGGGAGTGTGATCAGCAGCCGCGCCTCTGGCGAGCAATACAGCCCGCTGTACATGAGGATGGCGTTGGAGAACACGAGCATCAGCAGGAGGGAAGAGAAGAAGCCGTTGAACAGCAGCGAGATGATCTCAGCATGGAGGGAGTTGAGGAAGGCGAAGCCCTCGTAGAACAGCCCATAGAGCGAACCCCAAAACAGGGCGCTCAGCAGGATGACGAGGGTCAGTCGCAGCCGGGCCTGTGTCAGCATCGTTTTGAGCGCTGCCAGGGCCAGCCGGGCCCGTAGCCCAAAGAGCAGCCTCGACTCCGCCTCGACGGAGGGGAGGCGGCGGGATGCGGGAGGCGGTCCGGCGACGGAGGATGTGGTGGCGACCGGGGTGATGGAGGGGCTGTGCATGAGGGGAAGCCGGAGCGGCTTGTTTTACGGGGCATCTGGCCGGGCGGGGGAGAGAATCGGGCCGGTGGCCATGGCCTGTGGCGCTGTCAGTTCGAGATAGAGTTGTTCCAGATTGGTGGCTTGCTTGTCCATCTGCTGGCGGAGTTCCTCCACGGTGCCGAGAAACCGCAACTGTCCCCGCACCATGATCCCCACCCGATCGGCCATCTCCTCGGCCATGGCGAGGGTGTGGGTCGACATGAACACCGTCATGCCCTGGTGCGTCAGCTTGCGCAGCAGGTCTTTTACGATGCGAACGCTGCGCGGATCGAGCCCCACCATCGGCTCGTCCAGCACGAGCACGTCGGGATCGTGCAGCAGCGAGGAGGCGAAGACGAGCCGCTGTTTCATACCGAGGGAGTAACTCTCGGTCAGGTCGTCGGCGAAGTCAGCCAGCTCAAAGTTGTCGATCACCTCGCCGATCCGCTGCATCGCATGCTGCTGCTGCATGCCGAACATCTCGGCAATGAACCAGAGAAACTCCCGCCCGGTCAGCTTGTCGTAGAGGTTGGGGTCGTCCGGAACATAGCCGATGTGGAGGTGGGCGTTGCGGGGGTCCTTCACCATGTCGAACCCGCAGACGCGCACGGCCCCCTGGGAGGGACGCAACAGGCCCACGAGCATCTTGATCGTGGTCGTCTTGCCGGCGCCATTGGGGCCGAGCAGGGCAAACAGCTCACCCTTCGGGATCGCCAGCGAGAGTCCGGAGACGGCCGTTTTGGGGCCGTAGGTGCGGGTGACCTCGGCAAATTCGATCATGGCTGCTTCCCCTTGCCGGCGGGCTCGGCCAATGCCTGCTCAGGGGGCAGAGCGAGCTTGTCGGCCATTCCCTCGGCCTCTGCATCGCTCAACCGCAGGAACGTCAGACGCGAGCCCATGGTGGTGGTCTCCTGTTTGAGTACCCGTCCGGATTGGTCGACCCAGAGCCGGGAACGGGGGGGGCGGCTGGAGGTGGGGTCTTCCCGATAGACCACCATATCGACCGGCACGCTCGTATTCTGCCAGGTGAGCATCTTTCCGCCGCTCACCTCGGCATGCAGGATATCGATCGGCGAGGGGGCGGCCCGCACGGGGCTATACATCGGCACGGTCCAGCGCCGGCCATGGTAGAGGCCCGGCAGTGTGGCCTGCGGCGACAGTTCATCGCCGAGCGTCACACCCGCCGGCAGATACCGGGTGGTCTCAAATTTGAAATCGCGGGCCCGGATCACGACGGTGACATCGCCGTTGTTGATCGTGCCATTGAGCAGGACCTTGTCGGCCGTGCCTGGCAGGTCCACCGCGGACTGGAACGAGGTGAGGGTTCCCTTGGCGTCGATCATCAACTGTCCGCGGGCCTCCATCGCCAGCGAGCGATTGTGGTGGAGCGCGCGGCGAGCCATGAGCTTGGTCCACGTGGGCAGCATCTCGTCAATCGGCAGGGTGTCGAAGTGGAGCAGGCTTTGCACCACCATGCTGCCGTCTTCTCCCCGCACCGAATGGCTGACAGCCCAGCCCAGCGGTTGATCGTTCCATTGCACCTCCCAGCCTACAGGGATGAGTCGGTTGTTGACGGCGTAGAGCGCCTGAGAACCCGGAGCCGATCCTGGCATCAGGGTAGGCATGATTTTTTCGACCACCAGCCAGCCGGTGGTGATCAGCCAGAAGAGAATGACCAGCGGGGCCAGCCAAGGGCGGTTCATCGCGGTGCTGCCAGAGTGGGGGGAGTGTATTCGCGAGTCGGATCGTACTGGAGACCACCCCCCCGCCCGGCCACGGAGCGGGTGCATCCGGGGGCATCTGGGCGAATCATGGCAGGAGCGGACAACGGTTGAGCAGACATTTTTCCAGACCCGCGTCAATCGTAGCGGCTAGGGGCTCCACTGGCGACGCGCCGCCTAGGCCCGGCGGCAAGCTCACGAAAAACACATATCTCTTCGATTGCCTGCGCAGGGCCGCTCAACTAGACTGAGGCCCAGGGGCAGGGGTTCAGCTGGAACGAAAAACCGGCGTGGCGATCTGCCCCACGGCGATTCCTGAGTACGGATCTTCCCACTTGAGTTCCCTTTTTTGGAGGAACTGCTGCATGTCCAATCCAGTGTTCTTCATCCAAAGTTGTCCGGTGTGTGGTCGTTCGCTGCAAATCCGGGTGACGCTGCTGGGCAGGCAGGTCTTTTGCCAGCACTGCGGCGGCGGGTTTGTGGCCACCGACCGATCGATGGAGAGGTCTCCCTGCGCCGCTGACAAGGTGGAAGATCTCATTCTTCGGGCCGATCGGGTCATCGAAGAGGCAGCCGTTGGTGCCGGAAATCAACGCGACGGGGTGGCTTGGATCGATTGATCGGCAGGGGAGGCTCACCCCGGGAGCCGATAGGCAGCCGGCCAGCCACTGGAATCGAGCGCTGCCAGTTGCGCGAGGCAGTTCCAGTATTTTGGAAACGTCTTCCCCACGCAGCCGGGATCGAGAATCCGTACCCCTGGCAGAATGAGCCCAGCCAGCGCCAAGCTCATCGCCATCCGATGGTCGTCGTAGGTGGCCAGTGTCGCCCCGTGCAGGGGCTTCTCCGGCGGATGGATCGACAGGCCATCGGCCGATTCGCTGACGCGCGCCCCGAGCTTCTGTAATTCCCTGACCAAGTCGCCGATCCGGTCGGTCTCCTTGTCGCGGATGTGGGCCACGTTGCGGATCGTGGTGGTGCCGTGGGCAAAGAGCGCCACCACAGCCAAGGTCGGCACGGTGTCGCTGATGGCATTCATGTCGATGTCGATGCCGCGCTCCGCCCGGCCACTCACAGTCACAGCACCGCCGGCAGAACACTGCTCGCCGGCCGGTTCGTGCCACTCCACCCGGCAGCCCATCTGTTCCAGAGCATCACAGAAGGCGACATCCCCCTGCATGCTGCGCCGGTTGAGCCCCTCCACCCGCACACTGCCGCCGGTGATTGCCGCAGCGGCAAAAAAATAGCTGGCGGCTGAGGCATCAGGCTCTATGGTGTACCTGCGGCCGGCATAGCCCCCGCAGGGAATCTCCCAGCGACGGTCGCCAGCGAGATGGCAGGCGGCCCCAAAATCGGCCATCACGCGCCGCGTCATATCGAGATAGGGGAGCGAAACGATCCGGCCGATAAAGTCGATTTGCATTCCCTGCGGCGTGCAGGGGGCGATCATGGCCAGAGCGCTGGCAAACTGGCTCGAGGTTTCGCCGCGCACCGTTGTTGTGCCGCCAGCAAGCCCCCGCGAGCGGATCACGACCGGCGGGCAGCCCCCCGGGCTCTCCGCCACCGCCTCCACGCCGAGGGTGCCGAGCGCCTCAAGCAGATCGCCGATGGGACGTTTCCGCATCCGGGGCGTGCCATCGAGCCGGTATTCGCCCCGGCCCAGACAGCAGACCGCCGCCAGAAACCGGATCGTGGTGCCGCTGGCGGCGCAGTCGAGGTGCGCTGCTGTGGCTGGCACGCTTCCTCTGCTCCCCCCGACGGCGATCGTACCGGCGTCCCAGTCGGCGCCGAGTTGAAAGCCCAATCGCTCCAGCCCCGCCACCATGACGCGTGTATCCTGACTATCAAGCACCCCCGACAGCTGGCTCGCGCCATGGGCCAGTGCCGCACAGACCAGCGCCCGGTTGGTGATGCTCTTGGAGCCGGGGGGGCGGATGGCGCCCCGCACGGGCGCCAGACAGACCGGCATGTCGATCGCTTCAGTCATGAACGTTTCCAGCAGGCGCGGAGGGCCCAGCCCCCGGCGCACGGGCTGGGGGGTGGGCTGGGTGAAATCCAAATGCAAAAAATAGTGTAGCCAACGGAGTCCCGCACGGGAGGAACAGGATGAATGACGCCGCAGAGCTGCCCGGGGCCTACGATTTTCTCAGCCCCCCTGCGATCCGCTTTGGGGCGGGCCGGGCGGTCGAGGTGGGGGAGGTGGCTGCCGCTCTGGGGCAGCGGGTTTGGTTGGTGGGGGGAAAGCGGAGCCTGATTGAGTCGGGGCAGCAGACGAAGCTGGAGGCGAGCCTGCAGGCTGCCGGGCTGGCCTCAAGTGTGGTGGCCGAAAGTGCCGGCGAGCCAACGGTGGCCCATCTGGCCGCGGCGCTGGCCAGACTGCCGCAGGGAGACCGCAGCGGCGTGGTGGTGGTGGCGGTCGGGGGGGGATCGACGATCGATCTGGCCAAGGCCTTGGCGGCGCTGGCCACGAACGTCCCGGCCGGCATGGCCGAGCGGAATTATGAAACGGCCGTTCTCGATCACCTCGAGGGAGTGGGGCGTGGCCTGTCGATCAGCCGCCCGCCGCTTCCCTGTGTGGCCCTGCCCACCACCGCCGGCACTGGCGCCGAAGCAACCCGCAACGCCGTGATCTCCTGCCCGATCCGGCGCATCAAGAAGAGCATGCGGAGCCCGCTGATGGTGCCCAGAGCGGTGATCGTCGATCCCGATCTGACGCTTTCCTGTGACCGGGCCACCACTGCCTCGGCGGGGCTCGACTGCATCACACAACTGATCGAATCGTTTGTCTGCCGGTTTCGCCGGCCGCTGCCCCGGAGCCTTGTGCTCGACGCCCTCCCCCGGGCGGTGGCCGCCTTTCCGAGCGTGCTTGAAAAGTCGACCGATGCAGCCTCCCGCGCGGCGATGAGCCATGCGGCGCTCCTCTCGGGGATGGCGCTGACCAATTCGGGCCTGGGGATGGCCCATGGCGTGGCGGCGGCACTGGGGATCGAATGCGGCACGCCGCATGGGATTGCCTGCGCGCTGCTTTTGCCGGTGGCGCTGAGTGTGAATCGGGAGGCGTGTGAGGCCGACTTCGCCACGCTGGAGCGAAGCATCGACCCAACGGCAGCGGAGAACGATGCCGTGGCAGCGGTGGCGTTTACGACCAGA
>CAISJI010000217.1 GCA_903885565.1 uncultured Planctomycetaceae bacterium
GCCACCGCCACCACCAGCACATTCATGGCCGGTGTGTTTCGCACCGTCCAAGCGATGATTGATTTCATGGCACATCCTCGCTGATCAGCATTCCTTCCCGCGGATTCGACAATTGGCTGGCCACCACGCGGTCGCCCGGCTGCAGGCCATCGATCCCCTGCTCAAACGCCACAATACCGCCGCCGGTGTGGAAGGGGCGCGGCCGGAGAATCACGAGCCTGCCATCGCGCAAGACAAACAGATCGCCCGAAGGGCGGACAACTTCCTGGGGCACAGACACCAGCGGCATCGGCGCCTCCACCTGCACCCGCACCTCGACAAACATCCCCCGCAGCAGCGAGCCAGGCGAGCCCGGCGGCAGCGCTGCCATCGGGGCTCCGTAGCGATCGAGGGCCCGCAGTTGATCCGGATTCTTCACAATCACGCGACAGGGAAGCGTGCGGGTTTTTTCATCGAGCCCGCGCCCTTCCTGCCGGGAGAGCAGGCCGTCCCACTCAAAAACTTTGTCTCCAAGGCGAAATACCACCTTGGCGGGCGTGTCGGGAATGTCGTGGGCGGCCAGCGGGCTGTTGCCCCCCTCCCGCAATCCACCCCAGATCCGCGCCACCTCATCCATGCGCAGGCTGGTGCGGATCTCGGCGGCGCTGGTGTCTTCCACAGTCACCAGCGGAGTGCCCTTGGCGACGAATGAATCCTGCTCGACTTTGTCTTCAACCACCACGCCATCCACCGGCGCCACAACCTGCGTGCGGGCCAGATCGAGCCGCGATCGCTCCAGCATGGTGCCGGCCAAGCCCTGCGCTTCCTGGAGGCGATTGCGGCGCTTGGCGAGCACCCGGTTTTGTCCGGTGAGGGTGGTAAGTGTGTTGGTGGCGGTGAGTTCGTCGCGGAGGGAGCGCTCGTGCTCTCCCTCGCTGATGAAGCGATCGGCCTTGAGGCCGCCGAGGCGTGCCGCCTCCTTGCGTGCCAGGTCGACCTGCTGTTTTGCCAAGTCGATTGTGGCCGCGTTTTGGCTGATCTCCTCGTCGATCTCCTCGATCAACAGCCCCGCCTGCGAGAGTTCGCGTTCCAGGCGGGCCACGTCGAGTTCGTAATCGCGGGGATCGATGCGGAAGAGCACGCTCCCCTTCTTCACAAAATGCCCCGCCTTGCAGAGCTCTGACTTCTCCACCACCCGCCCCCCGACCTCCGCAGCGAGCGTCACTTCCCGCAGCGGCACCACCACACCGTCGGCCTCGATATCGAGCCCACCGGCCAGCGCTCGGGCGGCGACCGTTTTGACCGAAAGCGCGATTGGGCCGTCGGCAGTTTTTCGCAGCGGTGGCGGCTGGCTTCCCATCGCCATAAAAATGGCAATGGCGCCCCCGATAACAACAAGGGGGGCAATCCAGCGAAAGAGAGTGCGGAGCAAGTTCATGCACGGAATTATATCCGCTTGAACTCAGTCGCGGAGGGGCAATTAGCGGCTGTCGGCCTCCGTTGACCGTCCGGCAAAGGCACGGTGCGAAGCTGTCCGGTCGACATCAGGCAGGCAGCCATCAGCGCCCTGCGGCAATTGCTTGGGCTGCCATCCGGCCGCTCACCAGCGCCCCATTGATCGAGGCACTGCTGCAATGGTCGCCGCAGAGCCAGATCCCCGGGGCCACTTGGGGGCCTCCCCGCCGCAGCCGCCGACCGGCAGGAGTTTCATCCGGCAGGGCCGC
>CAISJI010000218.1 GCA_903885565.1 uncultured Planctomycetaceae bacterium
CGACCCCAGCGGCCGTTATCTCCTGGCAGCGGGGCAGAATTCCGGCACCGTATCGGTGTTCGCCATCGATCAGGGAACAGGCAGGCTGTCATTCACCGGCCACACGCTGGCGGTGCCGGCGCCGGTCTGCATTCTGTTTGCTGGGCCGGCGCTTGCTGCCGGCCGCTGAATGCCGCGACTGATCTCTCAGCGGACAACGCGATCCCGGCCGGCTGTGATCGCGGCCGGACCTTCTGTCTCGTCGAAAATCGTCCACACCGGCGTGCGCTCCCGGATCTTTTCGAGATAGTCGTCCATCTCCTTCTTGCGACGTTCGGCGATGAGCCGGTCCCTGATGTCGACCTGAGCCTCCAGAAACGGCGTGCGGCCCGCCTCGGTGCGCTCGACAACGCGCACGATGTGCAGCGACTTTCCATCGTCGAGAATGGAACTCAACTGCCCCACCGGGAGCGTGAAGAGAGCCTCGTCGAGCACTTTGGAAACCAGGCTCCCCTTCGTCGTCCAATCGTGGAGACCTCCCTGCGAGGCGAGGGGGCCTTCCGATCCGGCCTTCGCGACGTCGGCAAAAGCCTTGCCTTCCAAAACATCGTTGCCCATGGCAGCCAGATCATTCCAGGCTTTCTGCCGCGGGCGGGAGGGGGTGATGCGGATCGAGAGTTGTTCAAAGCGGGCCCGCGCAGGAAACTCGTATTCGGCCAAATGATTCTGGTAGCTGGCGATCATCTCAGCGTGGGGGATTTCCGCGTCGGAGGTCACCTTCTGCTGCACCCACTGCTGGGCCAGAGCACGCTCGAAGAACGTCTTGCGGATGCGATCGAGCGACTGGCCACGAGACCGCAGCAACTGCTCGTATTCCAGGCTGTTGGACACGCCAGCATCCTTGATCAGCCGGGGCAATTGCTGCTGGTCGAAGGCCTCGTTCACCTTCTTTTCGATCTCGGGAAGACGCTCCTCGGGAATCGTTCGGCAGGCATCCACGTAGACAATCATCGACTCCACATGCTGCGGCAGAACCTGCTTGCAGATTTGCAGTTTGAGTTCGCGCACCTGCTCAGCTTTAAGTCCGGGCGACACCTTTGCCAGCCAAGCCAAGGCCGTGGGGGTGAGCAGATCGCCCTCCAGAACCACCTCGTTGCCGACGCGGGCAACGATCATCGCCGCTTCGAGCGTCTTGGCTCCGGCAATCTCCGGAGGCTGTCCCGGCTTCGCAGGGGGTGCAGGTCCCGCGTCTTCAAAGCCAGCCACAACCACGCCGTCAGCCGCAGCATCTTTTCCTTCCTCAGATTGTAGACCACCGGCGTGAACCACCGGAGCATCGTCGACCAACAGCTCCAGAGGGCTGCCGGGATTGGCGCGGATGCTCGAGAGAATGTGGTTGTCGATTGCCTTGGCATTGGTGGCCTTCGTGCCGGGCCAATTCTCGGGCCGCGACACGGCCGGTGGCACATGCGGCATCGGATTGATCGGGGCCGCTCCTCCCGGTCCTCCTGAAGACGATCCCTGAGGACCTTGAGTGGCCCGGGCGGCAGCGTCGTCAAAACCGTTGGCAATGCGTTGGGCATGGGCCGTCGGAGCGGCAGCGAAGCCTGCGAGCAGGCAGACCGCGATCACTACGGCACGGGGCCGCGGCGATTGGCGGAGGGCAATGCTGCCGGCATCGATCATGGAGGGGCATCCTTGCGGCGGCGCAGCGGGCCGGCCCCGGGGGTGGGGCGGGGCCGCTGCGCTTCGCTCGCCGGGGGACGAGCGGCAGGACTATAGGGAGCGGTGGGATTGTGCCGCAAGAGCGTCCCAAGGACTGCCAGCAGACGGTCTGGAGAATCGAGAATGGCCTGTTCCAGCGGAAGATAGGCGGTTTTTTCATCGGCCAGACGCAGCAAACGGGCCGGCCCCCGTCCCAGCTTTTTGAGGGCCTCAAGCCCCGCCCGGTTGTGGTGGCGCAGGGCCAGCATGCCAGCCTCGCGTCCGATCGATTCAATCCCCATTCCCGCTGCTGCCACCCGCAGATGGGCGCAGGCCAGCAGGCGCTCGACCTCCGTCGGCAGAGGCCCGAAGCGATCGGCCAGTTCGCCGGCCAATTCCTCAATCTGGGGGCTCTCGGTGGCCCGGGAAAGCCGGCGATAGATGTCGATCTTGGCACGAAAATCAGACACAAAATCGCGCGGCAGCCAGGCTTCCCCGGGCAGGTCGAGGTTGACCTGCGGCGGCTCCGCCGGCGGCATCTTCTTCAGGCCGCGCACTGCCTGCTCCAACAATCGGCAGTAAAGCTCATATCCCACCGTGGCGATGTGGCCGCTCTGCTGCGTGCCGAGCAGGTTGCCCGCACCGCGGATCTCCAGATCGCGCATGGCGAGGGAAAAACCGGCCCCCATGCTGGAAAATTCCTGGATCGCCCGCAGGCGGCGGGCTGCTGTGCTGGTGAGCTGGGCCATTTCATCCACCAGCAGGTAGCAGTAGGCGCGGTGGTGCGATCGCCCCACGCGGCCGCGCAACTGGTGCAGATCGGCCAGCCCGTAGTTGTCAGCCTCGTCGATGAAGATCGTGTTGGCGTTGGGGATGTCGAGGCCGCTCTCAATGATCGTGGTGGCCAGCAGGATCTGGGTTTTCCCCGCCACGAAGTCGAGCATCACCTCTTCCAACTCCGTTTCCGACAGCCGCCCATGGCCGATCCCGATCCGCACTCCCGGCATGATCTGCTCGAGCCGATGAGCGACCGTATCGATGTCATGGATCCGGTTGTGAACGAAGAACACCTGTCCGCCACGGGCCAGCTCCCGGTCGATCGCATGGCGGATGAGGGCCGGATCCCACCGGCTGGCGCGTGTCTCCACCGCCAGCCGGTTGGCGGGAGGCGTGGCCAGATTGGAGATATCGCGGATGCCGAGCATCGACATATGGAGCGTGCGGGGAATCGGCGTGGCTGTCATGGTCAGCACATCCACACTGGCCCGCAGAGCCTTGAGCTTCTCCTTGACATCGACGCCAAACCGTTGCTCCTCGTCGACGACCAGCAGCCCCAGATTGTGGAAGTGGATGTCGGCCTGCGCCAGGCGATGGGTGCCGATGGCGATATCGACCGTTCCCCGGGCGATGCCTTCGAGCGTTTCGCGTTCCTGCTGGGGCGAGCAAAACCTCGACAGCGCGCGGATCGTGAACGGAAATTCAGCAAAGCGGGCCGCAAAGCTGCGGCGATGCTGCTCTGCCAGCACAGTGGTCGGCACGAGCACCGCCACCTGATGGCCGGCCTCCACCGCCTTGAAAGCCGCCCGCATCGCCATCTCGGTCTTGCCGAATCCGACATCGCCACAGAGCAGCCGGTCCATCGGCTGGGGCCGCTGCATGTCGGCACGGATTGCCTCGATGGCGGTGAGCTGGTCGGGGGTTTCATCAAAGGGGAATGATTCCTCGAACGACCGCTGCCAGGGAGTGTCGGGCGGAAAGGCAATGCCGGGCCGGCTTTCGCGGCGGGCCTGCAACTGGATCATCTCGGCCGCCATGTCGGCCACGGCATCGCGCACCGCCTGCTTCTGCTTTTCCCACAGCTTGCCGCCGATCTTGGCCAGCTTCGGCGCCAGCTTGGATCCCCCCACATACTTCTGCACCAGTTCGATGCAGGAGACAGGCACGTAGATCCGCGTCGACTCGGCAAACTCCAGCTCCAAAAACTCCTCGGTGCGATCCTGCTGCTCCAGCAGCTTCAAACCCCGGTAGCGGCCCACTCCGTGAGAGGCATGCACGACGAAGTCGCCCTCGTGCAGATCGAGGAACGTGTCGATGGCACGGCCCAAGCGATGCCGCGGAGCGCGCACAGCGACATCTTCCCGGCGGAACAGTTCGGCACTGCTGACGAGCACCAGTTTTTCGGGCACCAGCCGGAAGCCACCGGAGAGATGGCCGCGGGCGAAGTGCAGGCGGCCAGTGCGGGCGGGGGCGCTCTCGGCCAGCAGTTCCCCCAATCGCTGTTCCTCGGCCGCGGAGGGGGCCACCACCCACACTTCCTGATCGCGGCCCACCGTCTCCAATTCATCCCGCACCCGGTCGAGCACCCCGGTGAACCGCTCCACGCTTTCGATCGACAGCGAGGCGGTGGCCTCCAGGCTCGCTTGGGCGATCGCGGAAAGCGTGACGGATGGAAAACGATAGATCCGCTTGAAGACATCCTCCGGATCGGAAAGACCGGCCGTCCCCCCGAGGCGCTCAAAGGCCCGCCGTGCCTCTTCGACAAGCTCCCCCGGCTCCACCAGCGCCCACCAGGAGGATGCCGGGATGAGGTCGGAAAGCTGCACGCGTCGGGCGGGGGAGGGAGGAGCCGCGGCCGCCGGCTTTTTCCCACGCTTGGCCGCCGGGAGGGCCTCTTCCACGGGGGCTGGAGTGCGGGTGGCAAGGGCCGTCAGATCGATCGCCTCCAGCGTGGCGACGCTGCGCTGGGAGACGGTGTCGAACGTGCGCAGCGATTCGATCTCATCGCCGAAAAGTTCCACCCGCACCGGCCTGTCCCAGTCGGGGGCAAACAGATCGACGATGCCGCCGCGACGGGCAAAGTGGCCAGGTGCATCGATGACACCAGAGGCCTGCCAGCCGCGAGCTGCGAGCCAGTCGGCCAGTTCGCCCGGATCGAGCCGCCCCCCCACTTCCAGTCGCCGCGTGCTCGCCACAATGTCGCGGGGATCATCGAGGGGTGAAAGCAGCGCCTGCACGCTCGTCACAATGATGGCCGGACGGGCACCGCCAGGCATCGTCAGCCGTTTGACCACCAGCAGCCGGGCAGCGGCCGTGGGGTCGTCGCCCACCATGCCGCTGCCATCCCCCTCCAGCGCCGGCAACAGGGCCACGGGCAGCTCAGTAAACAGGGGAAGATCGGAGGCGAACGACTCCGCGACTGAATCGTGCGGCAGCACCACGACCAGCACCCCCCGTTCCTCTCCCCTGACCTGAGGGGGGGGAGCGGTCGCCAGCTGGCGGGCCAGCGTCGCCGCGGTGAGGGCAGACCCCGACCCCCAGGTTCCGCCGATGGTGCCGCCATGCCCCGCGTGGAGGCTGGCGATCACGTCGGCGAACCCGCTGTGCGTTTCCAGAGTGGCGGCCAGTGCGAGCAGCCGCCCGGAGACCTGTGATTCGGTTGGGAGTGCCACGGCAGGCTCCTGTATAGCCGATGGCAGCCGGGGGCGTCCTCTGCCTCCCCCTTGGGACAGGCGAAATAGCCCCAAAAAAACGCCTTCTTGCCGACAGCGGAATGAAAAACACCCCGCCGGGGCTTTTTATCCACAGACATCGGTTTTTCGTGTATTTTTAAGTGGCCCCAGGATCGCCATCTCCTCCCACCGCCAGACGCAAGGATTACTCCCATGGCTACAGCCTCACGCCCCCGCACCACCGAAGCCTTCATTACCGGGGCCGACGTCGTAGTGGAATCGCTGATTGCCCATGGAGTGGATGTGATCTTTGCCTATCCGGGCGGGGCCAGCATGCCGCTTCATCAGGCCCTCACCCGCTACAAGGATCGGATCCGCACGATCCTGCCGCGACACGAGCAAGGGGGGGCTTTTGCAGCCCAAGGCTATGCCCGCACCACCGGGAGGCCGGGTGTGTGCATGGCCACCAGCGGACCCGGCGCCCTGAATCTGGTGACGGCCATCGCCGACGCCAAGATGGATAGCGTTCCCCTCATCGCCCTGACCGGGCAGGTGGGAACCAGCGTGATTGGCACCGATGCCTTCCAGGAGACGCCGATTGTCGAGGTCTGCCGTGGTATCACCAAGCACCACTACCTCGTCACCGACACCGCCGACATTGCCCGCGTGATGCGTGAGGCGTTCCATATTGCCACCACCGGCCGTCCCGGCCCTGTGCTCGTTGATCTGCCCAAGAATATCCAGGTTGCGCAGATTGTTCCCGACTACACCGTGCCGATGAATCTGCCCGGCTACCACCCGGAGCGGCGGCAACCCCATCCCGAGCAGATCGCCCAGGTGGCCGCCGCCATCAAGCGGGCCAAGAAACCGGTGATCTACGCCGGCGGTGGCGTGATCACCGGCGAGGCCTCGAACGAACTGCGGGAATTGGCCCGCCGCACCGGAATCCCGGTCACGATGACATTGATGGGGCTGGGGGCTTTTCCTGCTGCCGATCCTCTCTGCCTCGACATGCTCGGCATGCACGGCAGCGTCTATTCCAATCTGGCTGTCGATGAGGCCGATCTGCTGTTGGCCATCGGCGTGCGGTTTGACGACCGTGTGACGGGCAAGGTGGCGGCGTTTGCCCAGCACGGATTCATCGTGCACATCGATATCGATCCCTCCGAGATCAACAAGAACAAACTCGTTCATATTCCCATCGTGGCCAACGTCAAGGATGCCCTGACGGAACTCAACAAGATCGTCGAGCCCCCCACCGCCAGCCTCGGCGAGTGGCACAGCCAGATCGCGGATTGGAAGCAGCAGGATCCATTCGCATTCGACACGAAATACCCGGGGATTCTGGCCCAGGAGGCGATCGCCGAACTCTCGCGTCTGACCGCCGATCGCGACACGATCATTTCCGTGGGCGTCGGTCAGCACCAGATGTGGGCGGCCCAGTTCTACAAATTCGAGCGTCCCCGTACCTGGCTGTCATCGAGCGGGTTGGGCACGATGGGATTTGGGCTGCCGGCCGCGATGGGGGCGAAAGTGGCCCATCCGGAATCGATCGTCATCGACATCGACGGCGACGGCAGCATTCTGATGAACATTCAGGAACTCGCAACTTGCACCTGCGAAGACATTCCGGTCAAGGTTTTGCTGCTCAATAACCAGCACCTGGGAATGGTCGTGCAGTGGGAAGATCGCTTCTTCAAGGGCAACAGGGCCCACACCTACCTCGGGCCGATCGACCGGCCTGAGGCGGTCGGCGAGGGAGACGGCATCTCGCCCAAAAACCGCTACCCGGATTTTGTGGCCATCGCTGAGGGATTTGGCTGGCAGGCGGAAACCGTGTCTGCCAAGCGGGATCTGGAAGCTGCCCTGCTGCGGCTCATCGAGGCTCCTGGACCGGCACTCCTCGACGTGCAGGTGCCCTACCAGTCGCAGGTGCTCCCGATGATCCCCTCCGGCATGACGGTGAAGGAACTGATCCGGCAGTAGGCCGCATCGGCTGACGTTGTGGTTTCCACTCGTCTGGCGGGGCTGCGCGAACTGACTACGCTGCTCGGGGCGGTTGCCCTCCGCGGCGGGCTACTCTTCGCCGGCCGTGGAAAAAACCATCCCTTGCCCTCTGGATCAAAGACAGTCCACGAAGTCGTATCCTGCGGCGGATCACTGTATCCACAGCCCGCTGGCGCTACTTGGCAAAGGGGCTCGGAAAGGGAGACAGATCGGTCTCGGCTGGCTCTTCCGGAGCGGCCGCTGACTTCTTCTTTTTCCGCGAACTCGCCTGCCCTTCCACCGCATCGCCCTCTGGATCAAGCACGTCCAGAGCGTCGAGGATCGCAGCCTCGGTGCGATCTTCGTGAATTTTCACTCCCTCGTCCCTGATCGTGATGGCCAACTTCTTGGCTGAGGCAATTTCATTCTGCGGCAACAGCATGGCCAGCCCCGCTTTTTCATCGGCAGTCACAATCGAATCGGCCAGCGTCACCAGCCGCCAAGCAGCCCGGCGACAGGCCTGCTCGGAGATCATTTCTGGCACCGGCGGAACGCCAGTGAATCCTGGATCCTCGGGATTGAAGAGGGGCGTGGGAACGGCAGCAGGCCTGGGAGGGGCATAGCGGGTGGCACCCCCCACCTGCCCACCACCACTGGTCAACATCCTGTATTCCTCGTCGAAGCGGCGTTCGTTGGCCGCCGCTTCATCCGCGGCCAATGCCGCAATGGCGAGTTTTCGCACCGATTCGATCACGGCGGGGGCGTTCACCTCCGACTTCGGCCCGACCAATACCCCCAGCGCCGCTGCGGCCCGCACCCGCACATCGATCGATCGGGATGAGTCGTTGAGAATTGCCACCACGGCGGCGGCTGTTTCCTGAGGGAGTGGTTGCATCACTGCCGGCAGGAGCGCCAAGGCCCGCGCCGCCATCCATTCGGCTGCCACGCTGCGGTCGGCAGACACCGGTTCCTCCACGATAGCCGCCACCGCCGCCCGAGCCACCTTGGCCAGATCGGCCGGCTTGGTGCCACCCGCCTTTTTCGCCGCTTCGGCATGCCGCGACAGCCCGGCCAGCGCCGCCACGCGCACCCCCAGCGGGAGCTTCATGTCCCCTGCGGAGGCTGCCAGAAGCGCCGCTGCCGGTTCCCACACTCCACCTTCCCGGGCATCCTTCTGCCGCAATTCGCCCACCAGCAGCATGGCGTTGACCCTGACAATCGGACTTATCTTGGGATCGCGAGCGATGGCCAGCGCACCCTCGGCCACAGCCTTTGACGCATCATCGAAGGCCTTGTCGTCGGCGATGCCGTTGAGCAGTGCCTCCCGCAGGCGTCTGCGCACACGGTCGATGATCGGCCTGTTGGCTTCGACTCCCAACTGCGGAAGGGCTTTTTTGACTGCAAATTCGCGGGCGGCCGGATCGAAGGCGCCACCTCCGCGGAGTGAATCCTTGTACTCCTGCTCCGCCTTCGTCCAGGCAGGGGCTTTGAACGGATCGGCTCCGAACGACTGCTTCGCCGCGGCCTCCCCCGCCCCGGCACCGTCTCCCGCCACAGCCTCCGGATCGGCCGGTGCGTCCTGCGCGATGGCAATTTCAAAGGGGGTGCACACCGTAAAGAGGAGCAGCCACAGCACTCGCGTCGGCATGCGCATCGGGGATACGAGCGCAGCATTCCCGCAGCAGGGATCGGCAGGCATGCAGACACTCCAGAGAGTCGGGGAAGACTTTTTCGAACCCAAATTTTTCGAACCCCACGTGGTGGCGGTGTCGCCAACGAACCGAAGCCGATGCATCATGGCTGCTCTCCCCTGCCCGCGGCCGGTGCGCCCACGCCACCTGGGGCTGCTTGGAGCCCGGGCTGAAAGGGGGTTTGCCCCGCTCCAGGGCCGAACCGACCCGGGTTATTTTTCAGATCTTCCGGACTGGGAGGGAGCGTTGGCAGGTAGCGATCGACAGTGAATTGAGAACCGGCTGATCCTGCCATTTCAAAGGAGCCATCGGGCCGGATGAAGAGCATATCGAGCGGTTCCTGCGGCACCACCGGGGCATTCGCCTTGACCGGCTCTGGCCGCTCCTCCTGCCTCCCTCGCACATCCAGCAGCACGCAGTTGGTCACGACATCATCGCCGCGGGTCCGCATTTCGCCGGTTTTGTTCAACCGCTTGTCGACATTGGCAAATCCACCCAGATCGGTGATCACGCTGCGCAAGGCGTAGTTGCCGCTGGTGGGATTTTCTCCCAGAACCATTACCTCATAGCCCGACTTCACCCGCTTGGCTTCTGTTTTGCGGATGGTGCGAATCAGGAGGGTGGTGGGATCGGGCACGCGCACTGCTGCCGTGGGCTGGCTGTAGGCGGAAGGAATCTTCTGCTCCTTGCCGAGCGTCTCATCAGCCAGATACTGAGCGGGCAAATTGAAGTTGGGGTTCCAGACCGAAATTCGGGCTCGATACCGATAGACCTTGCCCGCCTCGACGGAGGTGTCGACAAAGCGAAACATCCGATACTCCAGAGGCTTGACCGGACGGCCATCCGGTCCGATCGTCCATCCCGGTGGAGGCGGCATGCCCGGCTGCCATTCAACGCCCGGAGGCAACCCAGTGGCTCCCAGTCCTGGCAGCACCATCGGCTGAAAACCACCCGATTCCGAGGCCTCATCCCCACCCGCTCCATAGTTGGCACCTCCCTGAGGCGCTCCATAGTTGGCGCCTGGAGCCTGAGGCATTCCATAGGGGCTCGCTGCGGGTGTCTGAAAACCGGGCCCGGCGGACTGACCAGCCCCGCCAAAGTTGAGCCCAGGTGTGCGAGCTTCCGCGGCGGCGGCCTCGGCGATTGCGGCAGCCTCGGCAGCCGCCTCAAAGCGATCGCGGAGTGTTTTCACAAACCAGGGATGGATCGCCTCAGGCCCCCAGATCCGACCGGCCAACTCCGGAATTGGCGAGCAGTACGGAAACACCATATTGGCCGGATTGGGATCGGGCTGGGGCTGCTGATTCTGGCCCAAGAGGAAGTCCTGAGGGAGCGATTCCTGCTGCACCCCTGCCCAATCCTTCTTGGCCCGTTTTACCACCCCGCGCAGATCGATATTCTCCCAGGAAAGCGCCTCGTCGTTGGCCGGCTTGCTCGGATCGACCACCGCCCGCTCCACGCGGAAATTACTCCACATTGGCTGATCACGGACCTGATCCCGATATCCGGCGTTGGCATAGCGCTGCGAAAACTCCTCGCTCTGCTTCACCATGGGGATCAGCCCGGTGACGATGCAGTAGGGCATGATCTTGCCCGGGAGCGTGGCATCGGGGCTCAGTTGCGGATTTCCACCCGCCGCCATACCACCGCCGAACGGCAGGGGGGGCTGGGTGTTCATCGACGCCTCGTCGCCGCCCATCCCGACGTTTGACGGCGGCTGATTTACGGGTGGGGGTGCGCCGCGAGCGCCCTGCCTGAGCGGACCGCGGCCCGCCCGACGGCCGGCAGGCGGGGGCTGCACATCGGCCTCGGCATCGCGGCCAGCGACGGGATTCGCGCCGGCAGCAAAGCGATCCTCCAAAACGGCCAGCAGGGCATACCCCGCCACGGCATGGAGATCTTCAACGGGAAACACCTCCGGCTGGGAGCGTTTCGATTTCTCTTCAAAGAGGGGCCGATTGAGTTGCGGCAAGTCATCGCGCACCGCCAACCGATTGCTACGCCACGGCTCGATCAATGTGGTCAGGCTTGGCTTGGGGGTCGTTTCGGCCGGAGGGTTCTTGGCTTCCTCGATATGCCGGGATGTCGTGGCGGCGCGTTCGACAAGGACTGCCGGTTGCTGATCGCGGCCCGCAGGCCTCTGCCGGATCGAATCGATCCCGCCCCACACCAGGCCACATGCCAGCATTCCCACTAAGGCGACCACGATCTTTTCGCCATGGTTCAAAAAAAAACCGACGGCGTCTTCCTTCCGAAAACTGATCTTGGGGATTTTCATGCAACCACCTGATCCATGTGAGGCTGAACACGTTTCTGCGCACCCGCTCCTGCGGGCGGCGCGGGTTCCGCGGCGGGAGCCGCAGCCGGCTCGGTCGGTACCACAGGCTCGGTCGGCGGCACAGGTTCGGGCTCTGCCGCCGGGCCTGCAGGTGGCGGAACTGCCTCCTCAACCCGCGGCGCATCGGCCGCCTTAGCCTCCTCTCCAGCCGCCGGTTCCGCTGGCTCCAATTCGAGGCGTTTCCGGCTGGGTGGGGTGGCCAGGGCCACAGTGCCCCTCAACTCCACCACGACATCGTTTGGACGACCGCCAGAGGGGCTTGGGGCGGCCTGACCACCCCCAGCAAACCCACCGCCTGCCGCCGAGGCACCAGGGTTGATCCGTATTTCTCGCACATCGAGCGGCACCGCAGACGACGCCATCTCCACCAGCAGGGAATCGATCTTTCTCTGATCGATGATCACCTTCAGGAAAAAGGGCATCAGATGCGTCATCATCGCATCGGGGGCGGTTTCCAAGGTTTCAGCCGTGAGGGGCATCCCTTTGGAATCGACGTAGATCCAGTTTCGAAAGGCACCATCGGGCACACCCGTAGCCACGGGAGCGGCCACTTCCTCGAAATCGGGGTTGCTTGACGCCGCAGGCTTGGGCGGCCCACCGCCACCAAAGCGTGGATGCCCCGGCTTGGGACCCGAACTGACACCCGCCGCCCCATCCATGGGAACAGGGCCTGAGTCATCGGAATTGGAACTCACCGGAGCAGCCCCGGAGACAGTGGGCTTCCAAATCCGGGAGACGGTCGCGGTAGCCGGATCCCCCTCCACCGCAAGATAGCCCACTGCCAGCGTCTGCACATAGGGGATCGGCGCATTGAACGGGCCGGTGGCCGGCTTGTTGACCTTGGCGATCAGTTCACACAACAGGCCATAGACCTGCAGTTCCTCCTGCGCCAGCAGCACCTGCACGGTGGTGGGCGGCTTCTCCCATTCGAGCGATTTATAAAGCGTCTGTTGATCGGTGGGGTTCCACTGCACCAGGGGAAGAGGACGCTGAACCATCTGGGGTGCGCCCGGAACGCCGGGGGGCTGACGCCCGGGATCGGTGGCCGGTCTTGTCGCCGCTATGCCAACGGCACCCGTGCCGAGCATCATCTCATCGGCACCCATGCGGGCCGGAAGTTTCCTGACGACACTGCGGATCATGTTTTGATACCGCTCAAGGAGCGGCCTGGGGAGCCTGCCTTCCGGCTTGAGGCTTTTGACCCGCTGCAGGAAATCAGGCCCCAATTCTGCCGGCCACACCCGCAGCGACTCCTGGCTATCCCAAAAGCGCTGCCATTCCCGGAGCGTTTCCTGTTTGACATCGACCGTTCGCTTGGCCAAGTCTGTCGCCCACGAATCATTCGGGTGCGGCTCTATGGCGGTGATCTCCGACATCGCCTTGAGTCGGCTGGTGATGTCGTTGCGTCTGGACGTGATCTCTGCCGCCAACTTCCCGTTGGTGAGCAGGAGGACCGGCAGCAGGATCAGCGGCACCAAGGGAACCAGCAGCCAGAAATGGTATTTCCCCACGAACTCAAGAGAGGGCCGGATGGAGTCTGGAATCTGAACCATGGGTCTATTCGTCGCTTCGATTAATTGGTCGGCGGGGCGGCGGCATCCGCGGCCGGGGCAGGTGGCTTGGGGGCACCGGGCACGGTCGGTTGCCAGGTGAACTGCAGAGTGAAGTCAAACCGCTTCAGCTCAACTCCCTGATTCGCCAACCCCGGGGCACCGGGGGCTGGGGCACCGGGAAATCCTCCCTGTGGCGGGATATTGTCCTCGGAGTCGACCGTGGAAAAAGAAGTTGGCTGCTGGGGCCCGCCCCCCGGAGCCGCCACCCTCTCCAGACGCAGATTGGTGGAATTCACGATCACCGGATAGCCCAAGCCGAGTTCGGCCACGGGGACTTTCTTCCCCGCCAGCGGTCCGGCCGCCACCAGCACCTCATCCCCCTTGCCAAGCAGTCCCTGCACGATTGTGGAACGGACGAACTGAGCAGTATCGTCTGGTTTGTGGTGGTCTTCATTGTGGTAGTGGTGGCCTGTCAATTGGATCACCCAGCCCGGGCCGGTGGGGCCACTTTCAACAGCGGGCGCCGCCGCACCTTCAGCCACAGGTCCGCCGTCAGGGGGAGCCGCAGAGGGATCGGCCGGCGCCGCGGGCTGCTCCTCGTCGACCTCCTCCGCCGGATGCGTTTCGGTCCACTGTTCCTTCAGCGCCGCAAACCAGGGCGCCAGATCGTTGAAATATTGGCAATCCATGCTGTCGATGTGCAGTTCGTAGCGATCGCCGGGAAAAGCCGGGATGTTCGCCGGATCGTCACGGGGCAGGAGCGTTTCCACCGCCCGCATCATGTCGAGAACCTGAAAGCGATGGTCCTCGGTCTGCACGAGAAACTGCTGCTGGGCGATGGCATCGGCCTGTTTTTTGCGGGTTTCCTCCAGCCCTGAGATGGCCGCCTGAGAGCGGGTCTTGGCCGCATCGGCCTTGGCAAAGGCATCGGCGTAGAGATCGGGGGCGTAGGTCGACCAAGCAAAGAACATCCCCATAAAGCTCACGGCTGCCGCCCCCAACAGCCCCACCATTGCCCCCACAGCCCACGGTTTTTTGGCGGCAATCAGCCGTTCCCGGATGATCTCCCCCGGCAGCAGGTTGGTGTTAAGCCCCGCGCCACCGGCAGCCTGAAGCGCCAGACCATAGGCGGTGCCAAACGCCAGCCGGTTGTCTTTGAAGGCAGCGGCGCTTGTCACAACGGCCCCCTCCAGGCCGCGATAGGCGTCCAGCCGCTGCACATCGAGATTGAGCTGCTTGGCAACGAAGTCAGACAGCCCACGGAGCTTGGTGGCATTGCCCAGCAGCAACACCTTGCCGATCTTCGCGCTGCGGTCGGCACCCGTGAAATAGTTGAGCGACCTCTGTAATTCAGAGGCGAATTCGTTGAACACCGGCTTCATGGCGTTGAAGACGGCCTTGGGGTCTTCCGCCCGCACGGCGTTGCGTTTGAGCTGTTCCGCCTTGGCGAACGTGAGCTTCATCCCCTGCACGAGCGATTTGGTGAAATTGCTCCCCCCGATCGGCATGCTCCGCTGCCAGATGCGGAAGCCATTGGTGATCACCAGATCGGTGGTATCGACTCCCGTCGACACCAGCACCACGGAAGGGGGAGGGCTGTCAGGATCGACTGTGGCAGGATCGGGCAATTGATCGAACATCACCATATTGGCCAGCGCAATGGGGGAGAGTTGGAGCACATCCACCTCGATCCCGGCGCTGGTCAGGGGAGCAAGGGCCTTGAAGACCTGCTCCCGCTTCATGGCGAACACCCCCACCTCGGCGTCCAGAACGAAGCCGCTCTCCTCAATACCGCCAGCCAAACGCTGCCAATCCCACACCACCTGATCGAGTGGAAACGGAATTTGCTGCCGGGCCTCGTACTTGACGATATCGGGAATCTTCTTCGCCTCGATCGGCGGCAGCTTGATGAACTTCGTGAGTCCCAACTGCCCCGGCACAGATACGGCAACCCGATCCCCCTGCAGTTTGTTCCGACCGATAAACTCAGCCAGTGCCGCCCGCACCAGTTCCACTGGATCGGCTTCCGGCTGGGTGAGAATCATCGGGTATTCGATGTAATCGAAGGCATCAGCCTCGATTTTTCGCGGCTCAGAAGAGATCCGGCACCGGACGGCCTTGAGGGCGCATTTCCCGATGTCGATTCCCCACGCGTAAGAAGTACGAGCCATGGCCGGTTCCAGCGAGGACCGAAAAGGGGAATCAATCTGCGGGGCGGGAACACCATTCCGCCCATCCATACTGTATGAATCGCTGCTGCGCGGTGTCAAACCACCGGCGCCAGCTACGGCCCCTGCTGCCGTGGCGGAAAAACGCCGATGAAAACCCCTCTCCTCCACACTACACTCGCTTCCATGCACGCTGAGCGGATCACAGTCTTTATCCCCTGCCATTCCCTCGATGACTTCCCCACGTGGCTGGAGGATGCGGAGACTGACGAACTTTTGGCGGCCTGGACCGCTGCCTGGGACCCCCGCCTGCTGGTGGCCGCCGGATGCCTTCCCTGCTGGGCCAGTGTTGACATGCCCCCAGGGGGCGTCGATCCACTCCTGGGGATCGTGCCGCCGCACTGCGAAGACCGGCTGATGGGAATGCTCGACGCCACCTGCCTGGCCGGCACCCGGTGGGTGCGGCGCGTGGCTGGCAGAGCGGCCATGGTGGAAACGGCGCTGCGGGCCCTCGACCTCGCCCCCCCCACTTCTATCGCTCCCCCGGCTGCTGCGGAGAGTGGCAAACAACCGGTGACTGCCGCCGATTTCTATGCGCTCGGATTGGCCTGGTTGCTCGGCGAACTGTTGGCGCGGCGGATGCGCACCTCCACCGGCCTTCCCACGCTCTCAGCGGCCGGCGGCGCGCCCGACTCGCCGTTTGAACAGAGCGTCGTCCGGGCGGCGCAGGCGGCGCTGGCGGGGGATCATGACGTGGCCCGCGTAGAAATGCGTGAGGCCTATGGCACACTGGAGGCCGCCCGGGCCCACTACTATCCAGTTGACGTGTGGTTGCTCGATCTGGTGCTGGCCGCCGAGGGCACACGCGGACAACGGTTGGCGGCGGAACTCACCTCTCCCTCCCCCTGGACGCTGGTGGCCACCGGGAAGGCCTTGGAAGACCTTGCGCGCCGCGAGCCCGACACGCTGGCCCAACTCCGGGAGGCCTGCACCGCGGGGCGCATTGCCGCCGCCGGCGGAAGGTATGGGGAGGAGCCGCTCGATTCCTGTGCTCCGGAGACCATCCACGCCTCCTTTGCCACCGGACACCGCGTGTGGCGCGAACTGCTCGGCACAGCTCCCACCACGTTCGCCCAATGCAGCGGAGGATGGTCTGCCTTGCTCCCGCAGGTGCTGCTTCACTTCGGCTACAGCGGGGCGATCTGGAACCTCTTCGACGGCACACCTCTCCCTGATCCCGGCACCAGCCGCCTCCGCTGGGAGGGGAGCGGAGGGGCCTGCATCGATGCCGTCGCCCGCCCCCCCCTCGATGTCCGACGGGCCTCGGCGGTGCTGGCTCTGCCGGAGCGGATTGGCGCAGGGATGGATCACGACCACACCGCCGTGATCCAGTTTGCCCACCACGCCGGCACTGCCTCCCCCTGGTTTTCCGACCTGCGCCGCATCGGCTCCTGGAGCACGCTGCTGGGCACGTTTGTCGCGCCTGAGGAATTCTTCCGCCGCACGCTCGGCGCCGGCACCGTCGTCAGTTTCGAGCCCGACGCCTACCCCATCAGCCGCCCCGATGGCCTGCCGGGGGTGCCGGCTGCCGAGGCGATTCCCTCCTGCATGGCGGCCACTGCAACTGAAGCCCGCAGCCTGAGCGATGGCTGGCGGGAACTGTCGGTCGAGCCGTTGGCGGCCCGCAGAGGGGCACTCCTCGCTCGCCCCGAGACAACGGGCCAACCGCCGCCCGGACGGCAGACCGCGCCGCGGGAATCGTTCTGGCGTTCCTCCACCCGCCGGCTCTTCGGCCAGGGGAAGGCAGCCCGCGACCCGCTGGTGATCGAACACGATTCGCTGCGGCTGCGTGTGCATCCTCTCAGCGGCGGCGTGCTCTCGATCCGGCGCCCTGGCGATCGGGGGAATCGCCTGACGCAAACGCTGGCTCTGCGTTCCACCCGCTCAGCCCCACCGGCGGGGAAGCCCTGGGAAGATGCGCTTGAGCGTGCCGAATATGGAGGCGCCACGGCTGACAGCATCGAACGGGTGGGGCCGCTGGTGATTGAGAGCCGGGGTCGGCTGACCGATGCCCGGGGACGCGACGCTGGGACCTTTACCCAACGCATGGAACTGCTGGAGGGGCTGCCGCTGGCCCGCCTCGACATCACGCTCACGCGTTCCGAAGCGGCGGGAGGACCGCTGCTGGAATCCTACGCGGCCTGCCGGTTTGCCTGGAATGAAAACGAAGACCTGGAACTGCGGCGCAGCCTGCATACACAGTCGGTGGCCACGGAACGAACCCTGGTGGAGGCGCCCCATTTCATCGAACTGCTCCGCGATGGAGTGCGTCATGGCGGCCCCGCCACCAGCCCGGGCGGGATGGCGATCTTCACCGGCGGACTGCCGTGGCATCTCCGCTCCAGCCCCCACATGCTCGACTCGCTCCTGCTGGTGGGGGGCGATTTACAGGGCACATTCCGCCTCGCGATCGGGTTGGACATGGAGCGCCCCTGGTGCACCGCGCTCGATCTGCTGGCCGCCGGCGCCGGCGGTCTGCTGCCCGCCAGCCTGCCCGGGAATGTGCGGCTCACCTGCGGCGGTCCCCTGCTGGAAAACGGCCGCGCCGTGGGGCTCCGTGTGGGGCTTCTGGAAGTGGCGGGCCGGACCGGTGATATTGCGTTTGAGTGCCACGAGAAGATCGCCTCCGCCCGGGCCTGCGATGCCGCGGGGCGCCCGCAGGAGGGACCGGAGGTGAGAGTTTCCGGTCACAGGGTGAGTGTGTATCTGAAAAAGTATGGCTGGCTCCCGTTGGACCTGCGGTTTGCGAAGGAGTAGGGCAGCATGATCATCACGCTCGATGGGCCGGCCGGGGCCGGCAAAAGTTCCACAGCACGGGCCTTGGCATCCCGCCTGGGCTGGTGCTACATGGACACCGGGGCGATGTACCGGGCAGTGGCCTTGATGGCGCTTGAACAGGGCATCGATCTCGCCGCAGCCGAGCGGTTGGTGGAACTGGCGGAGAGCTTGTGCATCGCGTTTGAGGGGGGCGGCGTCTGCGTGAATGGGCGCGACGTCTCAATGGAGATTCGCACCGAGCGGATCACCCAGGCGACCAGACCAGTGGCCGACGCCCCGCCGGTGCGCGATGCCATGAAGCGGATCCAGCGCCGGATGGCTGTTGGCATCGATCTGGTGACCGAGGGCCGCGACCAGGGGTCGGTCGTCTTTCCACAGGCCGAGTTAAAGGTGTTTCTCACCGCTTCCCCGGAGGAACGTGCCCGCCGGCGTCATGCCGAAGAACTCAGCCGGGGCCGGGCCGTGGCCCTGACAGATGTGCTTTCCTCACAGGCGCAGCGCGATGATGGCGACAGGGCTCGGCCGGTGGGCACCCTGCGCCCTGCCGACGATGCCGTCATCATCGAAACCGACGGCCTGAACCGCGACGAAGTCGTCGAGCGGTTACTGGCGCTCGTTGCGGCCCTGCAGGGACGGAAGGAATCGACGCCGTGAACGCCGCCACGCCTGAGCCCGCTGCCGACTCCCAGCCTTCCTCCCCCGGCCTGATCGGCAAGGGGATCTACGACCTGCTGTGGGTGCTCTGCCGCACGCTGGGAGTGTCGCTGTTTGGGTTTCGGGTGCGGTTCTCGCAGCCGCTGCCCCGGTCGGGCGGGCTGCTGGTGCTCTCCAGCCACCAGAGCCATCTCGATCCATTGCTCCTGGGGCTGGCCTCCCCCCGGCGGTTGGCCAACCTGGCCCGCAGTTCACTCTTCCGCTTCAAGCCCTTTGGCGCTCTGATCGCGGCCCTTGATGCGGTTCCGATCAACCGGGAGTCCTCCACGCTGGCGGCGCTCAAAACGGTGATCAAGAAACTGCAGTCTGGCGCCGCGGTCGTGATTTTCCCGGAAGGCACCCGCACCGCCACCGGACAGTTGGGGGAACTCAAAAGCGGCTTTGCCCTGATGGCGAAGCGGGCGCGCGTGCCGATCATGCCGGTGGCGATTGTGGGGGCCTGGGAATGCTGGCCGCGCACGCACCTTCTCCCACGCCCCGGCCGGATCCGCCTGGAATTTGGCGATCTGATCCCGGCGGAGGAGATTGCCAAGCTCGACGAGCGGGCACTTGTGGAGCTGTGCACAGCCCGGCTCCACGAGCTCGATGCCCGCGCCCGGGCAGCCCGGCAGCAGCGTCGCTAGCTGTCCGTGGAAAAAGTCTTCCCTGCCCCTGAGGATGGAAGAAAGCCCACTCCGTCGCCTGCAAAAAGCCGCCGAACGGCTGATTGAGCAAAGAAAAGCGAAAAAACCAGATGCTGTGCTAATATTGTCGATAGAGGAGTAGTTGGCCTCAGGGAGGCTCGGGGCGGGCCAGCAGTTGGGTGGCTTTCCTATGCAGACCATCATCGTGAGTCCGTTGTGGTGCCTGTGCCGGCGGTTGGCTATCGCGACGGCACTGGCTTGGACTGTTGTCCATGGGGGGCTTGGGCAGTGCGCTCGTGCCGCAGACTTTGAGCTGTTTGAGTCGCGGATTCGCCCCCTGCTCGTCGACCGGTGCTACTCCTGCCACAACGCAGAGGGTACCGCCGATGGCGGCCTCGCGGTCGATTCGCGGGAGGGCCTGCTGACGGGGGGCGATTCGGGCCCCGCGCTGGTGCCGGGCGACCCAGCCAGCAGCCTGTTGTTAAGCGTGTTGCGTCACGAAGTGGACGGCCTCAAGATGCCCAAGGATTCGGGCAAGCTCGACGACACGACGCTGGCTGATGTGTCTGCCTGGATCGCCGCGGGCGCCCCCGACCCCCGTGATGCCCCACCCTCGAAGGAAGAGTTGGCCAAGGCTACCTCCTGGGAAACCATCATGGAGCGCCGCAGCCGCTGGTGGTCATTCCAGCCGTTGGTTGAGGCCAGCCCGCCAACCCTGGCCAACAACACCTGGTCGGAGCATCCTATCGATCGCTCGATCCTCGCTGGCCTGCGCGAGCAGGGGCTGGAGCCTGCCGCCGACGCCGCACCGCAGACGCTGGTGCGCCGGCTGTTTTTTGTCCTGACTGGCCTGCCGCCGACGGCCAGCGATTTCGCCGCATGGACCGGCCGCGTTTCCCAGCCGGGGGGCTTTGAGGCGCTCGTCGATCATCTCCTTGCCAGCCCGCATTTCGGGGAGCAGTGGGCGCGGCACTGGATGGACTGGATCCGGTATGCCGACACCCATGGATCGGAGGGGGATCCGGAGATCGTGGGAACGTCGCACTATCGCAATTATCTGATCCGGGCGCTCAATGCCGACGTTCCCTTTGACCAGTTGCTGCGCGAGCACGTGGCGGGCGATCTCCTGCCAGCGCCCCGGTTCAATGCCGAAGGCACGGTGAATGAATCGGCGATCGGCCCGGCGCACTTCCGCATGGTGTTTCATGGCTACAGCCCCACCGACGCCCTCGATGAGAAGGTGCGGTTTGTCGACGACCAGATCAACGCGTTTTCCAAAGCCTTTCTCGGCCTGACGGTGTCGTGCGCGCGGTGCCACAATCACAAGTTTGATCCCATCAGCCAAGCAGATTATTACGCTCTGTTCGGAGTGCTGGGTTCCTGCCGGCCGGGGAGGCTGGAGATCGCCACTCCCAGCCTGCAGGCGAGGAATCGGGCTGAGTTGGGCGCCCTCAAGACAGCCATCCGACAGCAGATGGCGCGCCATTGGCTCGAAGCTCTCCCGGCATTGGCAGTCCGCATGGAGGCCACCGATGCTCCCTGGCGGACTGCCGAAAAGGCCGCCAGTCTGCTCCACCCCTTGTATGCGGCCGAGAAGGCCCGGGCAGCCACCGAGGGAACAGAAGTGGCGAGCGAGGTTCTTCTTGTCGAACAGCAACTTGCAAAATGGTCTGCTGCCCGCAGGGCACGGTCTGAGTCCGAGGAAGCACCGGCACTGGTCCGCTGGAACTTCGGCACCGGGCAACCTGGCGGCGATGACGCGAAGCAATGGTTCACGTCTGGCAGCGGCCTGACGGCACCTGCCGACGGGAGCGCAGAACAGCTCAATCAGCCGGGTGATTTCTCCGTCGCAGCCGACGGGCCGAAGGGGATCGCACGGATCTGGCCCTCCAGCGTGAAGACCCACGGAATCTCTACGAAGCACGGCGGCCGGTTCACCTCGCCGACGGTGCGGCTCGACAAGGAATACTCCCTGCGGGTTCTGGCAGCGGGCAACGACGGTGCCACGCTGCGGCCCGTGGTCCAAAACTACACGCGGCTGGGGCGCGTCTATCCGCTGGACAAACTGACGCCCGACTGGAAGTGGTATTCATTCGATCTCACCTATTGGATGGGGGACGAGATCCACGTCGAACTGGCCACGGCGCGTGACATGCCGCTGCCGCTGAGCAATGGGGATCGATCGTGGTTTTCCGTCCGTGAGGCGGTGCTGGTTGAGAAGCAGCAGCCGCCCCCCTCTGCCGCGGCTGACGAGCAATTTGCCGCGATTCTCGCCGAGGCTCAGGCTGCCCAGCCGCAATCGCTCGCCGCTCTACGGGCCTGCTATGGAAGGGCCATTGAAGGGGCCATCCGAGCCTGGCTGGATGGAACCGCCAGCGACGCCCAGGCGCTCCTGCTGGATGCCTGTCTGGCTGAGGAACTGCTCGAGAACAGGATCGATCAACTCACCGGCGTCCGGCCGCTGCTGGAGGACTATCGCCGGCTGGAGGCTGAGATCGTCTCCTCAGAGCGGGTGCCGGCCATGGAGGAATCCGTCGGCCGCGACCAGCCGCTGCTGGTCAGAGGGGATCACAAGAATCCAGGCGTGGCGGTACCGCGCGGGTTTCTCTCGGTGGTCGATGCCACCCCCTATCCGCCCGGCGACAGCGGCCGCTTGCAATTGGCCAACGATCTCCTGCGGCCCGACAACCCGCTCACCCGCCGGGTGATCGCCAACCGCATCTGGCACCATCTCTTTGGCCGCGGCTTGGCCTCCACGCCGGACAATCTGGGCCATCTCGGCCCCCTCCCCACGCACCCAGCGCTGCTTGACAACCTCGCCCACTATCTGGAGACGCAGCGGTGGTCGCTGAAAACACTGATCCGCCATATGGTGACGTCGCGGACCTGGCGGCTCGATTCGAAGGCTGGCGCACAGGCGGCCGTCATTGACCCGGAAAACCGGCTGCTGTCGCATGCATGCGTGCGTCGGCTGGAGGCGGAGTCGATTCGCGACAGTCTGCTGGCCGCATCAGGCAGTTTCGACCCGCAGATGTTTGGCGGCATGCAACCGGGGGACAGCCCACGACGGAGTATTTATGTCCGCGTGGCCCGCAATGCGATCGATCCCCTGCTGCGGGCGTTTGATTTCCCCGAACCGGCCAGTTCGGTCGGCTGCCGCGACGTCACCAACGTGCCAGCCCAGGCCCTCTATCTGCTCAACGACAAGCGAATCACAGAACTGGCGCGGATGTGGGCTGCCAAAGTTCTCGCCAGCGACTCGCTCGCCACCGACGAGGCTCGCCTACAGAGCATGTTCGTCGCGGCCATCGGTCGACCAGCCTCGCCGGAAGAGCTCAGCCGTACGCTGACATTGCTGGCCAACACGCAGCAGGAGACAGCCGACAGTGCCGCCCGACTCGCGGCGATTCGCAGCGCGGAGGCAGCCCTGAAAACGACTCTGTCACAGCTGCTTGATGCTGCCCGCACACGCCTGACGGCAGCGCGATTGGCAGGGGCTCCCCTCCCTGAGTCGCCTGAAAAAGTCCCGGACACCGAGGAGCAGTTTGTCGAGAGCCTGCCAGCGGCAGACCGCCAGCAGGTTGTCGAGGCGCGACAGAAGCTTCAGCAGCAACAGGCGCTCGCGGCAGCGCTGATCGAGCAGACTGGCGAGCAGGCGTTGGCTGATCCCCGACTGGCGGGTTGGACGGAAGTTGGTCGGGCGATCGTTCTCTTGAAGGAATTCATCTACCTGCGGTAGCAGCAGAATTGCAGCGGGCTGGCCTGTGGGCCCGCCAGAAGGAGGATGCGATGCCACGAACAGAAATCTCCGCCGCGGGGCAAGGTGCCAACACTCTCGGCGGCCGCTGGTCCCGCCGGCGCGTGCTCGAAACCTGTTCCACCGGCTTTGGTGGCCTGGCGCTGTCGGCGCTGCTGGGACGATCGGCCCGCGCCTCCTTAGGCACGACCGCACCCCTGCCGGCTGGGGCGGCACTGCGCCACACGCACCATCCGGCCAAAGCCAAAAGCGTGATCTTCTGCTTCATGTCGGGGGGCGTTTCGCAGGTCGACTCGTTCGATCCGAAGCCCCGGCTGGCGCTCGATGATGGCAAGCCGATGCCGATGAAGGTGGAGAGAACGCAGTTCAACGACAATGGCAACATCATGGCCAGCCCCTTCCCCTTCAAGAAGTGGGGGCAAAGCGGCATTCCTGTCAGCACGATGTTTCCCCACATCGCCGGCGTGGTGGACGAATTGGCCATCGTGCGGTCGATGACCACCACGGTCAACGAGCACGCTCAAGGCAACTATGTGATCCACACCGGATTCCCGTTTCTGGGATTCCCCAGCGCCGGGGCGTGGGCCTCCTACGGGCTGGGAAGCGAAAACGCCGACATGCCGGGCTATGTGGTGCTGCAAAGCGGCAAGGCCGAAACACCGCACGGGGGGGTGGGGCTCTACAGCAACGCCTTTCTGCCGGGGCAGCATCAGGCCTCGATCATCAAGGCGGATGCTCCCGAGGCGATCGCCAACATCCGGCCGCGCGGAACACTCCAATCGCAGCGGCGGCGGCTCGATTTTGTGGCGGGCTTCGACCGCGATTTTCTCGCCGAGGCCGATCGTGATCCGGCTATCGAAGCGGCCATTCACAATGCCGAAACGGCGTTTCGCATGCAGAGCGAGGTGCCCGAGCTCTGCGATATTTCCGGGGAAACGGAGGCCACCAAAGAACGCTACGGACTCAATGTGAACTCGCATCGCACCGCCGATTACGGGCGGCAGTGCCTGCTGGCGAGGCGACTGGTGGAGCGGGGCGTGCGGTTTGTTGAGCTGAGCTGTCTGCGCTCGGAGAATGGCTATGGATCGGCCAACAATCCCTGGGATCAGCACAAGGGCATGCAGGTCGGACACACGCAGATGGCAGCGCAGGTCGACCAGCCGATCGCGGCGCTGATCGCCGATCTGCGGGAGCGGGGTCTGCTCGATTCCACGCTGGTGGTGTGGGCCGGTGAGTTTGGGCGAACCCCCTTCTGCCAGGGCTCCGATGGACGTGATCATAATCCGCAGGGGTTTACTGTCTGGCTGGCCGGCGGTGGCGCGAAGGGGGGCACGATCCACGGGGCGACCGACGAATTTGGCTATCACGCCATCGAAAACGTCTGCACGATTTACGACATGTGGGCGACAGTGTTGCACCTGCTGGGGATCGACCACGAGGAGCTGACATATCGGCACGGCGGGCGGGACTACCGCCTGACCGACGTCCATGGCCATCCGATCCGGCAGATCATCGCCTAGCAGCGGCCCGGATCGCTGGAGCGACGCTTGGGCAGAGATCGCGGTGGAGGCGGAGGGATCGGCGAACGCTTGAGGAGCGCACGCGACGAAACTTTTGCCGTCCCGCAGCCGACGCTTCACGGAGGTCGATTGCGCTGGAGCGAAGCCTTGCAGGCCAGCCCGGATCTGCCCGCTACGGCGTGGCCGCAGGGCCGGGAGCCGGCTGCGCGCGTTTGAACGGATCGATCCGCCCCCCGCCCGGCCCCGGTGGGGGTGCCGTTGACGACTGCCCGAAGGGGAGCAGCTTGGGCCACTCCAGATTCATGCCTGGCCACTGGGGCGTCGTCGACGAGAGCGTTGCTTCAGGCGTTTCCCCGACGTCAGGTCCTCCCGCCGCAGCCGGACCGGCCACCGCAGGGAGCGGCAGAGCGGGAGCAGGGCTGCCGAGGAGTTCGCCCGGCTGGGGGAACGGGGCCGCTGGATCGGCCGACGGAAGAGCAGTCACCGCGTCGGCGGGCGGGCCCGCTATCCCACGCTCGAGCACCCGAATCGAAACGGCATCCACCCGCGCCTCTCCCAGGCCAGTCAGTGCAAAGGTCACGACCAGCGGCTCGCCGGTCGCCTCAGCCGGCACGATTCTGTAGAGCACCAGCCGGCGCCATCCCGGCGTGACACCCACGCGTTCCGCCAGTGCCGGGCCACCGAGCGAATCAAACACCAGCAACCCCTCCGAACTTCCCTTGATCGCCTGAGGCACCCAGACACGGGCCTCGATCTGCAGCAACTTTCCGCTGGGCACTGCTACTGGCGGCGTCGTGATCCAAACCGGCGGCGTCTCCACCACCGCCGGGCTTGCCGCCGGATCGATCGCCTCCGCCCGCAGCACCAAGCTGCCCGCTCCCACCGCTGGCTGCGACCGGGAGATTTCCACACCGGTGCGCAGCAGCACCTGTTTCAGGGCGAAATGCCGCCAGCCATTGCCAGAGAGTTCTTCGATCCGTTCCATGCTCCCGCCCGGCAGCAGTTCTGCGCCAGCAGTGGTGAAGGCCAAGGCCTCGATAAATCGCCAATGCTCAGCCAGTGAGGCATCGGAGGTGGAGAGAGGCCCGGCCACCATCGAGCCGGTGGCCACCACCCCGCGCTCCCAGACCAATCGTTCCAACTGTCCGCCGATGGCAGCCGCCCGCTCCAGCTTCGCCGTCGCCGCGGCAGGGTTTGTGCCGGCCAAGCTCTCCCCTTCGAGCAGATCGCTCTGGGCGGCGGCGAGCATGGCGGCAGCGGGCAGCTTGCCCAGAGCGGTGGGAGAAATCCGCGTGAGCAGATCGGTTGCATCGGCAAGCACGATGCGGGCCTGCGCCAGGCTCGATGCAAGGGAGGCCGGCGCAGTGGCGCGCAACTGCTCCTGGACATGCGCGGCGACAGCAGGATCGCCGCTGATCAGCACGATACTGGCAGAGCGAAACGGATCGAGCACCACCGACACGCCGCCGGTGACCCGCTTCGGCCGCAGCGGGCGCAAGCCGCCGGGCGTTACTTCCCAGGCCTGATGCGCCTCTGGCACCCCCGGCATGAGGAGCGTCATGGGGGCGGAATCACGGGGGATGTCGCCGTTGTAATGGCGGGCCACGATCTGCGAGCCCTGGACGCTCCGCCAGACCAGCACCATCCGCGCCCGGGCAGCCTCCAGCACAACGGCCTGCACATCGGGATCGCTCGCCTGGGCCGTGGCAGCAAAGCGGCCCGCAGCGCCCCACGGCTCGAGCGGCTTGAGCCTGAGATTCATGCTCCGCGCCGCCGCCGCGCGGGCGCGCGACTCATGATCATCGCCATCGATGCGGTGGGAGGAGGAAAAGAGAATGCCCCGGGATCCGGCGGCCACCGCCGTGAAGGCTGCCAGCGTCAGGCTTTCCGGATCGACCGCCAGCCCGCGCGAGCCGATCCCGGAGAGCCCGGCTGCCTGCCGGGCGGTGCGGGGATCGAGTTCGGTGGAGAGCGTGGCCAGAAAAGGGGTTCCCGGCCGGGCCAGACGCGGCCGCTCCTTCAGCCAGGAGAGATAGTCAACCAGCTCCATGCTGGTGCCGAGCACGGTGCGGCGGGCCACCAGCAGATCGACATGCCTTGAGAGGGACCGCAGCCCCGAATCGGCGGAGGCGATCAGCGGCCGGCGGCCGCGCACATCGCAGGTGCGCACGCGCCGGGCATGCTCGGCCAGCGTTTCGACATCAGCCTCCGCCAGCCCCGATCCCATGTCCCACAACAGGACCCGATCCCATGTCGCCGAAAAGACCGGCAACGATTCCGGCTCGCGGATATCGACATCGGGCAGCTGGGGAGGCGGACAGATCACCCATAGGCCGGTCCGTCGCGCTTCCAGCAGCAGATCACTGGAAGCTGGCGTCGCCAGCCGCACGCAATTGAAACCCAGCGCCGCAATCGCCTCCAGTGGCTCGCCGTTGTGATCGATGGCACGCGGAAAGAAGGGGAGCCCTCCCACCTCCAAAACGCCGCGTGACAGCCCGGCGGGCAGATCGACCGGTGGCGGGTTGGCAGCAGCTGCCGAAGCCACGACCGCTGCCTGCCTGACCGGCGGGGCAAACTGTGCCGGCTGCACGGCGGGGTCGCGCTTCGCGGGCCGGCTGGGGGGCACGATGGGGGAACTGATTGGCGGCGGGGAAAGAGCCGCTGGTGCCCCGGCCACTCCAGCCGAGACCGCCCCCACGACTCCCTCCACCAGCAAGTCGTCGATAGCGATCTCCTGCCTGTCGGTAGCGGGAGGAAGCTCCAACACCAAGGCGATGACTTGAGCGCCGGCCAGATCGCCAACGGGGCCATGCTCCGCCCGCAGGGCCAGGAGTTGTCGCTGCAGCCCCACCACGAGCCCGCTGACATGCAATTGCTCCCAGCGTTCCTGCTGGCGAGAGGTGGTGCCCGGCACCAGCGTGACAACCGGCTGCCCTGTTTTGGGGGAGACAAAATGGGGGAGGAGCACCCGGGCGCAGAGCCGGATATCGGGCCGGCTGGCCCGCACCCAAACGCTCGCCTGCCACTCCTCGATCACCTGCGTCGGGCCGATGGGGGTCTCCACACGCAGCGTCGTGGCCGCCGTTGACTCCAGTTGGAATCGCTCGCAGCCCACCCCGCGGTGGGGCAGTTCCTGGATGCGGGTGTGGCTGAACACCCGGTGGCCGGCAGTGGCCTCAGATACCTGCCAGGAAGTCTCCGGGGCTTCAAATGACTCTTCAATTGTGGCGGCGGCCGACCAGCCGGGCCGCCCGGCCTGCAACAGGCCCCAGACAACCACAGCCCCCCACATCAGCCCCCGCCTCTCCCATATCCCCGGCTCCACCCAATAGAAGCACGCCATCGCCTGAGCGATGCGGCACGGGAAAGATTGGGAGGGATGGGCCATCGGTGGTGTCGCCGGCAGAAAATGGCTCGCCGAGGGGGCGGGACAACAGCAACCCCTCCTTCTACCAGCCGGTGCCGGGCCGGCTCCAGACCATCTGATCCCCACTCGCGCGAGGGGAATGAGCGCCCGATTTTCGACCCTGCGCCGCGGCGCCTCGCCGTCTAACAGGTTGTAGAATGGAGAAAGGTGGCGATCTGTAGATCTGCAAACATGAAACCAACAACCGCTGAGGAATTTGCGAATCTCGCTCAGGAACTGGAGTTGGTCAGTGCGGCCCACATCAGTTCTGCGCTGGATGAGATCGGCGGGACGGGAGCGACTGTCGAGCAACTCGGGGCCCAGTTGCTGCGCCGGGAGGTGCTCACCAATTATCAGCTCGATCGGCTGCTGCGGGGCGACCGGCGGGGCTACTTTTACGGCAGCGCCAAAGTTCTCTATCAGGTGGGGGCTGGGTCTTTTGCCCGTGTCTACCGGGCGGTGAATGTCAACGACGGTGGCATTCTGGCCGTCAAGGTGATGCGCAGCCGCTTTGCTGCCGATCCCGAGAAGTGCAAGTCCTTCCGCCGCGAAGGGGAAATGGGCCGGCTGCTCCGCCATCCCAACATCGTCGCCATCGAGGATGTTGGGCTGGAGAACAACACCAACTACATCACGATGGAGTTCGTGGAGGGGCAGACGCTGCGGGAACTGATCCGCATCCGGGGGGCGGTGGAGGTGGGCCGCGGCATCGACCTCCTGCAGCAGTTGTCCGCCGGCTTGGAGTATGCCCATCGCCGCGGTGTCACGCACCGCGACATCAAGGCATCCAACGTGCTCGTCTCGTCGCTCGGCCGGGCCAAGCTGGCCGATTTCGGACTGGCGGGGATCGATGTCGAAACCGGCGACAAGGCGCTGGGAAAGGTCGATCACCCGCGCACGCTCGACTATGCGGCACTTGAGAAACTGGCCGGCATGAAGGACGACAGCGTCCGCAGCGATGTGTTTTTCCTGGGCGCGATGGGCTATCTCGCCCTCGCGGGCGTTTCGGCGCTGCTGGAGTCGCGCGACCGCTCGGAGCGTTCGAACCCGGCCCGGTTCACCTCCATGATCCCTCTCGCCACCCGGGCCCCACATCTCCCGCGAGACGTTGTCGATGTGATCAGCCGGATGCTCCATCTCGACCCGCAGGAACGCTGGCAGACAGTTTCTGACGTCTGCCGCGCTTTGGAACCGCTGGCTGAAAAATACCCGATGCGGGCCGGCACGCTCACGCCCTCGGCGGCAGCGGGCACCCCCGCAGCAGACGCCGCTGCGGCGCCCGATGCGACGGCCCCCCACATGCCGGCTCGAAAATCGACCGTGATGCTGGTGGAGACCACCGGTAAATCGCAGGAAACGCTCCGGGACTTCTTCGGCAAACTCGGCTACAAGGTGCTCGTTACCGAGAATCCGCAGCGGGCCCTGGCCCGTTTTTCCACGACGCCCGTCCCGGCCGACTGCCTCGTGCTCAGCGCTCACGCCCTGGGCGACTCCGCCATCGACGCATTCAACGTGCTGTCGAAGGATGTGTTTTTCTCACAGGTTCCAGCGATCTTGCTGATCGCTTCCAAGCAGCGGGAGGCAGCCTCGCGGGCCGTTGAAGACTCCCGCCGTAAGGTGCTGCAAACCCCTTTCCACGCCGCCGACATGTCAAAGTTGCTGGGCGAGTTGATCGGCCGTCCAGCCTGAGGGCGGGGCCGCTGCCTGCCCGCTGAGAAGCGGGTGGAAACCCGCCGGCCAAGCTGGGTTCAAGGCTTGTTTCAAGGCCGGGTTTCAAAGCCGGGTTTCAAGCTGGTTTCAAACTAGTTTCAAACTGGTTTCAAAAAAGGGGGTCTGGCCCCATTCCTTCGCGGCGGGGGATGGTGTATCGTGCGAAAGTCAGCGGAGGCGTGCGGGCGGCATGGCTTCCGGTGGCTTTCCTCCCACCCTGCCGACGTCGTGCCCGTGCCCCGCTGCCTTCCAGCGGCCCCCCACGCGGTGCCCAATCCCCAGCGGTGCCATCCCCTGGCACCGATGCCGCCATGGATCTCCAGTCGTACCAAACGGATGGTTTCTGGGACGAACTGTTCGATGTCGATTTGCGCCCGCGGCCCGGTGCCGAGCAATTGGTGCGACGGTTGGCCGCCTTCTCCCATGGTGAACTCGCCGATCGACAGAAGGCTGCCGATAAGGCGCTCTTGACGATGGGGATCACCTTCAACGTGTACGGCCACGAGGCCGGTACGGAAAAGGTCTGGCCCTTCGACATCGTTCCCCGCGTCATCGATGCGGCCGAATGGGTGATGATCGAGCGGGGCCTCAAGCAGCGGATCCACGCGCTGAATCTGTTCATCGACGACATCTACAACAGCCGACGGATTGTCACCGATGGCGTTGTGCCCGACTGGCTGGTCGATTCCGGCAAGTGCTTCCGCGGCCCGTGTGCCGGGCTCACTCCCCCCCGGGGGGTCTGGTGCCACATCACCGGCACCGATCTGGTGCGCGGGGGGGACGGGCGGATGTATGTGCTTGAAGACAATCTCCGCACCCCCTCCGGCGTCTCGTATGTTTTGGAAAACCGGGAGGTGATGAAGCGCACGTTTCCCCAGCTCTTCGAAGGGCAGCGCATCAGTCCGGTGGAAAACTATTCCGAAAAACTCCTGGCGATGCTGGAATACATCGCCCCACCGCAGGCCCGTGATCCCACCGTCGTTGTACTGACGCCAGGCATCTACAACTCTGCCTATTTCGAGCATAGTTTCCTCGCCCGTCAGATGGGCGTGGAACTGGTGCAGGGCTCCGATCTGGTGGTGGTCGACAAAACCGTCTTCATGCGCACCACGCGTGGGCTGGAACGGGTCGATGTCATCTATCGGCGGATCGACGACGACTTTCTCGATCCGCAGGCCTTCCGCAAGGATTCGGTGGTCGGCGTGCCGGGCCTGATGGAAGCCTACCGGGCCGGGAATGTGGCGCTGGTCAACGCTCCGGGCACAGGCATCGCTGACGACAAGGCGGTCTACGCCTACGTGCCGCAGATCATCAAATACTATCTCGGCGAAGATGCAATCCTGCCCAACGTGGAAACATTCGTGTGCGGCGAGCCGGCCCAGTGCGACCACGTGCTTTCCAAGCTCGAGCAGTTTGTCGTCAAACCGGCCAATGAATCGGGCGGCTACGGTATCGTGCTTGGTCCCCGAGCCACCCGCGAGCAGTTGGAAGAGTGCCGGGCCCGCATCAAGGCCAACCCCCGCAACTACGTCGCCCAGCCGATGCTGGCGCTGTCGCGTGTGCCGACCGTGGTGGGGGATGCCCTCGAAGGCCGCCACGTCGACCTGCGCCCCTTCATCCTCTACGGCGAAGAGATTTTTGTGCTGCCTGGGGGCCTGACCAGAGTAGCGCTGGTGAAGGGTTCGCTGGTGGTGAACTCTTCGCAGGGAGGCGGCAGCAAGGACACCTGGGTCGTGCATGGTCCGTCGCGCAGCGGCGGCGCTGCATCTGCCTTTGCGGCGAGACCAGGAACGGCTCATCCTCCGGCGGCGGCCGGCAACTCCTGAATGGTGCTTCATGCTCTCCCGCGTGGCCGACAGCGTCTACTGGATGAACCGCCAAATTGAGCGGGCGGAGAATATCGCCCGGGCAACAGAAACAACGCTCGACCTGGCACTCGAAGGGACCGTCGATCACGGCCGGCTGTGGAATGCTCTGGTGTGCGCCTTTGGCGATCAGGCCGATTTCTGGACCAGGCATGGCCTAGCCGATCAATCGCGGGTTTTTGATTTTTTGGCATTTGATCCCGAGAATCCCAACTCGATCTACCGCTGCCTGCAGGCGGCCCGGGAAAATGCCCGCACGGTGCGCGACATGATCAGCTCCCCGATGTGGGAGGAGATCAACAAGTGCTATCTCTTCGTGCGATCGGCCTCAGCGGCCCGGGGCGGCCTGGAGAATCCCCGCGAATTTCTGGATGATGTGAAGCGGGCCAGCCAGACGATCGCCGGTGCCACCGATGCCACGATGTCGCACGGCGAGGCTTGGCATTTCGTGCGCATGGGCCGGCTGGTGGAGCGTGCCGACAAGACCAGCCGGGTGCTCGACGTGGAGCATTTCTTCGGCCCCAAAGAAGAGGATGCCCGCGACGCCGTGCAATGGTCGGCGGTGCTGGAGAGCGCCAGCGCCCTGGAGATGTACCGCAAGCAGTATGGGGCAGTTTCGCGGCGGAACGTGGCGGAATTTCTGGTGCTCGACCGGGCCTTTCCCCGAGCCATGCACTTCTGCCTGATCAAGGCGGAGGAATCGCTGCTGGCCGTCACTGGCGGCACCAAGGGCACCTATTCCACACCGGCCGAACAGCAGCTCGGCCGCTTGCGGGCCGCCCTCGACTACGGCCAGATCGACGAAATTCTGGGGGAGTCGGGTGGCCTGCACGGATTTATCGACACCTTCCAGGCCCGGCTCAACAACGCCAGCGACGCACTCCACACCACCTTTTTCGCCACGCGGCCGGTGGGCAAGCCGAGCGACGGCCAGCCGTAGCCGGGCTTGATCATCCGGCGGCGTGCCGGGCCGATGCTCTGCCAATAGGTTTCTTCCGGGCCTCTCAACCTGCTGTGCCTACTTTGGGGTGCCACCATGTCGATCCGCATCGCCCTGCATCATCGCACGACCTATTCCTTTGACCGGTCTGTGCAACTCGGGCCGCATGTGGTGCGGCTGCGCCCCGCCCCCCACTGCCGAACGCTGGTCACCAGCTATTCCCTCACCGTCGAACCGCGCGACCATTTTCTCAACTGGCAGCAGGATCCACAGGGAAACCATGTCGCCCGACTGGTGCTGCCGAAAAAGACCAAGCAGTTGGTGCTGGCGGTCGATCTGGTGGCTGATCTGGTGGCGATCAACGCCTTCGACTTCTTTCTGGAGCCCGAAGCGGAACGCTTTCCTTTTGCTTATGACCCAAACCTTTCGGCAGAACTGGCCCCCTATCTGTCCCTGCCGCCCAGCGGCCCCTTGGTCGATGAGTTTCTGCACACCTTCAAGCACGGCATGTTGCCCGGCACGCCCGCTGCCGAGGGCCCACGCACGATCGATCTGCTGGTGGCCCTCAACCGGGCGGTGAAGGAACGCGTTGGCTATCTGATTCGCCTGGAAGCTGGCGTGCAGACGCCGGAAGAAACGCTCGCCCGCGGCACCGGCAGCTGCCGCGATTCGGCTTGGCTGCTGGTGGCGTTCCTGCGGCGCATCGGGCTGGCAGCCCGCTTCTGCTCGGGGTATCTCGTGCAACTGGCCGCCGATATTCCGCCGCTGGATGGATCGCCAGGACCGACGAGCGATTTCACCGACCTGCACGCCTGGACCGAGGTCTATCTGCCCGGAGCGGGCTGGGTGGGACTCGATCCCACCAGCGGCCTGCTGACTGCCGAGGGGCATATTCCCCTGGCGGCCACGCCCGATCCGATCAGTGCCGCCCCGGTGAGCGGGCTGGTCGATCCCTGCGAAACGTCGTTTGATGTGGTGATGCGGGTCGATCGACTGGCGGTCGCGCCGCGCACCACGAAGCCGTTTGCCCCCGAGAGCTGGGCACTCATCGACCGCCTCGGGCAGGAAGTCGATCTGGCGCTGGAGGCTGGGGATGTCCGGCTCACCTGCGGTGGCGAGCCGACCTATGTGTCGATCGACGACTTCGACGGTGACGAATGGAACACTCTGGCGCTCGGCGCCGACAAACGCCTGCGGGCCGGGGTTCTGGCGCGGCGGCTGCTCGATTCACTCGGCTCAGGCGGCGTGCTGCTGGAGCAACAGGGAAAATGGTATCCGGGGGAACCTCTGCCCCGCTGGGCGCTGGAGCTGGTCTGGCGAGCCGACGGCCAGCCTCTCTGGCAGCGGCCCGCGCTGCTGGCGGGGGATCAGCCCGATCCCGAAGCTATTGCCCTGTCGACGCAGACCGATATCGGCGCCGATTTCGCCGGCCGTCTGGCGCAGGCCCTCGGGCTCGAGGCCGCGATGGCGATCCCCGCCCATGAAACGCCATCAGCCGCCCCGGGGGCCGTCGAAGAGGCTCCCCGCGTGGGGCCGGCTGTGGCCCATGTACTGCCGCTGATGCGGCATCGCCGGGGAGCCGAATGCCGATGGCGCAGCAGTCGCTGGCCACTCCCCGACCACCGGGTGTTTTTAGTGCCGGGCGATTCGCCGGCGGGCCTGCGGCTGCCGATGGGAAGCCTCCCCTGGCCCACTGCATTGGAATTGCAGGCCGGCACCTCCATCGTGCGGACAGCCCTGGTGCTGCAGCAGCGCTCGGGGAGGCTCCATGTTTTCATGCCGCCGCTGCAGGATCCAGACCACGGCAGCGCCGCAGAAGCGACCGACGACTGGCTGGAATTGATCGCGGGCGTGGAACAGATCGCGGCCAGCCTTGGCATGCCGGTAGTGCTCGAGGGCTATCCGCCGCCCCACGACGCCCGGCTGGCCCGGCTGCAGGTCACTCCCGATCCGGGAGTGATCGAAGTGAATGTGCCCCCGGCCGCCAGTTGGCCAGAACTGGTTCGCCTGCGCGAAACGGTCGATGCCGAGGCGCGACTGAGCCGGCTCGGTGCCGAAAAATTTGCCGTGGATGGCAAGCACACCGGCACCGGCGGCGGCGATCATCTGGTGCTCGGTGGGGCCACCCCGGCCGACAGTCCCTTTCTGCGGCGGCCCGACCTGCTGGCGAGCCTGGTGGCCTATTGGAACAACCACCCGTCGCTCTCGTATCTCTTTGCCGGCACGTTCATCGGCCCCACCAGCCAGTCGCCCCGCGTCGACGAGGCCCGTCATGAAAGCCTCTACGAACTGGAGATCGCGCTGCAGGAACTGCGGGCCGCCGGCCCGGAGGTTCCCCCGTGGTTTGTCGATCGGGTGTTCCGCAACCTGCTGATCGATCTGACCGGCAACACCCACCGGGCAGAATTCTGCATCGACAAGCTCTTTTCCCCCGACACTTCCAGCGGCCAGCGGGGGCTGGTGGAACTGCGGGCCTTTGAGATGGCGCCGCATGTGCGGATCGGCCTGCTCTCGCAACTCGTTGTGCGGGCGCTGGTGGCCAGCATGTGGAAACGGCCTTGGCACGGCTCGCTGGTGCGCTGGGGAACGGCGCTGCACGACAAGTTTCTCTTGCCCCATTTCCTGATGGCCGATTTTCACGGCGTGCTCGACGATCTGGGGCGGAGTGGATTTGCCTTCCAGCGCGACTGGTTTGAGGCCCTGCGGGAGTTCCGCTTCCCGAAGCTGGGGGAGGTGGTGCACGACGGCGTGCGGCTCCAGCTGCGGGGGGCGCTCGAGCCTTGGCATGTGCTGGGAGAGCAGCCGGTCGGCGGGGCCACATCGCGGCTGGTTGACAGTTCGCTGGAGCGGGTTGAGGTGCTGGTGTCGGGGCTGGTGGAGCCGCGGCATATGGTCGCCTGCAACGGCCGGCGCGTGCCGCTGTTTCCCACCGGTGTGCCGGGGGAATATGTGGCCGGAGTGCGGTTCCGGGCCTGGCAGCCGCCCCAATGCCTCCACCCGATGATCCCCGTTCACACGCCGCTGGTGTTTGACATCGTCGATCTCTGGAGTGGCCGCAGCGTGGGGGGCTGCACCTGGCATGTGTCGCATCCGGGCGGGCGGTCGTATGAAACCCGGCCGGTCAACGCGTTGGAATCGGAGAGCCGGCGGGCCAGCCGGTTTTTCACCTCCGGCCACACCCCCGGCCCGCTGGCGCCGCCAGCGGAGGAGGCCAATCCGCAGTTTCCCCTCACACTCGACCTCCGCCGCCAGACGGTGCCGAAGCTGTAGCACAACACGTTCCGGTCATCCAAAAACAGAAGCGGCCCGGTTCGTGTTAACCGGGCCGCCCCTTTTCCCAGCGTTCTTCCCTCAGCCTCCGCTGTTCCCTGCGAAGGGATCAGCCGGAGGGCTGAGGGCGATCGTCATCTCCGTGGCCTCACTCGCAGGCTGGCACCTCACGCACCACCGTCCGCGGCACGCAGCGGGTCACCGTGTAGGGGACCTGCGTCGGAACCATCCGGACCACATTCACCGTTTTGGTGTAGTGGACAGGACGGGTGGTGTAGACCGGCACCTGCTTGGTGCATGTCTCCTGCACCGTGGTGCAGACCTTGTAGGGCACTTCCTTCGTGCAATGCTCGGTCACCATCTTGCAGACCCGCGAGGTGCAGGTCTTCACGCGTTGCTCGGCAACCATCGTGCAGACCTTGTACTCACAGGTGCGAACCTGCTCCTCGGACACCATCTTGCAGACCTTGTAGCAGCAGGTCTTCACCCGCTGCTCAGGCACCATCTTGCAGACCTGATAGGTGCGAACCCGCTGCTCGCTCACCATCCGGCAGACCTTGTAGCAGCAGGTCTTGACCCGCTGCTCAGGAACCATCCGGCAGACCTGATAGGTGCAGGTGCGAACCCGCTGCTCAGGAACCATCTTGCAGACCTGGTAGGTCTTGACCCGCTGCTCCGGCACCATCCGGCAAACCTGATAGGTGCAGGTGCGAACCCGCTGCTCAGGGATCATCCGGCAGACCTGGTAGGTCTTGACCCGCTGCTCCGGCACCATCCGGCAAACCTGATAGGTGCAGGTACGAACCCGCTGCTCAGGGATCATCCGGCAGACCTGATACGTGCGAACCCGCTGCTCCGGCACCATCCGGCAAACCTGATAGGTGCAGGTGCGAACCCGCTGCTCAGGGATCATCCGGCAGACCTGATACGTGCGAATCCGCTGCTCGCTCACCATCCGGCAGACCTGGTAGGAGCAGGTGCGAACCCGCTGCTCAGGAACCATTCGGCAAACCTGATACGTGCGAACGCGCTGCTCTGGCACCATCCGGCAGACGGTGTACGAGCAGGTGCGAACCCGCTGCTCGGGAACCATCTTGCAGACCTGATACGTGCGAACCCGCTGCTCCGGCACCATCCGGCAGACGGTGTAGGTGCAGGTCTTCACCCGCTGCTCCGACACCATCTTGCAGACCTTGTAGCACTGCTTCTCGACAATCGTCTCCCGCTCGTACCGAACGCAGTCAACCTGCTTCTCGGTGATCTCGGGGACCCACACCTTCTTGGTGATGGTGCGGGGCGGGCACTGCTCCTGGGTCTTCGTCACCTCACCGGGGTGATACACGCACTTGCACTGGCACTCGTCCCACACCCAGCACCCGGGCTCGCGGACACACCGCGTGATCACCGGGCCGGGGATCTCGCAGGTTTCCGTTTCCCAGCGGCCGCCACACACCTTCACCGTCTTGGTGTAGTGGACCGGCTTGCAGACCGTGCGACAGACATCCCGCTCGCGGGTTTCCCACACCGGCTTGCAGACCGTGTAGGGCACTTCCTTCGTCCTGGTCTCCGAAACCGACTTGCAAACGGTGTAGACCTGCTCGCGAGTTTCATACACCGGCTTGCAGACGGTGTAGGGAATCTCCTTCGTCAGCGTTTCCGAGACGGGCTTGCAGACGGTGTAGGTCTGCTCACGGGTTTCGTAGACCGGACGACACACTGTGTAGGGGATCTCTTTGGTCATCGTCTCATACACCGGCTTGCAGACGGTGTAAGGCTGCTGGCGGGTCTCATAGACCGGCTTGCAGACCGTGTAAGGGATCTCCCGGCTCATCGTCTCATACACCGGCTTGCAGACGGTGTAGGTCTGCTGGCGGGTCTCATAGACCGGCTTGCAGACCGTGTAGGGGATCTCCCGGCTCATCGTCTCGTACACCGGCTTGCAGACGGTGTAGGTCTGCTGGCGGGTCTCATAGACCGGCGTGCAGACGGTGTAGGGAATCTCCTTGGTCATCGTCTCATACACCGGCTTCATCACCGTGTAGGGAATCTCTTTGGTGATCGTCTCCCACACCGGCTTGCTGACGGCGTAGTTGACCGTACGTGAACGGGTTTCCCACACCGGCTTGCTGACGGTGTACTCAACATCCTTGAACGACTTTTCTGTCTCGTAGCGGACGCAGTCGATCTGCCTCTGCTCGACAACCCGCTCGCAGATTGTCTTGTAGCAGGTCACTTCCTGCCGCTCGTAAACAACATCGCACACCGTCCTGGCGGGACTGGTGCACGATTCCACAATCTCCTCGCCACTGCCGGCGTCTGCCAAAACGCTGACCGGCTCTCCGGAGGATTCATGGTCAGAACAATCATCTCCGGCACTGTTGAAACCGACCTGCGTCAGCTTCGCGGTGCCTTGTGTGTAGCTGGTCATCTCGCTGAAATCGGCGGCGGCGCGCTTGGGCGCCGGCGCGATACAGGCAAGTGCCAGCAGACAACTCAGCCACGTGGTCTTCATGTCTGCTGCCTCTCTCGAGGACGACTCCTGAAAAAGAAAGAAACGCTGGGGGTGGCGGGGAAGCTCCTCCTTCCCCACACTCCTTAACCATCGACCACAAACTCACCGCAGGTTGACCACACAACCCAATCGCCTTCTCTTTTCCAGAACCCCAGGCGCCTTATATCCGCGCAAGTCATCCCCACCGTCAGAAGGGCCAGGCGGTTGTGCCGGTTGCGCGGGTTTGGCCTTCCGCATCCCGAATTCAGCGGCGATGCCCCGCTCCAGCCGGCAGCCCTGAAATACCCCCTGCCGAACGCTATCATGGCTGCCGAGGCAGGCGACCCCCGCCCGCCACTGGCGACTCGCGGAGATTTCCTGCATGGCACGGGCGGCGCTTGCGCTTGAGGACGGCACGGTGTATGTGGGCGACGCATTCGGCGGCATCGGCACCGTGTCGGGGGAGGTCTGCTTCAATACCTCGATGACCGGCTATCAGGAGATCCTCACCGACCCCAGCTACCGGGGCCAGATCCTGACGATGACGGCACCGCAGATCGGCAACTACGGCGTGAATCCCTCCGATGTGGAGAGCGGCCGGCTGCAGATGGCCGGCTTCGTCGTGCGTGAGGCGAGCCGGATTGCCAGCAACTTCACCTCCACCGGCACCCTCGGCGATTACCTCGCCGCTGCCGGAGTCGTCGGCATTACCGGCATCGATACCCGGGCGTTGGTGCGGCGGCTGCGGATTCGCGGGGCGATGACGGGAGTGCTCTCCAGCGAAGTGCTCGACACCACAAAACTTGTGGAGATGGCCCGCACCGCCCCCGGCTTGGTCGGGCGGGATCTCGTAAGCGAGGTGATGCCGCAGCATTCTGCCGAGTGGACGCAAGCGCTTGACGAATCGGCCCGGCCGCTGGTGCAGCCGGGAGAAGGAGGCGTGATGCCGCCGGCTGCCAGCGGCCACGGGGAGAAGCATGTTGTCGCCCTCGACTACGGCATGAAGTGGAACATCGCGCGGCATCTGGTCAGCTCCGGCTGTCGGGTCACCGTGCTGCCGGGAAGAGCCTCTGCGGCGGAGGTGCTCGCCCACAAGCCTGACGGGGTGTTTCTCTCCAATGGCCCCGGCGATCCGGAGGTGCTCGACTACTGCGTGGCCACGGTGCGCGATCTCGTGGGAGCGGTTCCCGTCTTCGGCATTTGTCTCGGCCACCAACTGCTGGCCCAGGCCTGCGGCGCCAAGACGTTCAAGCTCAAGTTCGGCCATCGCGGGGCGAATCAGCCGGTGATCGATCTGCTCTCGGGCAAGGTGGAGATCACCTCACAAAACCACGGTTTTGCCGTCGACGAAGCGACGCTCCCTGCGGAACTCGAAGTCACCCACCGCAACCTCAACGACGGTACGATCGAGGGCTTGCGGCACACCAAAGCCCCCGCCTTCAGCGTGCAATACCATCCGGAAGCTGCTGCCGGCCCGCACGACTCCGCCTATCTCTTTGAGTCGTTTCAGACGCTGATGCAGCGGGCGAATTAGCCCTCTCTCCCCCCCCTGCTCAGAGGGCATCGTCGAGCGACCAATCCTGCCACTTCCTCGACAGCGTGGCGGTGGCGGGGGATTCGGCCAGGAGATACCGCTGCATCAACGGAGCCAGTGGCGTGGTGGCGGGATCGGCCAGCAGCACATGGCGCGGGGGCCTGCCCGGGGCATGTTCCTCCAGGGTTCCGACCCAGTCGAGCCCCACGAGCGTTTCCATCACCCCCTCCAACTGCCGCGGATCGGCATGGAAGTGCTTGGCCAACTGGGGCAGATCGGCTCCATGGGTGGGGCTTGCCCGGCTATCGCGCAGGTGGCGGATCACCGCAAGGGCGAGTTCGAAATTCCTGCCGGGAGTAGCGGCAGTGAAATCCCCTCCGGCGATCAGGCCCGGGAGGCTGGCCACAAGCACGGCGCCGAGCAGCACGATGACCCAGGCGATGTAGATCCACAACAGCAATAGCGGCAGCGTCGCAAAGGCACCGTAGATCGCCGAATACGAACCCATGTTCACCATGTAGGTGGTAAGCAGGTGCCGCGCACCGGCCAGCACGAGCCCGGTGAAGATCCCACCCACAAGCGCATGCCTAAAGCGCACGCGAGTGTAGGGCACAAAGTGGTAAAGCGCTGTAAATCCAGCCACAGTGACCCCCGATTCCAGCAGGTTGAGAACCCTGCGCAGCAGGCTGGTGGGGTCGTTGATACTGCCACCGAGAAGTGGCACCAGTGCCTCCATGAGCACCACGCTGGCGGCGAGGATCAGCGGTCCGAGCGTGATGGCGGCCCAGTAAAGAAGGATGCGCTGTCCCCACGGCCGCTGTCGGCGGACCTGCCAGATGGAATTGAGCGAGTGGTCGATGGTGTAGATCAGCGTGACGGCAGAATAGATCAGCGCCGCGAAGCCGACTGCCCCGAGTTGGCTCGCCTTGGCACTGAACTGATTCAGATAGCCCATCACCTGCCGGGCGATGCCGTCAGGAATCAGGCTCTCCACCAACCAGCGTTCCAAAACCGTTTCAAACTTACCGAAGGCCGGGAAGGCGGTGAGCATCGCCAGCACCACTGTGCATAGCGGTACCAGCGCGATGATGGTGGTGAACGTCAGCGCTCCGGCCGCCTGCCCAAGATGGTCCTCCCGGAACCGCCGGTGCATGATCTGCGCAGCCTTCCACAGCGGCCCCTCAAGCAGCCTGCCGGCCAGCCCGCGCAGCTGTTCAATAATCTTGACTTCCATGACGATTCACTTTCGGCCGCGGTCCGCCTCCCGCATGCGCTCGCCCTTGTCAGCAGGCCAGCTGACCGGACCCCGGAGACCTCTCCGGGATCGTACCTCAAACCTGTGGCTGAAGCAGGCTATGAATCGAGTGGTTTGCCGCTGGATGCGGCGCCGGGCGAGCGGGCTGTCTGCGCTCCCGAGGGCCAGGGGTGACTTTTTCCACCGACAGGTGGACGCGTGGATCATGTTTTTTTGACTTTTTATCCCAGCGTGGCATGGTTAGGTTGGATCGGCGGCTGCATCCGCAGATCCGCCACCGGGATGGTTCCGGTGGTCCCCAGTATCTGCCACGGAGGATGATTTCATGGTTCGTTCACGTCTGTTGGGCGGTTTTGCCCTCGCCCTTGTCTGTGCCCTGGCTGGTCTGGCGTCGGTTGCCGACGCCGGCTTCGGCCATCTGCGGCGTCATGCCGACCCCACCTGTGCCGCACCGGAGCCGCTGTGCGCTGCCGATGCCGGGTGCACCGTCGATGCCGGGTGCGCCGCAGATCCATCGTGTGGTTTTGAGCCCGGCTGCGGTGCCGAAACCTGCTGCCCCACGAATCCCTGCATCAAGTACCGTCACAAGCACGCCCACAAGCACAAACATGATTGCGGCTGCTGCGAAGAGCCCACATACGAAACGGCGCTGAGCCCCACCAGCCCCGAGACGGGCTGCACAGTGGCTGTGCCGGTCTGCCTGCCGACATGCTGCCAGGGCTGCGCCTGCCAGTCGTCGCGGTGCACGCTGTTTGGCTGCGGTCAGGTGCGTTACGACTATGCCTGCGGCTGCTCGGTGATTGTCCGCTTCGCCAAGCATGGTGACATCCACGTCACCTATGTCGGGTTCTGAAGATAGCGCCTGCAGGGCCATCCATGGCCCCTGCAGGCTTGCGGTGGCCGGAGGGAACGCCAAGGGTTCCCTCGGCCACCGGGGCTCGCCATCCAGGCGAGCAGATGGGACGCTGACCATGGCCCCTGCAGGCTTGCGGTGGCCGGAGGGACGCCGACCATGGCCGGTGACAACTGTTGATTCAATGGCCCGGCCGGGGAGCAATCCTCGGTCGGGCTTTTTCACAGATACCAAGAACGTGCGAGATCGGTCGACCTGATCAACGCGCGATGGAGGCGGAGGGATCGGCGAACGCTCGAGGAGCGCATGCGACGAGACTTTTGCCGTCCCGCAGCCGAGGGCGGACGGAAGTCGTATGCGTTCTAGGCATGGCCGTGGGACAACCAGCGTTCGGCATCCAGAGCCGCCATGCAGCCTGTACCGGCGGCAGAGATCGCCTGACGGTAGTAGTCGTCGGCCACGTCCCCCGCCGCGAACACTCCCTCCACACTCGTCTCTGTGCGGAAGTGCTTCTTCCAGACGACGTATTTTTTGGGATTGAGTTCCAACTGGCCGTCGAGGAATGCCGTGTTGGGGGTGTGACCGATCGCGAGAAAAACGCCCGTCGCCTCGATTGTCGTCTCCTTGCCGGCATCGACCGTGCTCGCCAGCCGGACGCCCGTCACCCCCTTGGCATCGTCGCCGAGAACCTCGGCCAGCCCGGTGTTGAAATGGATCTCAATCTTCGGGTCATCGTGGGCCCGCTGCGCCATGATTTTCGAGGCACGAAGCGCGTCGCGGCGATGCACGAGGTGCACTCGGCTGGCAAACTTGGCAAGGTAGGTCGCCTCCTCCACGGCCGAGTCGCCGCCGCCGACAACCACGATCGGCTTGTTGCGGAATCGGGGTAACGCCCCGTCGCAGACAGCACAGGCACTCACCCCCCGGTTCTTGAACTTCTCCTCGCTCGGCAGCCCCAGCCAGTTGGCACTGGCGCCGGTGGCCACGATCACGCACTGTGCCTCAACCACGCCCCCTTCGCTGGGATGGAGCCGGAAGGGACGCTGCGAGAAATCGACCTTGAGGATGTCGTCGGTGATGACGCGCGTCCCCATGTTGACCGCCTGCTGCCGCATCAGTTCCATCAACTCAGGTCCCGTCACTCCCTCGCCGGCATGAGGGGCCATCATCTGCCGGCGCTCGGCCGGCAGGGCCGAATCGAGGAACTGGCCGAGATTGCCATGGGGGAATCCTGCATAATTCTCCACCTCGCTCGTCAGGGCGAGCTGACCCATGGGCAACGTGCCCGACATTCTGTTTTTCTCGGTGATGGCCCCCTCAAATACCAGCGGTTTCAGCTGCGCGCGGGCGGCGTAGGTGGCGGCCGACCAACCCGCCGGCCCGCTCCCGATGATGACTAAGGTTTCCTGCCGCACTGACGTTTTGGAGTTGCTCATGCCGATATCCCCGCTGCTGATGGATTTCCACAGCCGCCGGCTGCCGACCTCGGATCGACGCCGCGGCATTCTCTAGGCATGATGTACACGGTGGACTTCCTTCGGGAAACCCGGGGGCGGGAAATCACGGGCAAAGGAACAAAATGCTGGTAGAAACAGCCCTGCGAGACATCTGCCACCCCCTCGACGGTCAGCGCCGTGAGCGTGCCGCACTCTATCACTCGCCTGCCAATCAGGACTTCGCATGAGCCTTTTGTACGTTCTCCTGCCGAGTGCGGTCATTTTGATCGTCGCCTACCGTCTCTACGGCAGCCTGCTGGCCAGGTTATTTCGGCTCGACGCCAACGCTCCTACTCCCGCCGTCACGCTCCGCGACGATGTCGACTACGAACCGATCCCCCCCACCCTGCTCCTTGGCCAACACTTTTCCGCCATCGCCGCGGCCGGACCGATCGTGGGGCCAATTCTGGCCGGGGTGGCATTCGGCTGGCTGCCGGCGCTGCTCTGGATTCTCATCGGCAGCATCTTCATCGGTGGGGTTCACGATTTTTCAGCTCTGGTCGCCTCGGTGCGTCATCAGGCGCGCTCGATCGCCGAAGTGGTGCGCGACCACATGAGTCGGCGAAGCTACTTTCTGTTTCTTGCCTTTGTGTGGATTGCTCTGGTCTACATCATCGTGGCCTTCACCGACATCACCGCCTCGAGCTTCATCGGCCAACAGGTGCTCGAGAATGGACAGACGGTCACCGGCGGGGGCATCGCCACTTCGAGCCTGCTCTACCTGATTCTGCCGCTGATCATGGGCTTGTGCATGCGGATCCTGAAAATGCCGCTGTGGCTGGCGACGGTGATCTTTGTGCCGCTGGTGGGCGTGGCGATCTGGGCCGGACAGCTGATCCCCTTCGATCTGGCCGCCGTGCTGGGGGTGAGCAGCATTCAGGCGCAGAAGGTGTGGGGGGTGCTGCTGCTGCTCTACTGCCTGGGGGCCGCCATGGTGCCGATGTGGCTTTTGTTGCAGCCGCGTGGCCATCTCGGCGGGTGCTTTCTTTATGTGGCTCTGGCAGGGGCCGCCATCGGGCTGGTGGCAAGCGACACGCTGGTCGCGGGCGACTCGCAAATCCGCTATCCGGCGTTTACCCAGTGGCAGGCAGGCAAGGCGGGCAGCCTCGTGCCGATGCTCTTTATCACAATCGCCTGCGGAGCCTGCTCCGGATTTCACTCGCTCATCGCTTCGGGCACCACCAGCAAGCAGTTGCGCCGCGAAACGGACGCCCGCCCCATCGGCTACGGCACGATGCTGCTGGAGGCGTTTGTGGCGGTGGTGAGCCTCTGCTGCGTGATGGTGCTCGCGGCCGACAGCCCGCTGGCCACACAGCCACCCAATTTTGTCTACGCCCTGGGGATGGGCCGATTTCTTGAAATTCTCGGCGTGCCGACCACCATCGGCGTATCGTTCGCCCTGATGGCCTTCACCACGTTTGTCTACGACACGCTCGATGTCTGCACCCGGCTGGGCCGCTATATTGTGCAGGAACTGACCGGCCTGACCGGCAAGGCGGGGGCATGGCTGGGAACGGGCCTCACCGCCGGCGTGCCGCTGCTCTTTCTCCTCCGGCCGAGCAGCGATCCCGCCGGCAACCCGGTGCCGGTGTGGCGAGCCTTCTGGAGCCTGTTTGGGGCGAGCAACCAGTTGCTGGCGGCCCTCACGCTGCTGGGCATCACGGTCTGGCTGTGGCGCACCCGCCACGAGGCGTGGGTCTGGCTGGTGACTGGGGTGCCGACGGTCTTCATGTTTGTGATGAGCACCTGGGCGCTCATCAGCATGACTCTGCCGCGATTCCACACTCCGGAAGGCTGGGTCTTGCCAGCCGATCCGGTGCCATGGGCCGGGCTGGTGCTGCTCGGTCTGGCAGGAGTGATGCTCGTGGAGGCGATTCGGGCGTTGGGGTGGTTTTCCGGAAGTGGCAGGCCCGGTGCTCCAAATCGGCTCAAGGCAACCGAGTGGGCTTCTTGATCCCAGCCGTTCAACGACGTGTTGGAGGGAACCACCCACCCATGCACGCAATCGAGCGTTTTTTACCGAGCGTTTGAGTGCATCTGCCCCACTCAGCCCGGAATATTTTTATGATTTTCTGTGATTTCTGGTAAGCTGCAAAATTCTCAGGAGGGAGCTCATCCTATGCTGACTGAAGTCAAGGAACTCGACGTGCTGCAGTTGGGCAAGGTGCTCGCCGCACTTGGCGCCATTGTGGGCGTTGTCGTCGCCGCGGGAATTCTGGTTTCCATGCTCATGATGCCGCAGGGGGCCGGGGCGAGAATTCCGCTCCTGATGAGCATGCTGGCGCTCCCAGTGATCAAGTTTCTGGCTGGCGTGCTGATCGCTCTGGTCTACAACATGATCGTGCCATGGGCTGGCGGCATCCGATTCCACAGCGAGCGCTGCGATTAGCAGGCCGTAAAAAACAGCGTCAGACGCCGGACGTGGCTGTGGCAGGCGAAAGGGGCGTCGTTCTGCTCGTGCGCTCAAGCGACAAGGCTTTCTCCGCCCCGAAGCCGACGCTCCACGGACGTGGCTCTCTTCAAAGTTACCCGGCTAGGATTCGAACCTAGACAAAGGGAACCAAAATCCCTTGTGCTACCGTTACACCACCGGGTAGAGCGACTCCGTTCAGCATAACGGCTCGATTCAACGATGCGAGGGGGGTGGAAAAAGGCCCCCAAGGCCTGTCCAGTGTCACGGCAGCCGAAGCCTGTGTCGCCGCTAACGCAATGACGGTTGGCAGCAAAAACGGCCAACGTAGCCTGACACACACATTCTCACTGGCCTACCGCGTGAGTTGCTTGCCTGGCCGGTTGCCGGGATGTCGCGGCCCCCGCTGTTTTGAGCCGGCGGCCCAGCAAAGCCCCGCCCAGAAAACTCACCAGCCTGGCTTGGTTAGGCAGTAAGGCGAGCAGCAGCAGCCTTACGCTTCCTCCAAGCCCGCCAGCCGCCCATGCCCAGAGCGACAAATGCCATGGCATATGTTGACGGCTCGGGGACGTAGCTGATCACGATGTTGTTGCCCATCTGCGACACCTGAAAGGTGTACCCAGACCGCACGCTGCTCAACAGGTCGCTCTGCGAATCCTGCCAATCGGTTCCGGAAAGGAGGAGGTTGGCACTATTGGCTGTTGTGCCGCTGACATTGTAAAGCGTCCAATTCTGCCAACCCGACCAGAACGAATTGCTCCAATCGACCGTGCTGTTCGCGCTTCCAAAGGCGAGGTTCAACGACGTGGTAGCAGCAAAACTCAGATCGCCACCCACGGCCACCTGATTGTAGGCCAACGGACTGTTGCTCGTCGTATTTCCTGCCAACTGCCAGTAGACGCTCGGTCCGGCGGCTGTGCCAGATTGGGTGTATGTGAGATCTCCAGTGAACGTCTGCACTCCCAGAATATCGCCGGGAGAATGTGTGCCGGAGATCGTCGTATCACCGCCAAGGGTGCCGACGCCGCTGAGCGTGGCACCGCTGTCAATTGTGACTGCGCTGGCAACAGCCGTGGTGCCGTTAACCTTAAACTCACCGGCAAATACGTCTGTGGCACCGCTGTAGGTGTTGACGCCTGCGAGCGTCAACATCCCCGCGCCCTGCTTTTCCAAGCCGCCAGTGCCGCTGACACCACCCTCGAGCGTCAAGGCACCACTTGAAGCAACATCCATCCGTGCCGAGGTGGCAAGAATCAGCGGAGCGCCGATGGCATGGCTACCGGCAAGGACGTCGACAACGGCCGCTCCGCCACTGCCGGAGAGCGTCAGCGAACCACCGCTGCCCTGAGCGATATTGTAGGTGGCACCGGCGTTATTGAATGTGATGCCACGAAGGCTTGGGCTGGCTCCATTGAGCGACACAACAGCCGTTCCGCTGGTCAGCGCCGAGCCGAACGTCGCCGTGTCGGTGTTGGTGTATCCAGCATCGAGGCCGGGCGAGCCCTGATTCGCTCCCCAGTTGGTGCCGAAGGAGCTCACGAGCGTGCCCCACGAACCACTGCCGTCGGTGGCCCAGGTCGACTGACCGGAGTAGACCGAGCCGGTTACCGTGATCGCCGCGGTGCCCAGATTGGAGGATGCACCGCTGAGCACCGAGTCGTCGGCGAACGTGTAGGTGAAGTTCTCGTTGATCGCCCCGAGGGAAGCACCCCCGGCCAGCGTCGCCGTGATGGCTGAGCTGCTCCCTGCGGCAACACCCGAAAGCGTGGTGAGTGAAATCCCGTTCGCAGCCGCGGCCGAACCACTCATATCAACGCGGTAGCCCGCTGCATTACTGCCGGAGAGGGAATTGGTGCTTATGGCCGAGGCATATCCAGCATGAACAGGACCCAGGCCCAGCGTGCCGCCGGCCAAGCTGCCGGCCGTTGGTGAGGCATGGTCATACACATTGACACTCACCGAGCTTGTAGTTGAGGTCGTGCCGTAGGCGCCTGGGGCACTAATTGTGAACACGCCAGCCTGATTGCTGCCGGTTGTGGCTCCCGTGAACGTCATTCCAGAGATCGTGCCGCTGGTGCTGCCCGCCGTAGCAGTGCCGCTGGTAGCAGTACCGGAGAGATTCGAGCCGGCAGTGCCGGTGAATGACAAGGTGGCTCCGCCTGACTGAGCCGCGTTGGCGACGGTGTATCCAATCGCCAGAGAACCGCCAGTGATGATCGAACCGCTGACAGGAATGGCTGTAACCGTTCCGAGCACAGCCTGCTGCTGGAGGTCGAGCGTGGAGCCGCTGTAGAGCAGGCTATAGCCATTCTGAATGTTACTCACGGTGCCAAACGTGCCAGAGATGGCTGTGCCGGCCAGCAATTTGTAGATGCCGGAGGAGGTGCCGCTGCCGGCCAGATCGAGCGTGTTGGTCGTACCCAGAGCTATCGCATTGACGCTGGCCGAGACCAGCTGGGCCTGGCTGGTGGCATTGGCCACCATCGCCAGCGTGCCACTGGTGAGCGTGATTCTTCCAACGGAATCAGAGTAAGTGCCGAGGTTGAAGACGCCCGAGGTCGTGGCGGTGCCGACCACCACTGCGCCGGTGGCAAGGGCATTGTCAGTGCCGTAGGTCAACGTGCCTTCGCCCACCGTCGTCTGACCCGTGTAGGTGTTGGACCCGGAGAGCGTGAGCGTTCCGGTGCCATCCTTCGTGAACGGTTGCGTGCCGGTGATGATGCTGCTGATCAATGTGTCGCCAACGCCGCCCACCGTCAGGCCAGCGCTGCCTGCGATTGAGAGGTTCCCGCTGGTGAGCCGCAGTAGGCCGGCGTCTGAATTGATGCGGCCTGCAGCACCCACCTGAATCAGATTCCCGGCGAGAGTATTGGTGCCGCTGATATTGCGAATGGCTCCCCCGCTGCTGATCCCGGAGCCCTGATATTGAATCGTCTCCCCCGTCACAGTGATGTCATTTTGCAATTCAAGTGCAGCGTTGATGGCAACGCTCGTGGTTCCTGTGGTGGAGCCGAGTGCGTTGTTATTTTGGATATTGATGGCACCAGCATTGATCGTCAGGTCGCCAGTAAACGAATTGCTTCCGGTGAGCGTGACCGCACTGTTCAGGTTTTTGGAGAGCGTTCCTGACCCGGCCAGGTTTGCCGACACCAGACCAGACGTCAACGTATAGCCCGAGGCAG
>CAISJI010000219.1 GCA_903885565.1 uncultured Planctomycetaceae bacterium
ACGCCGACATCAGCAGGCCGGTCGCCCGGCCGCGCCGCTCCTCGGGAAACACGTCCGCCACGATGGCATACGACAAACCCCCCAACACTCCGCCAAAGGCCCCCGTCAGGCAGCGGGCCGCGACCAACAGTTGGTAATTCGGCGCCAAGCCGCAGGCCAGGGTGCCCAACAGCAGGCCGGCTGAAAGCGCCATGTAGGCCGACCTGCGTCCCACGCGATCGAGCACCGCCGCAGCCGCAATGCCGGCACACCCCGCCGCGAACGTGTAGGCCGAGACAACCCAGCTGAACTGCACGGTGTCGATGCCGAGGGTGTCAAAAAGAAGCGGCCCGAGGGGCATCACGATCATGAAATCGACGGTGCTGATGAACTGCATCGCCGCGAGCGTGAACAGGATCAGCCCCGCGCGGTCCCCGCCGCTCCCTGCCGCGATGGCTGGCTCGGCGGAGGGAAGTGGGGCCACGGTGCTGCTCGCTTGTGTGCCGCGCCGACCGACAGGCCGCGCGGATCGGTCGTGTTCTCACGTAGAATACGAAAGAATGCCGAAGCCGACACGTTGACACACAATGTGAACGCTTTTTATTTCCCAAAAACAACGCAGGTTGGCGGTATGAGCACCATCGACCACTGCTCGCAGATGCAGCACAACCTCCCGTCGCGGATCGGCTTGCGTTGATCGAGGCCCTCAGGGGCACGTTTCCAGATGACGCGCTGCCACCGCTTTTGGATGAGTGGATGGCTGAGATCCGACGTCGATCGGCCGAACGTTCTGCCGGTACGGCCACCACCATTCCCTGGGAAGGTGTTCGGGACGAGGCCTTGGTCAGGCTCGGCAAGGCTCCGCAGAGCCATCGGGGCGAGGGATGATGGAAGTTGAGTTTCTGGTTATCGCGAGGGCGGACTTCGACGCCGCTGGGATGGCCACGATCGACTGTGATCTGAAGCGTGGCGGCTCTTCGGCATTTCTGCACGTTGACGCCATCATCAAGCTCTCCCCGCACCGTGAGCAGAATGAGCCCTGCTCAAGCCGCCCGACAGACGGGGAGCTTCAGGCGGCGATCGTCGGCCGCGGCGTCCGGCGGTGACGACGCTCCACCAGGCCCAGCGTTCCCAGCACAAGCGCCAGAACGCTTCCGACGCAACTCGGGTCGATCTCCGGAACGGCGGCGACTGTGTAGCTGAGAACGATAGTGTTGCCGATCTGTAGCAATGAGAAGGAAGAGCCGGGGCGAAGGGCGTTGAACCAGTTGCCACCCGCATCGCTCCAATCGCTGCCAGCCAGCAGCAGGTTGGAAAAGCCGCTGGTCGTTCCTTCCACCTGATAGATCGTCCACTGCTCGTTGGTCGACCAGAAGGAATTCGACCAGTCGACAGCACCACCGAATGCGAGGGTAATCGCAGTGCTGGCCGCAAAATTCAGATTGCCCCCCACATTGATCTGATCGTAGGCCGGCGCGCTGTTGCTCGTGGTGTTGCCCGCCAGTTCCCAGTAGACCTGCGGTCCGGTGGGGCCAGATTGGGAGTAGGTCAAGTCGCTGGCAAACGTCTGAATGCCGAGGGAATTCCCAGGATTATGCGTGCCGCTGATCGTGGCCGCCCCACCAATTGTGCCGGTGCCGCTGAGCGTGGCGGCGCTGGCGACCGTCAGCGCCCCAGAGCCCGTCGTGCCATTCAGCTTCAGTTCGCCAGCGGAGACTGTGGTTGTGCCGGAGTTGTTGCTGGAGCCGGAGAGCGTGAACGTGCCGCTGCCGACCTTCCTCAGGCCGCCGGCCCCGCTCACGGTGCCCGCATAGGTGGTGCTGGTGTTGTCGTTGCCAGTGGTGAGCGTGCCAGAGCCGAGGGCGACGTTGAATCCACCGGCGAGTGAGCCGACCGATTCGTTGCCGCCGAGGCCCAGGCTCGCGCCCGAGGAACCGGTGAGGGCGACCTGATTATTTGTGAAGCGGTCCGCAGAGCCGAGAGCCAGCGTGCCGGCATTCAAGCTCACCGCCGTGACATCGGCGGTGCCGTTTAAGTTTGAATTGGTGGTGACGGTCATCGACCCGGCGCCAAGATTGGCGTCCACCGTGCCGCCGCCCAAGGCATAGGTTGCGGCGGTGAGCTTGCCCGAACCGGCGAGGGAGCCACTGGTAATGGTGAAGCTAGAGACAGTGTCGGTGTAGCTGCCGAGATCAAGGCTGCCGCCGGCGATCGTCACCGCAGTCGAGTCGGACAGAACGTTTGAGACGCCGTAGGCGAGCACACCGGCGCTGACCGTGGTGGCACCGGTGTAGGCGTTGCTGGCAGAGAGCGTGAGCGTGCCAAGGCCGGTCTTCGTGAGCCCGCCGGTGTTGGTGGAGTCCAGGCTGCTGGCAAAAGTTACGTTTTGGCCGTTGGTGTCGATGGCGATCGCGCTACCGCTGCCGAGAATCCTCGCTGAGTAGTCGGCGGTGTTGCTGGCGGAATATTGCAGTGTGCCGCCGCCGAAGGAGATTGTGCCGCCCCCGGTGAGGGCGCTGGTGTTACCCAGCGCGAGAATGCCACCGTTGATGTTCGTCAGGCCGGTGTAGGCGTTGCTGGCAGAGAGCGTGAGCGTGCCAAGGCC
>CAISJI010000220.1 GCA_903885565.1 uncultured Planctomycetaceae bacterium
AGAATAAAAACCCGGTGGCCGGTTGGACTGATGAAGGCAATCGCGCCGCCGCTCGAACCGCCAGACGAGCCGCAGATGCCGCCGCTGCCGCTCTCCCAGCCGCTGAGAAAGCCGCTCAGGCCGCACGCGATCGCCTGCGGCTGGCAGAGGCCAGAGCACTTGAAGCATAGGTAGGCACGGCCTACCGCCCCCGGAGCGGGATATGCGGGTGTGCCGCTCCGGGGGATTTTCTCAGGTGCGGAGCCGCCGGCAATCCGTCTGCTCCGCCTGAAGCATCTTTTCCGCCTGGGCTATCGCGGCCGGGAGCCGCGAGACGATCGCCGCTGCGTCTGCTGCTGCTACGGCTGGTGTGATGGGTCTAGATTTCATTCGATAGGCTCCTGAGCGGGTATCCACGAGCCTATGAAAATCTGCGCCGATGTCGGCAGGGAGGTGGCGATCGATGCAGGAATCACGATGCATCCTCCCTCTCCGGGGAGCGTTTGAAAAAATACTGCCGGGGGATTGTTTCGCAAAAACGGGCGCCTACATTACCCCCCACGCGGTTGATGCATGCACTATCGCAGCGGTAGCGCTGGCAACGGTGAGCCTACTTTTCATGGAGGAACGGGGATGATTACTACACCGGCAGATCGATTGCTTTCCACGGAGCAGGCGGCGGAGATTCTCAATCTGCGGCCGGGAACTCTGATTGCGTGGCGATCCCGCCGAGACGCAGGGGCGCCGCAATTCCTGCGGCTGGGGCGACGGCTCGTGCGTTACCGGGAGGATGTGCTCCGCCAGTGGATCGCCGCTCGTGATCGGGCCGGCAGGAAGGCACGATAACAGCCGCAGTAAATGACGCAGGCCACCGGGCGACTATCCCGGTGGCCTGCTTGTTCAACAGCCAAAGGAGGGCAATTGAACACGCTCCGAGCATACCACGAGCCACACCGCCTCACGGATTCTCTACCGACTTGCCACGCTCAATCGCAGGTAGCAACGCTGCTGCCACGCACGAGTAAGGCACCGGAGGGAATCGGTATGGCAGACAAGTTTTTATCACGAGCAGAGGCAGCGGAACTGCTGTCGATCGCTCCCGCTACGCTCCGCAGTTGGAGTTATCAATACGATCCTCCGCCGATGGTAAAGGTGGGCCGGCTCTGCCGATACCCGGAGGCCGCGTTGATGGCATGGGTGCTGAAAAGAGCACGCCAAGCAGATGCCGCAGCACGCCGGGCGATCGGCGGTGGCGAATGATCAAGCCGCTTAGCTATCGCCCCCGTGAAGCTGCAATCGCCCTGGGCATTTGTGAGCGCACGTTATGGGCACTCACGAAGAGCGGGGAGATTCCGCACGTTCGAACCGGGAAAGTTGTGTTGTATCCCGTGGCGATGCTGCGCAACTGGCTGGAGCAGAAGGCAGTCAATCCACCGATGGAGAAGCAGGTGGAGGAATGGGAATGAGATCCACCACCCACCGGAAACGATCGGCACGGCCAGACAGCGAGCGCGAGTTTTTCGCCGGCATGATCGAGTTGTACGTTGACGATCCCGCCAAGGCCCGTGAGGCTGCCGGCCGATCGGCACCAGCAGACTTCACCATCGATGGCGGTAGCGAACTGCTCGTCGCGATCTGCGCCGCTCTGGCGGTGGATACGCCGACACTGGCAGACCTCACCAGTGAGATTGCCAGACGGTTTCCCGATGATGTCGCGGAGGTGGTGTCCGGGCTCCTCCGGGAGACTGCCGGCGAGGTGAGGAACGATCCGTATCGGGCGTGCTCCCGAGCGGTGGAGCGCCGGGCCGGCGAGATCGCGGAGGAAGCGCGGCGGCGGCGGGTGGCCGCTGCAACCGTCCATCTTGCCGATGTGGTTGCCGATCCCGCCGCCGATGGTGCGGATGTGGAGCAGGCGATGGCGGCTGTGGCCGCTGCTGGCGTGCTCCAGACGATCGCCAAGCCTGAGCCGATGCCGACGTTGGCCGGTAGCTTAGAGGCTTGGAGGATCGACGAGCAGGCCCCCACGCTGGAAACAGGATTCGGGCCGCTCGATCGTCTGGGAGACGGGGGGCTGCCATTAGGGGGCCTCACGGTGTTTGCTGCCCGTCCGGCCGCTGGGAAGTCTGCGTTGGCGTTGCAGGTTGTCTTGGGGGCCTTGTCGATCGATCCAGACCTCCGGGCCGTCTGGTGTCTGGGCGAGATGACAGAGAAGGCGATCGCACGGCGGGCAATCGCCTGCTGGAGCGGGCAGCAGGGACGCCGGCCAGTGTCGATGACTTCCGCCAAGGCTCGATCGCGGGGAGCGATCGAGACTGCCGGCCAACTGACAGTGGCGGTGGCCGATCGGCTCTCGATCGTGAAACCACCGCTCACGATCGAGGCGATCGAGCAGGCGGTTGCCACCACCGGGGCCAAGCTGCTGGTTGTGGACTTCGTGCAGCTGGTGGAGATGGCCGGGGCTCAAGATCGGCGCGGTGAGATCGATGGGGTGGTGAAGCGCCTGCGGGTGCTCACGTTGGTGGGGAACCTCGCCACGATCCTCATTTCCAACATTTCCAAGACCGTCGATGGCTCCACGAGGATCGGAGCGATCGGCAAGGAAACCGGGGAACTGGACTTCGCCGCCGATCTGTTTCTCCTGGGCGTGGCCGACGATGAAGAGGATCACAACGGCAACCGAGCGGTGCGGTGGAGATGTGCGAAAAATCGGCATGGCCGCTGTGACGATCTGGAAACGATCTTCGACGGCGGGCTCCAGACATTCACGCCGGCTGGCGCTGAGGAGCACGAGGACTTTGCAGGCTTCGCCCCTCGCGCAGCGCAGGGGGCCAGATGAAACCCAAACAGGCTCCCGCCGCCGAGGCT
>CAISJI010000221.1 GCA_903885565.1 uncultured Planctomycetaceae bacterium
AGCCGGTGTCTGGGCCTGATCCTCCTCCATCAGGCAGGCCGCGGCTCCGCTGACGCACCATGCCCAGACCCACCAGCGGCCGCTGCGGCTGGACCGCAGGCTGGCGGGAGAGAAGGCGGCCGAAGGGAGCACTGTGGGCATCGCTGGAGAATTCGCAGAGGAGGGCGAAGGGGAGCGTTCAGGATGGAGTGGAGTATAGTGGCGCAGATTCTGGCGGCGGTCGCCACGGCCCCTTCATAGAGCAGTTCCATGACGCCTCTTTCCGGTGCTGAGCGATGCGTTGTGGTGCTTGGCGGCGGCATCAATGGGGCGGCCCTGGCGCGGGAGTTGACGCTTTCGGGGGTGTCGGTGGCGGTGGTCGACTCGGGAGACATCGCCTCAGGCGCTACGGCCTGGTCGACTCGACTCGTGCACGGGGGCTTGCGTTATCTCGAGCATGGCGAAGTGTCGCTGGTGCGGGAAAGCCTCGCGGAGCGGGATCGCCTCGTGCGGCTGGCTCCCCATCTGGTGCGGCCGCTGGAGTTTTACCTGCCGGTGCAGGCCCGCTGGGGTGGGCTCTTCTCGGCGGCCGCCGGTCTGGTGGGATGGGGGACGCTGGCCCGGGCCTGGCGGGGAACGCGCGGCCGCGGCGCTTGGACGGTGGGTTTGGGGCTGTCGCTGTACGACCTGCTGTCGGTTGGCTCGCGCTGGCCGCGGCACCGGATGGTGCGGGCCGGGAGCGGGGGCCTGCCGGCGGTGGATGCCAGCCGGTTTCCGCTGGCGGGGATCTACGCCGATGCGCAGATGCTTTTCCCCGAGCGGTTCACCGTCGAACTGCTCCTCGACGCGCAGCAGATCGCCGCGGCGGCGGGAACTTCCTTCTCCGTACACACCCGCTCCTCGGTCAGGATGACGAAGGATGGCACGCTCCACATCACCCCGCATCAGGCTGCCGGCCGGAACACTACGCTGCGCCCCGCGGCGCTCATCAACGCCACCGGCGCCTGGGTCGATCGCACGCTGGAGCATCTCCTCCCCGCACTGGCGGATGATCCACAGCCACTGATCGGCGGCACGCAGGGAAGCCACCTCGTGGTGCGGTCTCCGGGGCTGCGGGAGGCGCTGGGGGAGAGCGGCGTGTATGCGGAAGCGGACGATGGTCGGCCGGTGTTTGTGCTGCCGTTTGGACCGCGGTTGGTGTTGGTGGGAACCACCGACATCCCCTTCTCTGGTGATCCGAACGACTCCCGCACCAGTGCCGCGGAAATTGCCTATCTCTGCGCCGCTGTGGGCCGCTTGTTTCCGCTCCACACGCCTCTCCCTGAGCAGATCCAGCAGCATTACTGCGGCGTGCGGCCATTGCCGGGGCCCGGCTGCAGTGGTGGGAGCGGTTCCACGCCCGGCGCGATCACACGCCGACACCTGCTGGTCCGCCGTCCCGGCGGGCCGGTGCCGATCTGGTCGATCGTGGGGGGCAAGCTCACCACCTGCCGCAGTCTGGCCGAAACCGCGGCGGCTGAGGTGTTGCGCTGCCTCGGCCTACCCGTGCTGACGACCTCCCGGCAGCGCCCGTTGCCCGGCGCACCGACGATTCCAGAGACGGCGCTGCTGGCCAGCGCCGCCGCCAGCGCCCAGCAGGCGGGCCTGGGGCCAGAGGAGGCGGTGCAGGCCGCAGCAGAGGGGGTGGCCTTGTTTGGGGCCAGGGCACCGTTGCTGCTGGCTGAGTCGGGACGAGCGGCGGAACGCGGGAGAATCGTGCGGGGCACATCGCTGCCGGTGGGGATCGTGGGGGCCTGCGTGCGCCGGGAATGGGCGACCGATCTGGAGGATGTGATCGAACGCCGGTTGATGCTGGTGTTTGCCGAAGGGCTCACCCGCGGCACGCTGGAGGATGTGGCGCAGGGATTGGTGGAGGCAGGAGTGCTGCAGCCAGAGGCGGCCGCCGCCGCAGTGACACAATGCCTCGAACGGTTGCTGAGCCGGTTCGGCAGGAACATCGACTTTTCCATACCGGAGCCAAGATCATGACTGCTGCCGACAACCGGTCTGGGGCCACCTACGTGCTCGCCCTCGATCAGGGCACAACGTCCAGCCGAGCGATTCTCTTCGACCGCGCGGGGGCGGCGGTGGCGATCCGGCAGCAGGAGTTTCCCCAGCATCTGCGCGCTGGCGGCAGCGATGATCAGGGGATCGTCGAACATGATCCAGAAGATATCTGGCGGTCGCAACTCGAGTGTGCCCGCGGTGTGCTGGTCGAAGCGGGCACCTCGGCCGGGAGCGTGGCGGCGATCGGCATCACCAACCAGCGGGAAACGACCGTGCTCTGGGAGCGGGCCACGGGGCGGCCGGTGGCCCCGGCGATCGTCTGGCAGAGCAGGGTGTCTGCCCCCATCTGCCAGAGGCTCAAAGAGCGCGGGGTGGAGGAGGTGGTGCGCCGCCATACCGGCCTGCTGCTCGACCCCTATTTTTCCGCCACCAAGATTCTCCACCTGCTGGAGTCGGTGCCCGGCCTGCGCGCCCGCTGCGAGGCCGGGGAGATCCTCTTCGGAACGATCGACACGTTTCTCATCTGGCGGCTGACCGGCGGACGGGTCCATGCCACCGATCCAACCAATGCCAGCCGGACGCTGCTGTTTGACATCGACACGCTGCAATGGAGCGACGAACTTCTTGCGCTCTTCGATATCCCCCGGCAGATCCTCCCGGAAGTGCGCCCCTCCAGTGGTTGGTTTGGTCAGACCGATCCCGATCTACTGGGAGCGGCGCTCCCCATCACCGGGTGTGCGGGAGATCAGCAGGCCAGTGCCTTTGCCCAGGGGTGCGTGCGGCCCGGAATGGCCAAGATCACCTATGGCACAGGCGCGTTTCTGGTGGTGTCGACCGGCAGCGTGCGGGGCCCCAGTCCTGCCGGGCTGCTCACCACCCTGGGCTGCGGCGGCGCAGCACCGCTGGGCGTTACCTATGCGATCGAAGGCTCGGTCTTTGTGGCCGGTTCGATTGTCGGTTGGCTGCGGGATGGCTTGGGAATCATCACCTGCTCGGCCGACGTGGAGGCGTTGGCCAGGAGTGTGCCTGATACCGGTGGCGTGGTGGTGGTGCCGGCCCTGACGGGATTGGGAGCCCCCCACTGGGATCCTGCCGCCCGCGGTCTCATCATCGGGCTTTCCCGTGCCACGACCTCCGCCCACATCGCCCGGGCGGCGCTGGAGGGGATCGCCTCTTCGGTAGCCGACGTCGTGCGGGCGGTGGAGCAGGGGGGAGGAGCGGCGCTGCAGCGTCTGCGGGTGGATGGGGGGGCCAGCGCCAACGATCTGTTGATGCAGATGCAGGCCGATGTGCTCGGGCTGCCGGTGGAACGGCCCGCCGCCCTGGAGACCACCGCCCAAGGGGCCGCCCTGTTGGCGGGATTGGCGGTGGGATTTTATGCCGATGCGGAGACTGTGGCGGGGGCCCGCAGCGTGGAGCGGGTGTTTGTACCGGCTGCAGATTCCCAATCGCGCCGGCGGGGGCTGGCGGCCTGGAGCGACGCCGTGAAACGCGCCGGGGGCTGGGCTGTGCCCCGGGGCTGATTCAGGCCCGCCATTCACTCCGGGCCGTTCCGGCGACTCACTTCACCGCGGAGACGGTGGGCCGTTCGGCGACGATCACCCGCTCGGTGTAGCGCTGCGGATTGGCGGCAAAGGCATTGCGTGTTTCGGGGCTTGAAAACAGATAGATCCGTTGCTGGTAGGTGACGCCATACCGCCGCAGGCCCGGCGTCTGCTTACCGGTGTCGAATGCCACGACCGGATCGTCTCCCGACAGCGTGGGAGCGTAGCGGTCGGGGCCGGCCAAAAAGGCCTGCTGCTGGTCGGCACCGGCAAAGAGGTAGGTCCGGCCACGGTGTCGCGCTCCCCACTGGGGACGCCCTTCCACCCACTGCCCCCGGTCGATCAGCGTCACCGGGCAATACCCCTCCAATCCCAGCGGGAGCGAGCCGACGGAGTCGGTCGCGGCAACGGCGACCGCCGCGGGGGCCGACGGCGTTGAGGGCGATGGCGGCGCGGGGCCAGCCACGGGCGCCTTGGCAGGCTTTTTCGTGAAGGAACCGAAGGGGTTGGGAAGCCCCGCCAGCATCGATTTGGACGGACTGGCGGCGGTCGGATTTTTGGGCGGGGTCGGCGTCGGAGGGGCGGTGACGGAGCTGTCGGCGAGGGGATAGGTGGGAAGTTTGAGCCATGATCGCATGCTGCTGTTCATGCTGCTGAGCATCGACTTGGGCTTCTTCTCCTCGGGAGGGGAAGCGGGGGAAACCGACGCCGGAGGCATGGCGGTCACGGCCGCCGCCGGAGCCGGGGGAACCGCGGAGATAGCCCCCGCGGTAGAGCCACCCATCCAGGGAGCCGTGGGCTGCGATGTCGGCGCGGGCTGCGGGGCTGCAGCCGGCGCAGCGGCGGCGAGGCCAGGCGTCGGGAGGGCCCCTTGGGGAGACTGGGGCCGCGGATCAGCGGCTGGCGCCGGAATCGCCGGGGCAATTGGTGGGGGGGCGGTGTCTTGGGGGCGGAACGAACTCAGCGGCCGGTTGGTCTGTTCCGCCATCCAGCCGGAAGGGGGTGCAGAAACCGTGGCTTCGGGAGTGGCGGCGGCCGGGGCGGGAGGAGCCGCGGGGGGCGCTGCCGCAGCATCCGTCAGGGGGGGCGATGAAGCCGAGCCAGAGAGGGCTCCCGAGGCGTCCTGGGCTGCCCGGCCTGCGGCGGCAACGAATCCGGCTGATGAACTGGGGCAATCGAAGCGGGCCAGCACGCGGTCTTGAGCGTCGATCACACAGGCGGTGGGGAGATGCGCCACCCCCAGACGGCGGGTGGTTGCCGGATCGACGTCCACATCGATCCGCACCGGCTCGTAGCAGGCCGTCAGCAGCGCCACGGCATCCTCGCTGCCGAGGAACGTTTTCTCCATGTTGACGCTGGCTTCGCTCCAGCTGGCCACAAACACGATCAGCACGGGGCGATGGCTGATGAGCGAGGCAGCTTTGGCCTGGGCCAGATCGGGATGCCAGGGGACAGCGGCCGCTGAGGCCAGTGGCGCCCAGAAATTCCCGCACAGCAGGCCGAAGAGCAGGGCCGCAGCCGCCCTGGAAAGCCTGGCGGAGAGAAGAGGCAGCGGAGCCCGTTTCGTGCGCATATGCATAGGTGATGCCTTACAACAGACAAACTCATCCGGCCGGATGTCGGCTGGTGACGATTCCCCGGGTTGTATCGGTTGCCCGGAGGGTAGAAATCGCGTCAAAGTTCCCCCGGTTTCCTCAGCCGGAGAGGGGGCGTGGGCCACGGCAGAAAAAGTGAAAATGGGGGCAATCGGCCTGATATCAGGGGATTTTCCCGCGCAATAGCCCCATTTTTTCAGCCGGCTTGACAGTTTGAGGGCGGGGCTTGATACTCCATGCATTGATGAATCCACTATTCGGGAAGCCTTTTGATAGGCCTCCGGGTGATTCAGGCATGTGCCTCGGTCGAACGGCTTTCGCCGGTTTTCCGGGGTGCTTCGGGGGATCGCGGGTTGAGCTTCGGCTCCCTCGGGTGGTTGGTTCGCAACCGATCGCTGTGGTGCGGCTGAAGACCAAGTGAGGTCTTCAGCGTTGACCTGATCCGACGGGTTGCAACTCGCCGATTCCCGTTCTCGTTGGGATCCTGTTCTGATGCACTGGAAACAGAGAGTGCGAACGTGGTTCTGGGAACGGGATCTGGCAATACAGGCTTGGAAAAGTGCTGGCTGGAAAATACTGGTCTTCAGTGCTGGTGCGGGTTTTCATCCCGCGCCGGTGCTCCTTGTATGTCCCTCGCTCCGGCGTGTCTGAGACCGGGATGGCTGAGACCGGGGTCTAAACGTTTGAGGACCGTTGGTTGATCGACTGCTCCGCACAGGGCGTTGGCCGGTGCGGGGGGTTTCGAGTGGTTCAGAAGGCTGCAGGCCCTTGGGCTTGGGTTTTCGTCCCGATTGAGGTGCGGCTGGGAATCCTCGGTCGGTGGTGCTGTTCCCTTGAGGGGGTCCGCTGGCACCAGTCGAACTCTGCTCGGTTCCCGAATGCAGGCTCGTCGCAGGCTGTGGTCGTCCGCCGTCGGCGGATGCACGGAAGATGTTCCTTCAATGAGAATGTGTTGAATTTATGTCGAAGCGGAGGAGATCGAGGTCGCACGGCCGGCAGGGTTTTGGACCCCAGGGCGGCGGCGGTGGTCAGGGAGGGCCGCCTGGATATGGTCCTGGTGGGCAGGGGCAGCAGGGCCAGTCTGGACAGGGGGGTGGCTATGGCGGGAGACGTGGCCGCGGTCGCTATCGGCGCGGGAGCGGCGGTGGCGGTGGTAGCGGCGGCGGCGGCGGGCAGAACATTGCCGGTGCCGGTGCGGTCGGCATGGACAGCGAGGGGATGCGGCCGCCGGAGATGGAATCGGAAGTCACCGAAAATGGTGAGCCGATTCCGCTGGAGCCTGGGCATGGCGTGCTGGAAATGCACCCCAATGGCTATGGGTTCCTGCGCAATCCCGACACCAACTATGCCCGCGAACGCATCGATCCATTCGTTCCCGGCACGATGATCGAGCGCTATAGGCTGCGTGAGGGAGTGGCGATCAAGGCCATGGTGCAACCCGGTCGCCGCCAGCAGGGGCCGCGGGTCAAGGAGATTCAGGAGGTCGAGGGGATGGCCCCCGATGCCTATGCAAGCGTCAAGCAGTTCGACCAACTGACGCCGATCAATCCGGAAACGTGGCTCCGCCTGGAAACCGGCCAGCAGCCGCTGACAACACGGATCATGGATCTGCTGACTCCGCTGGGGAAGGGGCAACGCGCCCTGATCGTCGCCCCACCGCGGACCGGGAAGACGGTGCTTCTGCAGCAGGTTTCTCAAGCTATTTCCACGAACCATCCCGAACTGTCGTTGGTCATGCTTCTGGTCGATGAGCGGCCGGAGGAAGTGACCGACATGCGCCGCACCGTCAAGGGTGAGGTGATAGCCAGCAGCCTCGACTGCGATGTGGAAAGCCACGTCCGTCTGTCGCAATTGGTGATCGAGCGCTGCAAGCGGATGGCCGAGACTGGCAAGGATGTGTTTCTGCTGATGGACTCCATCACCCGGATGGCCAGAGCCTTCAATAAGTGGGTCGGCAACACCGGTCGGACCATGAGCGGTGGAATGGATATCAAAGCGCTCGATATCCCCAAAAAGCTCTTCGCCACGGCGCGGCTCTTCGAGGAAGGGGGATCGCTGACCATTGTGGCCACGGCCCTCATCGATACCGGCAGCCGGATGGATGAGCTGATTTTTCAGGAATTCAAGGGCACCGGGAATATGGAACTGGTACTCGATCGAAAGCTGGCCGACCGTCGCGTGTGGCCATCGATCGACATTTCCCAGTCTGGCACCCGGCGCGAGGAAAAACTGCTCGATCCCGACACACTCCATGCCGTGAACATGCTGCGGCGGACGCTGTCGAGCATGCACCATGTGGACGCGATGGAGCAACTCACCAAGCAACTTGCCAAGTTCAAGAGCAACCGCGAATTCATTTCGCTGATTGCCAGTTCACGCAGCAATGATTGACGCCGCCGCAAGGCTACGAATGCTTGGGCTTAGGGCCGGGTTGGGGGGCGTCCGGGCCGGTCGTGCCCTGGAGAGCCGTGGCTCCGACGCGGCTGAGCCAGTAGGAATATTGCGGGTCGCCGCAGCGGAAGGCGAAGACGGCGTCGGGCAGTCGATGGCTGCCGGTGTCTTCCGAGTGCACTCTCACGACAACGGTGCCGTCGCCGCGCTGGGCGACCGTAACCCGTTGGTCGGGAAGGTGTGCGGAATCCATTGCAGGAAACCTGGCAGAGGCTGGGGCTGTGGCGATCTGGCAGAAGGCTGGCTGCCGAGGGGGGCCGTGGCTCACCGGGGTCGTCGAAAGTATGCCAGTCCGGGGCGGCTCAATCCAGTGGCTTCTGCTGGGGAACGCTCGAACCCCCCATGGCCAACCCAGCCAGAGGCTGCGGCCATCCCGTACGGCTGCTCATTTTTGCTATTCTGGATCCCGGATTCCCCTTATTTTCGGGATAGTTGCCCGGTCAGGAGTGCAATCGTATGACGCCCTATGCGTCCCTTGCCGACGATTTCTACGTCAACATGAATCTGGCCACGGAGATGGAACTGCCCGGCCAGCGGGAGACGATCCTCCATTTCTTCGAGTGTGTGCAGAAGAAATATCCCTCGATGCGGAAGTTCTACTGCCGCGACAAGCGGGATTTCGTGCTCGAGGAAGACAAGGATCAGGGGCGGTATCGCTGGGCGGCAGTGGAGACCAAGCGGCTCTGCTCCGGGCAGGTCAATCCCCCGTCGCTGGAGGCCGTGCTCGACCAGCACCGCCTGGTGCTCGATCTGGCCCCTCCGCTGCTTTCGATCAGTCCGCTCGATTGTGAAGCGCTCGATCTGCTGTTTGGTTTCGACTTCGCCTTCCGCGGCAACCACAACGCCTTGCTGGCCGAGGCCTTGGGCGTGGGATCAGCGTTCGATCGCGTGGCCGAAATCCCCGGGGGCCGGGTGATCAACTACGAGCCATCGCTCACCATCTCGCTCGACGAGGATTGCCGTGTGCAGGTGCGCGTCAGCACCGAAACCCGCACGAATGCCTTTCAGGTGCGCACCGGTGAGTTCGCCGAGGAGCAACTCAGCGTGTATGTGACGGCCCGGCAGTATGGCAGCCTCGATCCCCAGATGAGCTATGTCGAAGCGATCAACCGGCTGGCCAAGGTGGCTCAGGAAGTGGTCGATTCCTGCGTGATCGAACAGATCCTCCGTCCGCTGGCCCGGACGATCGCCCTGAAATAACAGGGGCCCGATCTGTTCGAACGCATTCGCCTTCCGCGGTGCATCGGCTGCGGGGCGGCAAAAGTCTCGTCGCTTGGGCCGCAGCGGCCCTGCGCTCCTCAAGCGTTCGCCGACCCCTCCGCCTCAACCGCTCGATATATTGACACAGTCGTCGTTGGAGCTATTCGCAGAAGCTCTACCGACCACCGCGGCCGCCGCGACCACGGTCGTTGTCGTCGGCGCGGGGAGGGCGGCTGCGGGCATCCAGATTGCCGGCAATCACAATTCCGATCGCTTCGACCCAGCTGGGAACATCGAGCACTGAGCTGAGCCCGCTCTCGGCCAGGATGTCGTCCTCTTCGGAATGACGGGTGTCGCGACGGGATGGGCGTTCCTGGGCGGCATCCTCGATGCCGAGGAAATCCAGACCTTCGTCGTCCTCATCGCGGCCACCTGCCACCGGGGCGAAATCATCCGATCGGCCACGGGAAAGGCTCGATGACGAGCGCGTTTCGGTCGCCGGATCGCTGCGGCGACCGCGCCGCTCGGGGCGCCGTCTCCGCCGTTGTGCCCCGTCGCGTGGTTCGCCGTCCCGTGCTGCCGGAGCCGCACCGCCAGCCTCACCGGAAGACTGGCGGGGAGTTGCCGCCCCGCCGCCGCTTCCTTCGCGCCGGTCACCGCCGCGGCCACGCCGCCGCCGGGGCCGCCCTGCGGCATCGCGTGATTCATTCCCTTCGCCCCGGGGAGTCGGGGCAGCACGCTCTTCTTCGGGGGTGCGAGGGGGTGTCGATCGACCATATCCACCCGGGAGCGGTTCGTCGTCGTGCAGGTCGTCCACCGACCGGTCGCCTGGCCCTGAGCCGTTGAGGCCATGGTCGTTGGGATCGCGCTCGGTCGACAGCCGTTCTTCGCGGAGACGATCCCGCGAGGCTGATTTTCTGCGGCGGCCGCCGCGTCGCCCGCGCCGCCGGCGCGGTTCCCCCTCAGCTCCTGCAGGTGGGCGCTCGCCCGATTCTCCCGCTCTTTCTCCGCCGCTCTCTCCGCCGCTCTCTCCGCCAACACGCTGCTCGGGAAGCCGCGATTCCTCGTCGCCGCCGGTCCTCTCGGTGGGAGGGAGCGGCCTGCGCTGGCCTCGGCCTCTCCCGTCTGACCGGGGCTGGCTGTCGCGGGGCCGGCTCCCCTGGGATGGTTCGCTGCCGGCACCAAAATCGCTGCGGAATTCCCGATCGGCAGACAGCGCGTCTGGGTGAGGGGCGCCCGGGCCGCGCTCCGCTGACTCTCCCTCAGGTTGCTCAGGCCGGGGGCCTGCAACACCGTCGCCACGCCGGCCTTCATCGCGGCCGTCACGCCCACCGCGTCCCCGTCCACCACGGCGGCCGCGGCGGCGCCTGCCACCACCTGAGCGTCCCTCCTCGCGCGAAGAGGAAGAGGCTGCTTCGCCCCCTTCGCGGTTGGCGACAGGCTGGCCTTCCGGGTCGCCCGGGGAACGCTCGCTGCGTGGCGGTGCGTCGTGGCGTGGCGGTGCGTCGCCACGGGGTTGTGCGTCGTGGCGCGGCGGGGCGTCGCTGAAGGACCGTGATGCTGTCGGAAGCCGACGCTCACCCTCACCCTCGCTCCCGCGGGCTGGCCCCTGGTTTTCCCGTTGGCCGCCGCGCTCCGGACGCGGTGGAGCGGGGCGATCCGCCCACATCTCCGGCGTCTGTGCGGCTGGTGCCCGCTCGGGCTGGGCCGGACGGGGCGGGGCTGCTGGGCGGGCTGGAGGTTGCTCGCGAACCGGTTCCAGCCCCAGATGCGAGGCAATGGTGCCCCAATCGGACGATGCTGGTGAGCCGGCTGGCGGTTTGCGCTTGGCTTCGTCGCGGCGGGGAGGGGCCGGCGGCGGTGAGGCAGGCTGCGGGTGGCGCTCCGCCTGTTCTTTCGGGGCCGCTCCCAGGGAATCGGCCAACGCTGCCCAAGGGTCTTTTTCGTCCGCCATGTCGAGATTCCGTGTTCCGTTTCCGCATCGAACCAAACAGGGTTCGCCAGAGAACCCCTTCCCGCGTCAGGATACCAGAAACGGGGCGGCTCGCGGCAGGGCCTGCTGCGCCGTGGCTGGCTCCCCGCACCCAAAGTCGGCCCTGACCCGCTCGATCCCCGGCAGCCCATGCGTTCGGCCGCAGGAAACGCCCCCGGCCAAGGGGCCGACCGGCGTTTCCATGGTCCTCCCGCACCGCCTCCAGCACGGCGTCACCCGATCCACAGCCTGCTACCGGATCTTCTTGTTCTGGGGGATCGAGACCGAGCGAATCATGCTGCCGTTGTCAGCCACTTCGAACAGCGGCCGGTAGGGGCTTGCCAGACTGCGGCGGGCCCGACAGGCGGGGTAGTACACCAGATTCACCGACGTCTGCCAGGCCTGTTCGGCGTAGGTCACGCTGGCGTTGCCCCGCGGCAGTTCCACCGTCTGCGAGGTGCTGGGGATCAGGTAGGTGAATGTTCCTTCCAGGGCCAGACTGCGGTTCATGGGAGCCCGGACCAGAGCACCCAAGAGGAAGTCCCCCTGGCCGCTGGCACCGCCCCATGCCTTCAGTTCATTGGCGTCGCCGAAGTGCAGCCGGTAGAAGCCGGTGTAGAGGTCGAGCGTGTCGGCGAAGTTGGTGGGGGACGAGCCGGTCGTGAAGATGCCGTTGGTGTTGGCGACGTTGTAGGTACCCCAGAAGCCCACCTCGTTATAGCCCCAGACATAGCTCAGCTCGCCACGGATCTGGCCCATATCGACGTCGTCGTACCAGTTGTCGCTCAGGTAGTCGTACACAACTCCGCCCTGCAGGCCGCGCCCCTCGAACGCCCGGGTGAAAAATCCGGTGGTGAGAAAGATTTGGTTGCGCGAATGGTTGTTGAAGAGGAGTGAGCCGTTGGCAGCCTTCACTTGCGTGGGCTGGAAGTTAGCCTCCACGCCGCGAATACCAACCTGCCAGCCGACGCCGAGGGCGTTCCAGAACGGCATCGCCCAATTGGCATACTGGTTGAACCCGTAGTTGCCGTGGATGCCCAGATCGGTCGTGTTTTGGAAGCTCGTCACGCCCACGCTGGCGGTGAAATCGCGATACCAGCGCCAGCCGTAATAGGGCCGGCCGAACTGCCGTAGCCAGGCCACCATCTGGGCGCCGTAGACGCTGCCGGGCAGGCAGCCGTAGCAATCGCCATCTTCGCAGGCATAGGGATCATCGAACGGCGAGGGAACGTGCAACTGGTAGTCGCCTGTCCAGCCCTCCGAGCCGCCGGGCAGCGGACCTTCGCCGGGCATCATCATGCCGTTGCCATACTCGGCTCCATACCCCTCGCTGGCATATCCCTCGCCGGCATAGCCCTCCATGCCGCCTGGCATGTCGTTGATGGGCATGCCGTCCATCGTCATCGACTCCTCGCCCATCGAGGGGCCGATCATCTCCCCCTCCATCATCTGCTGGCGATCGAACTGCAGGGAGCGCGGGTCAAACGCGGGCTGGGCCGGCGCCGTCTCAACCGGTGCCTGAGCAGGCGTGGGGAGAGGAGCCGCTGGTGTCGGTGGCGCACTCGCCCGCCGGGCCGTGACACGCGGGCGGGCCGCCTCGGCGCCACTGTCGTCTGCCTGCGGCGAGCGGGCCATGACAGAGGGCATCCCGTCGGCGTTGAGCGCGACGCGCTGACCGCGGGTTCTGGCCATGGCCGTGGCCCGGGGATCGAAGCGGGGGGCATCGCCGCCGGTCATCCTTACATCGCCTGCCCGCCCCGGTCCCAACTCACCCATGCCACCGACCTGACGCGAAAAGCCTTCGGCGCCGAGCAGGGGGCGGCCCTGATCCCCCTGAGGGGCCCGCAGCAGCTTCATGCCAAACATCGAGCCATCGGTGTCGAAGCCGGCGGTTTCACGGGGCAGCCCTGCGGCGGCGCGGGGCAGGGGGCGGGAGAGGGGATTGGCCGGAGCCTGAAACGAGCGGGGGGGCATTTGGCCGGGGATCGGGGGCACTCCTTCCGGCACCATGGCCGCCGGAAACGGCCGCTCCGCGAGGGCGGGGGGAGCGCTTGGCATCCGCGGCTGAGCTGCCGGTGGGGTGGCAGTGGAAGCGGCGGCAACTGCCGGCTGGGCTGATGGGAGCAGGGCTGGTGCACGCTCGCCCGAATCGGGCGCGGCGCTGCGATAGGGGGCCCACCGCAGCGGGGCGGTGCTGGCCGGCGCCGCTGGCTGCTCTGACCTCGCCGGCATCGGCGTGGCACACGCCAGAATCAGCGCCATTCCGCTCAGGGTCTTCCATCGGGCTGCAACATTCATGGCCGCTTCTCCAGATACCATCTCATCCCGCACCCGTCTGCCGGCTCTGGGCCGTCATTGTCTGTGCAGTCAGAAGGGTTATCGGCATGGGTACGACCGAAACTTCCGGCAAAATCGCCGCCATCGGAAAAGGCTTCCCAGGTTCACGAAACCCCGCTCTCCATCTGGAAGCGGAGTGGGTCTGAGACGGGCTGGAAGGGTGGGGGGACTGGTCTGCGCCCCACCAGGCAGTCAGGCCTGCAGCGCTGCGGCCAGATCGGCGCGGAGATCTGCGGCGGCTTCCAACCCGACGGAAAGCCGGATGAGACTGTCGGTGATCCCGCCGGCCCGCCGGGCTGAGGGCTCGTAGGAGCCATGCGACATAAAGGCCGGGAGTTCGATCAGCGATTCCACCGCCCCGAGGCTCACCGCCAGCCGGAAGAGCTTGGTCGACTCAACCACGCGCCTCGCCGCCGCCAGATCCCCCTCCACCTCAAAACTCACGATGGCTCCAAAGCCCCCCTCCATCTGCCGCGCTGCCAAGGCATGGCCTGGATGGGTGGGGAGGCCGGGGTAGTAGACGCGGCGCACCTGCGGCAGAGTGGTGAGCCACTGCGCCAGTTCCAGAGCCGTGGCCGACTGGGCCAACACGCGCAGTTCAAGCGTCTTCACGCCCCGGGAGCAGAGATACGCCTCCAGCGGCCCCATCACAGCTCCGGTGGCATTCTGCAGCCAGTGGAGGCGCGTGCCCAACTCCGGATCGGCCACGACGAGCGCTCCACCAAGGAGATCGCTATGGCCGCCGAGATACTTCGTGGCGGAGTGCATCACGATGTCGGCGCCATGGTTCAGTGGCCGGCAGTGCACCGGCGTGGCGAGGGTGGCATCGCAGGCCAGCAGGGCTCCGGCCGCATGGGCTATTGTTGCGCAGGCGGCGATGTCGGTGACCGTCAGCAGCGGGTTGCCGGGCGATTCAATCCAGACGAGTTTCGTGCCCGGCACCACGGCTCGGGCCACGGCGGCGGTATCGGTGGTGTCGACCGCCGTCACCAGAATGCCGTGGGCAGTGAGCAGTTTGTTGAACAGCCGCCAGGTGCCACCGTAGATGTCGGTGCCAGTGACGATCCGATCGCCGGGGGCAAGCAATCCGGTGACACAGTGCGTCGCCGCCATGCCGGAGGCGAAGGCCAATGCCCGCGTGCCGTCGTCGAGCGCCGCGAGCACCGCCTCCAGCCCATGCCGGGTGGGGCTGCCGGTGCGGGCGTAGTCATAGTCGGTGGGGGTGGTCACATCCCGCATCACGAACGTGCTGGCCAAATGGAGTGGCGGCACGATCGCCCCGGTGATCGGTTCGGGTTCCTGTCCCACATGGATCGCCCGCGTGCGGAAGTGCATGCCCATGTCGTTTCCCCGCAGTGTTGCTGTGCCGAGTTTCGGTGCAGAAGGGCCCCGGCTTAAGCCCCCGGCCGCGCCAGCGCCTGATCCAGATCGGCAATCAGATCGGCCGCGTCCTCAATGCCCAGAGCCAGCCGGATCATGTTGTCGGGGATCCGGAATTTCAGCCGCTCGGCGGGTGAATAGTTCCAGTAGCTCATCACCATCGGCTGCTCGATCAGCGATTCCACGCCGCCGAGACTCGGGCCGATCCGGGGAATGCGAACGGCATCGACCACCGCCGCAGTCTGTCGCCAATCGGCATCCTTGAGCAGGAATGTGACAAGACCCCCGAAGCCGCGCATCGAGCGGGCGGCCACCTGATGATACGGATGGCTCTCCAGGCCGGGGTACAACACCCGCTCCACCCGGGGATGGCTCTCCAAAAACCGGGCCACGGCCAGACCGTTGGCATTGTGGCGTTCCATCCGCAGAGCGAGGGTTTTGAGGCCCCGCTCAAGCAAATAGGCGTTGTGCGGGGAGTTGACGCCCCCCATGATTCCGCGGAGGTTTCGCACCGGCTCCAGTCTGTCCTGCGCGCCGACCACCACGCCGGCGAGCAGGTCGTTGTGGCCGCCGAGATACTTGGTGGCCGAGTGGAGCACGAAATCGACGCCTGCTTCCAACGGCCGCAGATTGTAGGGAGTGCAGAGGGTCGCATCGATCAGCGTCAGCACGCCCCGCCGCCGGCCAATCTCGGCAAACCGACCGATGTCGACCACGCTCAGGTGCGGGTTGGTGGGAGATTCGCTGACGATGAATTTGGTGCGCGGCGTGATCGCCGCTTCCATGGCGTCATAGTCGCAGGTGGCCACCTCGCGGAATCCAACGCCGAACCGGGTGAGATGCTTGCGGCAGAACTCCCGGCTGCGGTGGTAGCACTCGTCGAAGAAAATGATCTCCTCGCCGGCGTTCACGTGGGCCATCAGGAGCCCCACGAAGGCAGCCATGCCGGTGGAGAAGAGCACCGCCGCGGCCCCTCCATCGAGGCCGGCCAGTTTCTCCTCCACTACCTTTTCGCCCGGGTTGCCGTAGCGGCCATACTCCTCACGCGGATGCTTCTGTTCGATGAAATCGACGATCGATTGCGTGTCGGAGAAGGTGTAGGTGGAGGCTGCAAAGATCGGGTCGGTGATCGAAAACCCAAATTTCAGCCGGGCTTCACCCGCGTGCACCGCTGTGGTGGAGGGCCCGAGTTCGCGCGTGGACAGCGGGGCGCTGGGGGGTGGGAATCCGCCACTGGCGCCGCCCGTGGACGGGCCTGAGCGCCGGGAATGGGGTGTCTTGTCGGCTGAAGAATCGTGGGGCTGAGTGCTGGGCATGCCGGTTCCTGCGAGCAACTTCCGTTGATCGGGAGTGTAGTCCAGCCCTCCCGGGCCGACAAGGAATGCCGTGTGTCATAAGGCGAACTCGCTCGGATGGGCGCCACCGGTTGGCGGTCGGTAGACTTCCCCCTGAGGCGATGTTCGTTCAGAAGGGCCCCTCGAGAAGTCCCTTGCAGGCGGCGGTTCAATTCGGCCTCCGCTGGCTCTGGGGCGTCGCATACCGGCGCAATCGGGCTGTTTTTGCGCATCGCTCTCTTTCCTGGGATCACTGTGAGGAAACATCGTGGCGCGTGCTCGTAAAACCGGTTCCACTCGTGCGCTGCCGGGGGGTGGGGCCGCTGGTCCGGCCACCCCCCTTCGCCTCAAGGAGCGTTCGCTCTGGCCGCCGCGGCATGTGCTGATCACGCTCTGTTCTCTCGCTGCCGCCATCCTGCTGGTGCGGGCGGGGCTCTTGGAGCGGGTGGTGGGGGCCGTCATTGATGCTGCCGTCTGCAACATTATCACGTTGATTCTCTGCTTCTCAGGGCTGGTGACGCTCCTGCTCTGGCTGGTGCGGGAAAGCGGCCATGCAGCCTGGGTGAAGCGGGCTGTAGTGGGAGGCCTGCTGGCCGCCGTGGGCTTGGCCGCCGCGACGCTCCGCATCGAACGGGTGTCGGGCGATCTCGTGCCGGAGTTCGTGTGGCGCTGGCGGCCTGATCGCGATTCCCTGCTCCCGGCAGTGGCCCAACCGCCGACAACGGCGTCTGTCTGGACCCCCACGCCCGACGATTTCCCCCGATTCCTTGGGCCGGATGGCACCGCAGCGCTCCTCGTTCCGCGGCTCGATCCCGACTGGGAAGCGCACCCGCCGCGCCTGCTCTGGCGGAGGCCGATCGGGGCTGGGTGGAGCGCCTTTTCCACCTGTGGCGACCATGGCGTGACGCTCGAGCAGCGCGGAACGGAGGAACTGGTCACCTGCTGCTCGCTTGTGACGGGCGAGCCGCAGTGGAGCGTGGCGACGCCTGCCCGTCACCAGACGGTGCTCGGCGGCGTGGGCCCGCGTTCCACGCCGACGATCCGCGACGGCGTGGTCTATGCCACCGGCGCCACCGGCTGGCTGCACGCCATCGACGGGGCTACCGGCCGGATCCTCTGGCAGAAGGATGTGCTCACCGATCTGGGAATCAATCCGGCGGCGCATGCTGCCGCGGTGGCCTGGGGCCGGGCCGGCTCCCCGCTGGTGACGTCCACGGCGGTGATTGTGCCGGGAGGGGGGCCGCGGCCGGATGGCTCAGTGGCCTTGGTGGCCTACGATCGCGGCACAGGATCGCGGCTCTGGACCGCCGGCAAGGAGCAGATTGCCTACTGCTCTCCCACTCTCTGTTCCCTGGAAGGGCGGGAGTTTCTGGTGAGCGTGAATGAGTCGCATGTGGCCGGCTACGATCCAGCCACCCACGAGGAGGTCTGGCAGATCGCGTGGCCCGGCCACAGCAATTCCGATGCGAGCTGCTCGCAGGCGGTGGTGGTGGGCCAGAGGCAACTGTTTCTTTCCAAGGGATATGGCATCGGTGCGGCACTGTTTGAACTGGAGCCCTCTGCCACTGGAGCCTGGACCAGCCGGGAGGTGTGGCGGCAGTCCTCGGTCATGAAAACAAAATTCACCAACGTGGCCACTCGCGAGGGCTATGCCTACGGCCTCTCCGACGGCATTCTCGAATGCGTGCGGCTGGCCGATGGCCAGCGGCAGTGGAAGGGAGGCCGCTACGGCCAGGGACAACTCCTGCTCGTGGGCGATCTCCTCGTGGTGCAGTCGGAGCCGGGAGACGTTGTCTTGGTCGAGGCCTCTCCAAAGGCCCATGCCGTGCGGGGACGGCTGGCCGCTCTCGACGGCCAAACCTGGAACAATCCCTGCCTCGCAGGCAACAAGTTGCTCGTGCGCAATGCGGAGGAAGCGGCCTGCTACGAACTTTCGCTGCTGGCTGACGCAGCTGCGACTGCCGGTGCGGCACCATGAATCGGCGGGAAGGGAATCGATCGGAGGGGAAGCTGCTGGAAGGCCAAACGGCGCTGGTCACCGGCGCCACCCACGGCATCGGCCGGGAGGTGGCGCTGGAGCTCGCCCGGGCGGGGGCGGCGGTGGCGGTGCATGGCCGCTCGGCCGCTGCCGCAGCGGAACTGGCCGCGGAGCTGGCTGCGCTGGGCGGACATGCCGGCACGTTCCTGGCCGATCTGGCCGAGGAAGAGGGGGCCACAAAACTGATCGCCGCCGTAGCCGACAGGCTTCCGCAGCTCGACACGCTCGTGCTGGTGGCAGGGGCCGATGTGCTCACCGGTCTGGCAGCCTCGTGGAGCTTTGAACGCAAGCTGGAGGAATTGCTGCGAGTCGATGTCACCTCCACGCTGCTTCTGTCCCGGGCCCTTGGTCGGCAGATGCAGGCGGCCGGTGGCGGTTCGATCGTGACGATCGGCTGGGATCAGGCGGAGCTGGGAATGGAGGGAGACAGTGGCGAGCTCTTTGCGGCGACGAAGGGTGCGGTGATGGCCTTCACCCGCAGCCTGGCCCGGTCGCTGGCGCCGAGCGTGCGGGCCAACTGCGTCGCCCCCGGCTGGGTGCGCACGAAGTGGGGCGCGGGGGCGAGCGAGCAGTGGCAGAAACGTGCTATTCGGGAGAGCGTGCTGGGTCGCTGGGGAACTCCCGCCGATATCGCCGCCGCCGTCCGGTTTCTCGTGTCGCCCGACGCGGGGTTTGTTACCGGGCAGGTGGTGGCCGTCAACGGCGGGTTCCGCCGGGCGTAGCGGTCTTGCCGTGGGCCCTGTGCACTGCCTTCTGCACCCGGCCGATGAATAAAAAGTGCCAGCCGCCTGAGCCGGGGTGAGGCCGTTCCCGTTCGACAGTAACGTCAAAGCCACACTGACCCATCAGCTCCACAAATGTCCGATCAGGACTGGCCGACCAGACCGCCAGACAGCCGTCCGCCTTGAGGGCACTGCGGGCCAGCGAAAGTCCCGGCATCTGGTAGAGCCGGTCGTTGGACGATGTGCTCAAGCCGCGGGCGCCGTTGTCGACGTCGAGGATGATCGCATCGAAGCGGCCGCGGTTGGTCCGCATCAGGTCGGCGACATCGCCGCAGACCACCTCGACGCGAGGATCGCTCATCGGCTCGGCGCCGAGCCGGTATTCCGGCACCCGATTCCACTCGATCACCTCCGGCATCAGTTCCGCGACCACGACTTGCGCATCGGGAGCGAGGCAGGCAAGGGCGGCCCGCAGGGTGAAGCCCAGTCCCAGGCCCCCAATCAACACCCGCGCGCCTGGTGTGTCGGCCCCGAGATGCTCGCAGGCCAGTTGAGCGATCCGTTCCTCCGACTGATGTTGGCGGGTCGACATCAGCTCCACGCCCCCCACCCGGATCAGGCAGTCGCCGTCGTGCTCATGGAGCGTGAGGCGCTGGCCGTCGCTGGTGGTTGCTGTGGCAAGGAGGTTCGTTTTTTTCATGCGTGGTGCTCGGGGCGGGTGCTGTTGGGGAGATTCAAAATGTGACGACCCGGCCGTCGGTCTCTGGTCTGCTGGCGCCCTCTCCGCTGGCGGGATCGGGCAGCTGGTGCCGGCGGGGAATGCCGGCGGCATCGAGAAAGTTGGCCAACAGGTGAAAGCCGTAGGGGGTGAGGATCGACTCGGGGTGGAACTGCACGCCGTAGATCCGTTCAGCGGCATTTTCCAGCGCCATGATCGTGCCCGCCTCGTCGCGGGCCGTCACGCAGAGTTCCTCTGGCAGACCCTCGGGATCGACGACCAACGAATGGTAGCGGCAGGCGATCATCGGGGAGGGAATGCCGGCGAACAGATTGCAGCCGTTGTGGTGGATTGGGCTGCTGCGGCCATGGACCGGCTCGGCGGCACGGAGAATACGGCCTCCGAGCGCCGCGGCGATTGCCTGATGCCCGAGGCACACCCCCAAGATCGGCACCCGGCCGCGCAGGGCGCTGATGGCAGCCAGCGAGCAGCCAGCTTCGGTGGGCGTGCAGGGGCCGGGAGAGATCACCAGTGCCTGAGGCGCCAGCCGGAGCAGATCTGCGACGCCCACGGCATGGCTCGAGAGCACCACCGTCGGCGTGCCGAGCAGATGGAAATAGCGGGCGAGGTTAAACACGAAGCTGTCGCGGTTGTCGAGCACGACAATCATGACGCCGGCCCTCCTGTGCCGCTGCCCGCAATTCCAAAGCCGAACGATCCGAGCACCCGCAGCATCCCCTCCGCCTTGTGGAGCGATTCGGCATACTCCGCCACCGGGTCGCTGGCGGCGGTGATCCCGCCCCCGGCGGAAAACCGCACCCCTGCGCTCGTCACGACGAATGTCCGGATGAGGAGATTGAAATCGGCGTTCCCGTCGAAGCCCAGAAATCCCAGCGACCCGCAGTAGGCGCCGCGGCTGACTCCTTCCAGATCACGGATGATTTCGCAGGCCCGGAATTTTGGAGCGCCGGTGACGCTTCCGCCCGGGAATGCCGCCTCGACAGCATCGAGCGCCTGCCGTCCGGGCTGCAGTCGGCCGGACACGATCGACACCAGATGCTGCACGTAGCGGTAGCGTTCCAGGCGGCACAGGCTCTCCACCCGCACGCTCTGCGGCGTGCAGGTGCGGGAGAGATCATTGCGCACCAGATCAACGATCATGACATTCTCGGCCCGGTCCTTCGCGCTCTCCTCGAGATCGTCGCCGGCATAGAGATCGGCCTCCGGCTGCGACAGCACGCGGCGTGTTCCCTTGATCGGATGCATCCGCACCGTTCCCTGCGACACGCTCAGAAATCGCTCCGGCGACATGCTGGCGATCTGGACATCGCCAGCCTCAAAGTAGCCGGCAAACGGCGCGGGATTGAGGGCTCGCGCCCGTGCATAGAGCTCCAGCGGATCGAGCGCTGCCTCCAGCCACAGGCACTGCGCGAGATTGACCTGAAAAATATCCCCCGCCCGCACCAGTTCGATGCCGGCCTGTACCATCTCCCGGTAGCTCTGCGGCGAGTGGGTGGAGAAGATGCCTGGGTGCCCCGGCAGCGGATGGCCCGTGGCGACGGCCGCAGCAGATGCCTGCGGCAGGGGAGCGGCACCGGCAGCAGATCGGCCCTTGGCAGCGGGTTGAGCCTGCCTCGGCTGCGGAGCATGGAGCCTGCCGAGGAGACTTTTCAGCCGTTCCTCGGCGCGAGTCCGCCGGGCTGTCGGTCCCTGCGCGGGCTGCCCCTGTGAGATGATCCATCCCTGACCCAGATCGTGATCGAAGGCAAACACGACGTCGTAGACATGCAGCGAGAGGAGGGGAGTTTCGGCTGCTGCTGCGTCTGGCTGGAGGCTGCCGGGGGAGAGTCCCTGCAGCAGCAGGCCGCATTCATACGACACCAACCCCGCCACTCCCCCCTGAAACGGCGGCAGGCCAGGAATCGTGGGGCAGGCGAGATCGCCCAGCAATCGTCTCACTTCGGCGAGCGCCACAGCCACTTCGCCAGCTGCCGAGGTGGCGGTGATGGAGGTTGGTGCCGGCACCGTGCAGGAGTAAATCGGATCGGCCGCCAGATAGGAAAACCTGCCCAGCCGGATCGCCGGTTCGGTGGCCGTACCATCCCCCGGGCTGTCGCCAGTGCTGCTGTCTCGGGCGGCGCTATCCAGAAAGAGCAGGTGGGGGGCGCCGGAAAGGGCGACGAATATGTCGGCAGCGTCGATGCTGCGGTCGAGTTCGCTGACGAGTGCCCCGGAGGGAGTGAACCAACGCCTCCCCAGCCCCGGCCGCCAGGGAGCGGGAGGCTGAGGCGTGGCGGTGGAGCCTGATGGAGTGTTCATAGTGACTCCCCGAGCGAAACGGCGGCGGCAGCCGGTGCTGGAGTGGCGGCCCCTTCAGCGGCGGCAGCCACCTGTGCGGCCGCGCGCGAGGGGCCGTGGGCAATCTCGGGCTGGGTAAGGTGGCCCCAGTCGAGCGCCTGATCCTGCCGGTAATCCTTGCCGAGCGAAAGCGCCGTCACCGCCTTCGACATCTCGTAGCCGAGGTAGAAAGCATGGCTGGGATCGACGTCGGTTCGCCCCGCCGCGCTCAGGGAGGCGAAGAGGGCGAAGGGATCGCGCTGCACAAGATGCAGGCCGGCCCCCACCAGATGGATCGCCCCCCGTTCGGCGAAGATCCGGAAGTTGGGGTCGCGGATCGCCTCAGCCATGCGATCGAGAACGGCGTCGCCATGCACCTGCGGCTTGCCTGAGCGGAGCGTGACGAGCCTCGGCTCCACATGCTTGGGCAGCGTGCGCCGGCTCACGGCATGGTGGACAAGGGCGCTGGCCAACGCACACTCCCGCACGCTGCTGGCGGCCCAGTGGATCACCTCGGTGGTGAGAATTGAGCGGATGCCCACCTCCTGACAGAAGCCCAACAGCAGCACGTTGATGCCGGCTGAATCGACATCGGTGAGTTCTGTCAGATTGCCGATCCCCATCATCATCTCGGCCTCGGGCAGACGTCGGCGGCAGTCGAGATAGCGGCCGAGGCTCGCCGCAAACCCAAACCCGATCGGCTCCAATACCGGATCGACGCGCAGTGGCACCCCTGCGGTGGCGAGCCGTTCAACCGACTCAAACAGTCCTTCCATCGTGGCCGGCACGTCGGGCACCACCACCACTTCACAGCCCCAATCGGGTGCCGCGGCCACGTTGCTGGAGTTCACCGAGAGAACCAGGCTCGCCCCGGCCCGCACGGCGGCAGCGATCTCGCGGGGCTCGAAGCTGTCGATCGACACGCTCAAGCCCTCGGCCACGAGCATTCGCACCGCGGCGGCAACGTCGCCCCACACGCTGCCGGGGTCACAGCCGAGATCGATTCTGTCGGCTCCTTCATCGCGCAGGCGGCGAGCCTCTGCGAGCAGGGCCGCAGCAGAGAGTCTGGGGGCATGGTTGATCTCGGCGATGATCTCGATATCGGAGGCTCCGTAGCCAACGAGATCCTGTGATTGCTGGCCGAAGAATTCATCCAGCCGCCGCAGGTCTTCCGGGCCGCGTTCCACTGGCACTGGCGTGGCGGCCTGCACTGTTTCCAGTGGGCCACTGACGCTCCCCGGCAGGATCACGCGGGTCGTGCCCTCCGGAACGACCAGCCGGCGGGCAATCCAGGGGGTGGTCAACAGTGCCGCCACCGTGATGTTGAGCACCTGCACCGAATAGGCAAAACCGGCCCGCGGTGCCAACTCCTCAAGCACCCGGCGCAGCGAGTGCTCTGCCAGCTTGCCGGTGACAAAATGAATGCGTTCGGCGGGAGGGGCCACGGGCTGGGTTTCTACAGGGTGAGGGAGCGTGTTTTCTATTCTAGTCTGCGGGGCGAGTCTTTCCGTTCGGTGAGCCAATCGGGGCGAACTCACTGCCGGTTGGGCCCCGGGATGGCTTTTTCCACGGACGCCGAGGGCAGGTAGACTCCACAGCATGATTCTCGAAGGCATTCTCACCACCTGCGCTGCCGACGGTCGCCTCCATCTGGCCGCCATGGGGCCGGAGGTGGAGGAGGAGGAAGTGTTGCGGGGGCGGCTGGAGCGGTTGGTGCTCAAACCGTTTGCCGATAGTGTCACCGCTCGCAATCTGACGCGGCAGCCGGAGGGTGTGTTTCACCTCACCGATGACGTTCTGCTCGTGGCCCAGGCTGTCACCGGCACGCTGGTTCCGCCGGACTGCCGGCGGGCAGACGAGGTTCAGGGGTGGGTGCTGGCCGATGCCTGCCAGGCATTTGAATTTCGGGTGGTGGATGGGGGAACCCCCGGAGATCGCTTGCGTCTGACGGCGGAGGTGGTGCGGGTGCATCAGGGCCGCCCCTTCATGGGGTTCAATCGGGGCCGGCAGGCGGTGCTGGAGGGGGCGATCCTCGTCACGCGACTCCACCTGCTGGGGCCTGAGCGGGTGGCGGCAGAACTGGCCTCACTTCTGGTGCTGGTGGAGAAAACCGGCGGACGGCGGGAGCAGGCGGCCTTCGCGCTGCTCCAACAGCAGGTTGCCCGCCACCGGGAGCGCGACCAGGCTCGCGGCGCGGCCAGTTCCGCCCCCGGCTGACGTCTGTCTTGCCCGGCCAAGGGGAACTGCTTCTACTGGCAGCCATGGCAAGCCTGACGGGAATTCCAATGCCCACTGCGGTGGAGGTGCGCACGCCAGCCCGGTTGCATCTGGGGCTGCTGTCGTTCGGCGATCCGACGCTACGCGCCTATGGCGGCACCGGGGTGATGGTTGACGCGCCGGGCGTGGTGGTGCGCCTGCGGCGCCACAGCGAGTTGAGCGCGGCTGGACCGCTGGGCACGCGAGCGGTGGCGTTTGCCCGGGAGTGTGTCAGGGCCTGGGGCCTGGGGACGGAGGCGACCTGCGCCATTGAGGTGGTGACGGCTCCGCGGGCCCATGTCGGGCTCGGCAGCGGCACACAACTGGCTTTGGCCGTCGCCGCCGGCATGCGGCAGTTGTTTTGCCCCTGCTCGCAGGAGCAGTCAGCGTCTGCTTTAGTCCTGCCCGTCGCTGGCCAGCGGCACTTCGACACCGCCGCGGCGATCTCCTTGGCGCGGGGAGTTGGCCGGGGCCGCCGCTCCAGCGTTGGCATTCATGGTTTCAGCGGCGGCGGGCTGATTGTGGAGGCGGGCAAATACGCACCGCTCCCCGCTGCGGCGGCGGAGGTGGAAGCGGGGGGTGGTTCCCACGAGGTCTCGCCTCTGGTGGCACGCGTGCACCTGCCGGCGGAGTGGCGCTGCGTGGTGATCATCCAGCGGGATGCCGAGGGGCTGCATGGTGAGGCAGAGAAGGCTGCCTTTGCCGATCTCCCGCCGGTCGATCGGGCACTCTCGGCCGAATTGGCCCGCATCGCATTGATGGAGCTGGTGCCGGCGGCGCTGGAGGGGAAGTTTGCTGAGTTTTCAGCGGCGGTTGGCCGTTACGGCCAGCTTGCCGGCTTGCCATTTGCCAGCCACACAGGAGGCCTGCCCCAGACGGAATCGACCCGACAGTTGCTGGATCTCCTGGCCGAGCTGGGCTTCTGCGGCAGTGCGCAGAGTAGCTGGGGCCCGGCGGTGATGGCCTGCTGCGCACCCGCTCAAGCCGCCGAGCAACTCGTCGAAACCTTTCAGGACCGCGGGCTCTCCCAGCGCCACGATCTGTGGATCACGCAATTTGATAACCGCGGAGCAATGCTCAACACGCTTGAGTAAGCGACCCCTTTCAGCGGTCGCTTTGATTCCCGGCTACTGGAGCGCATCCGACCTCTGTGGTGCATCGGCTGCGGGACGGCAAAAGTCTCGTCGCATGCGCTCCTCGAGCGTTCGCCGATCCCTCCGCCTTCATCGCTCTTCCTGATCGCTGTTCAGGGCATGGGTATCCCCGACCTGTGTGACGCGCACGTTCTGCCGCCACCTGCGCCTCCATCAGCGGATAAGCAAGTCGGCGCTCCAGCTCCGCCAGATGCGACTCAAAGCCCGTCCGGTTCCTCGAATGGCCCGGCGAGGACATGCTCGGGATAATCGCGACGGCCGGTGGTTTCGATGACGATCCGGGCCTGCTCGAGGAGATCGTCGGGTATGTGCCAGTTTCCGCGGGCTGCTACCACGCGGTTGATGAGCAGATAGGGGGGGATTTCATGGGCCGTTTCGCGGATCGGCATGCCGCTCGGATCGGCCCCCTCGAGGATGTCTGCCGCCAGTCTTCCCGCCACCAGTCCCACCTCCTCGAAATTGAACCCCAGATCCAACAGCGTGCCCCGCTCGGCTACCCCCGGATTGACGGTGAACACCGGCAGGCCGGCCTTGGTGGCAGTGTTGATGATTGAGTCGATGGCGCTGATCACGATCGTATCGCCAGGGCAGAAGATCGCCTCGGCGCCGCGGCCGATCGTCGACTGAATCGCCTCCACAACCCCCGAGGAGTTTTCCACAGGGGCCTCGAGCACCTCGATGCCCAGCTTCTTGCAGCTGGCGCGGACCAGTTCCATGTAGCGACGGGAATTCGATTCGGCGGGACAGTGTGCCACGCCCACCCGGCGCAGGTTGGGAAGAATGCGGCGGGCGATGAGAAATGTGGCGTGCACCGGCGACAGGCTGCCGAAGCCGACCAGATGGGGTGGGTGGATCAGCGGGTTGCTGCGATCGAGCCCAACCCCGGCTGAGAACGGATCGGCCACCGCCACAAAGATATGTTTGAGCCTGCCGCGGGCGTTGGCTGTCGCGACCGCCTGCAGCGACGGAGTGCTGGAGGTGAACACCATGTCGAACGGTCCCCCCACGATCTCCCGGGCGATGGCATTGGCCTGCGAGATGTCTCCCTCGGCGTTGTAGCGTTGGATCTTCAGCGTCTTGCCGTCGATCCAGCCGCGTTCGGCGAGTCCTGTGAGCATTCCCTGCACGGCATCCTCCAGCACTTTCGAGCTGGTCTGCTGGAGCACAGCCACCGCCGGCAGAGATCTGGCCGAGGAGGCCCGGTCGGTGAGCAACAGCAGCGCCGAAGCACCAATCAGGAGGAGCGCCGTGGGGAGCGAGCGGCGGAGCATGGGGAGGAGGAAGGGGGGCATGGATGACTTTTTCCCCGGAAAGTTACACGTAAAGTTCGGTCAGTGTGCGGGCGGCGGTGTCGTCGAGTTGGTCGCTGGCCCGCAGCCTATCGAACCGGCTGGCGAGATCGTCGGCCGACAGCCGGCGTTTGGCGGCGCCGGCAACATCGAGCGCCAGGCGACCGCGGTGCATCAGCAACAGCCGGTCGCCGAGAGAGGCGGCCTGCTTGAGGGAGTGCGTCACCATCAGTGCCGTGAGATTCTGTTCCCGGATCAGGCGGGCCGTGGCCTGCACCACCCGGTCGGCCGCGGCGGGATCGAGCGCCGCGGTGTGTTCATCGAGTAAAAGCAGTTCGGGACGGTGCCAGGTCGCCATTACGAGCGCCACGATCTGCCGCTGCCCGCCGGAGAGCGAGCCGATCTGTTGGTCGAGCCGGTCCTCCAGCCCCGGGGCAATCGATCCCAGACGCTCTGCTGCCAGAGATCGCAGGGAAGCGCTGGTGGCCCAGCCCAGCCCCGCCGGCCGACCGCGGCAGGCCGCCACGGCCAGATTTTCCAGCACCGAAAGACTGGCGGCAGTTCCGGCTCGGGGATCCTGAAACACGCGTCCTACCAGCCGCGCACGGGCGTGTTCGCTCCAGCGGGTGATGTCGTGGCCGGCCAGTTGCACGCTACCGGAATCGAGCCGCACAGTGCCGGCGACAGAGCCTTGCAGCGTGCTCTTGCCAGAACCATTCGTGCCGATCATCACGGCAAACGTTCCGGCCGGCAGCGTGAACGACACCCCATCCACCGCGCGCACCAGCGGGCCGCCGGGAGCGGAGAAGGCGACGGTGGCGGAGTTGAGTGTGAGCATGCTGAAGGAGGGTGGAAAAGGAAACGGATCTCGAGACGGTTCACGGCATCAGCGGATCGATTGGGACTGGGGACGACGAACCAGAAACCGGGGGGCCACCAGCGCCGCGAGCACCACTGCAGCGGTGGTGAATTTGAGCCAGTCGGGGTGGAGGCCAGCCCGCAGGGCGGCGGCGACGAGCAGCCGGAAGGTCACGCTGCCGGCGAGGGTGCCGATGAGCGCGCCTCCCAGCCGCACTGGACCCACCAGCGCCGCTCCCAGAAAGACGCTCGCCATTCCCCACACCACCATTCCGATCCCCATCTGCACATCGACAAAGCCCTGATATTGCGCCACGAGCGCCCCTGAGAGGGCGGTCAGGCTGTTGGCGATGGCCAGTCCCGCGATCGTGAGGAGGCCGGTGTTGCGGCCGAGCGCCCGGGCCATGGAGGGAGTATCGCCGCCGGCGCGCATGGCGGTGCCCAGCCGGGTGCGGAAGAAGATGTAGAGCAGCAGCACAGCCAGCGCGGCCAGCAGCAGCATGCAGCCCAGCCGGGCCGCTTCTCCGGCGTCTGTTTCCGCAAACCCCAGCCCCCGCGCCAACGGCAGCAGGAGCTTTTCGCCCCGGTCGAAAAGCGTGGGCACGCCGGAGAGCGGAACATTGCTGCGGCCGAGCACCACCAGATTGATGCTCGCCAGCGCCGTTGTGAGCAGAATCCCTGAGAGCAGCGGTTCGATCCCCAGCAGGGCATGGAGCATGCCGGTACAGGAACCGGCCACGGCGCCTGCCGCCATCCCGCCGAGCGTGGCCAGCAGCGGATCGACTCCCGCCACCAGCAGCACCGTCGCCACCACCGCTCCGAGCGTAAACGAGCCGTCGGTGGTGATGTCGGGAAAGGAAAACAGCCGGTAGCTGACGAACACCCCCAGCGCCACAAACCCCAGCGCCAGGCCGAATGTCCAAGTGGAGAGCAGCGTGATCATAGCTTCTCCCCGCTGTGCACCTGAAGCGGGGCAAACCAGCAGGTGCCGCGCACCAGTTCCGATTGCCCGCTGCCGAGGACCGGCTGTGGATCATCCAGGAGGTGCATCACTGCCAGTGGCGCCGAGCCGGCCAGATCATCCACAAGCGCCGTCAGGCTGCCGCCCCCGCGGGTGAGCGGCCGGGAGGGAAAGACTGCGGCGTGCAGATGCCCTTGGAGACCAGTTGTGCCCAGTGGCCGCACAAACGGTTGGAGTGCGGCCTCCGGCGGGCGCTGGGTGGCGATCCCCACGATGACGACGGTCTTCTGGGCATGGGCCGGCTCCCGCGAAAAACTGAGCCAGCGGGAGGCGATTTCGGCGCTGGCCACCTGCGGACTATCAGCAGCGCTCGATTCTCCCAGCGGACGGATCAGTTCAGCCCCCACCAGTCCCTGCACCTCCGCCACGATCACCACCGCGAGCGTCGGCGCGTCTGCCTGTTCCAACAGGCTGCGGATGAGATCGACCAGCGCCACTCCGGGAGAATCGTGGGCCGATTCGAATCCGGTCCGCCCATGCGGCAATCCTTCCCAGAGCAGGGCGGCGGCGGCCCTGATCTCCGGGATGAAGTCGCCAGTGCCAAGGAGCGAATCGGCGCTGGCAAAGGGATGGGGTGGACGCACAAACACCGCACCGCAGGCGGCGAGCATCTCGCCGGCGGCCGTGGCTGGCGGACCATCATCAGAAAGTGCCGCCAACCCAAGCCCAAATGTCTGGCGTGTGACTGGAAGGGATGGGGTGGCACCAGCCACCAGTTGTTCTCCGCAGAGTCGCCCTTCGAGCATCTGGCCCGGTGCAGGGTGAAACCCCAGCAGGTGGACAGGGCCCACACGCAGGTTGCCAATCACTGCCGCACCCACCGGGGGAGAGAGAGGCTGTGGCTCGACTGCGGCTGCCGGGAGATCCATCAGGATCGGCGCCAGTCTGGAGAGCGTGAGCACGCGGGTGATCGGTTCGCTGGCGGCGCTGATGAGGCAGCTGCCGCCGGCAGCCTTGGCGGCGCGGTGGACGTTGAACAGCACGCGGATGCCGCCGGAGCTCAAAAATCCGGCGTCGGTGAGATCGAGGCGGATGGAGTGCCGCCCTTGGCGCAGTTCCGCGGTGACGGCCTGCTCCAGTTCGTCGCCACATTCGCCATCAATTCGGCCGGTGACCAGCAGGTCGACCCGCTCTGGATCGGCCAAGGCATCGGGCAGGCGCCGCTCCACTGCAAACTGCATCGGCTGTCGCCTCACGTGCCGGGGCCCCGGGCACAGGTTTGAGCTGGTTGGATCAAGAGGGGAACCGCCGGACGTGTGGCGTCTCGTCTCCCCCGTTCAAAGAGTCTATCGCACCGGCAGGCCGTAGGCGGCCAAAACCCCCTTGAGCTTCTGGGCCAAGGGTGCTTCCAGGGGCAGCAGCGGCAGCCGCACATCGCCCGAATCGCGTCCCACCATCGCCATCGCCGCCTTGATCGGGATCGGATTGCTGGCCAGTCCGAGCAGATCGCGGCAGAGGCCGAAGAGCTTGTAGTGCAGCCGCTGGGCGGTGGCGAGATCGCCCGCTGCAAAGGCATCGATGAGCCCCTTCATGTCGGCCGGCACCAGATTGCCCACCACGGAGATCACGCCGCGGCCGCCGATCGCCAGCAGTGGCAGCGTCAGCGAATCGTCGCCGGAGAGCACGGTCAGATCGGTGCCGGCGAGGATCTGCGATGCCTGATCCATCGATCCGGTCGCCTCCTTGACCATGGCGATGCCGGGGAGTTCGGCCAGTTGCAGGATCGTCTCGGGCTCGATGTTGCGGCCGGTTCGGCTGGGGAT